>NZ_CP095474.1:4943934-4955842 GCF_023614315.1 Streptomyces sudanensis | reverse complement strand
GGCCTGGTGAGGTCCGGGCGGACGGGAGCCGACGGGGTCCGCAGCCCGGACAGGGCCCCGGCCGGGGCGGAACCCGGGCGGAACGGCGGTACCGGCCGCGGCACGTGCGGACGTCCCGGCCCCGTCGCGGTGGCGGCCGCACGCGCACGGCGCCCTCGCCGCCGACGCCGTCGGCGCCCTGCCGCAGGACGTGGTGGCCGCGCGCACGGCGCCCTGCNGCCTNNCNCANCNNNCCCCNGCCCCGGTCCCGCCGCGGGCCGCCCGGTCCGGGCCGGCGGGGGCGTCGCGTCAGGCGGCGGGGGCCAGTTCGGCCAGGCCGAACAGGAGCGCGTAGCCGCGGGGCAGTCCGGCGAGGATCCGCCGCGTGAGGGGGTCGCCCGCGTACGCGGCGACGACGGTCAGGACCGTGGAGGTGGCCCAGCGGGCCTCGGCGACGGTGAACGGCGCCAGCGCGCGGGCGACGTGGTCGACGAACCCCGGTGCGGTGAGGGGCTCGGTGACCGGCACCTGGGAGGCGAGCAGGGCGCCGGCCTCGGCGGGCAGGACCCGCACCAGTTCGCAGCGCTCCTCGCCGACGACCTGGCCGCCCAGTACCGTCAGCACGGCCCGCAGCACGCGCTCGGCCTCCGCGTCGGAGTCGTAGCGGCCGGCGGTGCGGATGCGGTCCACGAGTTCCTGCCACGTCATGCTGGAAAGCCTTTCCTCCCCGGTCGCGCCCGTGGGCGACCGCGTGTCGTCTGTGGTGGTCAGGCCGCCCGCGGGCGGCCGAAGAGAAGGTCGTACCCCGGAGGGAGCTGGAGCAGGACGCGGCGCATGAGGTCGTCGCCCGCGGCGTCGGCGACGACGCTCAGCACGGCGCCGGCGTCCCACTTGGCGGTCTCCTCGGTGGCTCCCTCGATCCATGCCGCGGTGGCGCGGGTGAACCGCTCGGGGGAGAGGGGCTCGGCGGCCTGGAGGGGGTTGAGCAGGATCAGTTCGAAGGTCTCCGGCAGTCTGGCGGCCAGTTCGGTCCGCACCTCCCCGACCAGGTGCGCCCCGAGCAGCGCGAGGACGACCCTGGCGGCGCGCTCCGCCTCGTGCGGCGACGGGTACTCGCCGCGTTCCCGGACCGCGTCCAGGAAGGACTCCCACCTCATGCGCATCGCACGCCCCTTCCGGCCCGCGGGCGGGGACGGTCGGCCCCCGCCCGCTCCGTGGGCCAGGTCCGGTCAGCCGCCGATCTGCTTGCGCGAGCCCTCACCGGTGGCGCTGATGGCGATCTTGCGCGGCTTGGCGCGTTCGGCGATCGGGATGCGCAGCGTGAGGACACCCGCGTCGTAGTCGCCCTTGATGTTCTCCACGTCGAGGGTGTCGGCCAGCATCACCTGGCGGGAGAACACCCCCAGGGGGCGCTCGGAGAGCTCCATCTGCACGTTCTCGGTCTTCGCCTGCGGCCTGCGCTCGGCCTTCACCGTCAGCATGTTCCGCTCGACGTCGACGTCGATGGCGTCGGGGTCCACGCCCGGCAGGTCGAGGGCGATGACGTACTCGTCACCTTCGCGGTACGCGTCCATCGGCATCGCCGTGGGCCGCGACCACGTCCCGGACGCGCCGAGGAGCCGCTGGGCGATCCGGTCGAACTCCTGGAACGGATCGGTGCGCATCAACATCGTGAAACACCTCCACTGGCTCGGCTACTCCATGCCAATGCGTTCACCTGTCTCCCGTTGTAACATGTCATCGGAACGATGACAACTCCCCAAGTCGTCGAAACGATGACTGTTCACCCCCGTGGAGGAGGCCCTGTGAGCGAAGCCGAGCAGCCCGCGCCGCCCTCACCGCCCCCCGGTTCCTTCGTCGCCGCCGCGGCCGCACTGAGCACGATCGACGAGGCGATCCGCACCGCGCACGACACCCGGGCGGACGGGGGGCGGACCGGCCCGGAGGACCCCTCGCCGGGCACGCAGGACGCTCTCGCGGCGCTGCTGCTGCTCAGGGAGGTGCGGCGGCGCCTGGCGGACTGGGAGCCCGCGCTCATCGAGACGGCCCGTACGGCGGGCGCCAGCTGGGCCGACCTGGCCGGCCCGCTCGGCGTGGCCAGCCGGCAGGCGGCCGAGCGCCGGTACCTGCGCCTGCGGCCGGACGGCGGCCACGGCGCGACGGGCGACCAGCGGGTCAAGGCGACCCGCGACCGGCGGGCCGCCGACCGGTCGGTGAGCGCGTGGGCCCGGCGCAACGCCGCGGACCTGCGGCAGCTCGCCGGGCAGATCACCGCGCTCGACGACCTCGCCGGCCAGGCCCGGTCACCGGTCGGCCGGCTCGCCGAGGCACTCGCCGACGACGACGCGGCGGGCCTCGTCGGACCGCTCGCCGACGCCGCCCCGCACCTGCGGGACCGGTACCCGGAGCTGGCCGCGCGGGCCGAGGACGTGGCGCGGCGGACGGACGAGCTGCGCCGGGCCAGCGACCACGACCGGCGCTCCCTGGGCTGACCGGCCCGCCCGCGACCGGGGAGCGCGTGACGACACCGACCGCTGCGAGGTGACGACGGTGACGACGGGACGGGATGCCGACGGCGCCCGGCGCGACCCCTACGCGGTGCTGGGGGTGGCGCCCACGGCGTCGGCCCGGCAGATCACCTCCGCCTACCGGCGGCTCGTCCGCGCCCTGCACCCGGACGGCGCCCCGGGCCGCGACGAGACCGAACGCCGGGCGTCCGCCGGGCGGTTGGACGCGGTGGTCGCCGCGTACGGGGTGCTGCGCGACCCGGCGCGGCGCGCGGCGTACGACGCCGGCCGGCGCCGCGCGCCGGAGACCCCGGGCCCCGGCCCGGCCGCCCGGCCGACACCTCGCGCGGAGCCCCCGGCACCCGGCGGCGGACTGCTGTGGGTGGGCCCGGTCCGCATACGGCCACCACACTGAGGCTCCCGCGGGACGCGCAGGCGAGGGCGGCCGGGCCGCCGGCCCTCGGCCCCGGGGTCGGCCACTCGGGTGGCCGTGTGCCGCGGCCCCCTGCGCCGCGCGCCCCGGGCGGCCGGCGGGGCCTACCGTCGGCCCCATGTCAGGAAAGGTCCGCGAAGACACCGCCCGGCAGCGGCCGGGGCGGGCCCGCGGGCGCGCCGCCGGGNNGTCCGCGGCCCGCGTGCGCGGCGCGGCCCGCGGGCTGCGGGCGCTGCTCGTGCTGCCGCTGCTGGCGTCGCCGCTGGCCGCCTGCGGTTCCGGCGAGCGGGCCGGTGCCCCGGTGCTGAACTGGTACAACTTCCCCGACGACTCGGGGGCGCTGGACTCCGCGGCGCGCAACTGCACCCGCGCGGCGGACGGCCGCTACCGGATCGTGTACCACAAGCTGCCGCGCACCGCCGACGGGCAGCGGCAGCAACTGGTGCGCAGGCTGGCGGCCGAGGACTCCTCCATCGACATCATGGGCCTGGACGTCACCTGGGCCGCCGAGTTCGCCGAGGCGGGCTGGATCCGGCCGTGGACCGGCGAGGCGCGCCGCCGCGCCGAGCAGGGCACCCTGGAGGTGCCCCTGCAGACCGGCATGTGGAAGGACCGGCTGTACGCGGTCCCGTACAACACCAACACGCAGTTGCTCTGGTACCGCGCCGACCTCGTCGAGAAGCCGCCGCGCACCTGGGCGGAGATGCTGGCCGCCGCCCGCCGGCTGGCCGCCGAGGGCAGACCCCACTTCATCGAGATCCAGGGCGCCCAGTACGAGGGCCTGACGGTCTGGTTCAACACGCTCGTGGCCAGCGCGGGCGGCTCCATCCTCGACGCCGGGGCGACCGCCCCCGCCCTGGGGCCGCCGGCGGTCCGGGCGGCCACGATCATGCGGGACCTCGCCAGGTCCCCGGCGGCCGACCCGTCGCTGCCGAACCAGATGGAGGACCAGAACCGGCTCGCGATGGAGTCCGGGCGGGCGGCGTTCCAGTTGAACTACCCGTTCGTCCACCCGTCGATGAAGGCCAACAACCCCGAGCTGTTCAGGCACCTGCGCTGGGCCCCGTACCCGAGGGTGGACGCCGCACGGCCCGCCAGACCCACGATCGGCGGGAACGACCTCGCGGTCGGCGCGTACTCCCGCCACCCCCGGCAGGCGTTCGAGGCGGCGCTGTGCCTGCGCAACCGGGAGAACCAGATCGAGGCGGCCGTGAAGGGCGGGCTGCCGCCGACGCTGCGGGAGCTGTACTCCGACGCGGAGTTCGTGCGGAACTACCCGTTCGCCGACGCCATCCGCCGGGCGCTGGAGAACGCCAGCGTCCGCCCCCGCACCCCCGCCTACCAGAACGTGTCCATCGTCATCGCCCACACCCTGTCCCCGCCCTCGGCGATCGACCCCCGCCGGTCCGTGGAGACCATCGAGGGGCAGATCGAGGACGCCCTCCAGTCGAAGGGGCTGATCCCGTGAAGCACGCGGTGCAGGAGAGGGCCGGGGGCGGCGCGGCGCCGGGTGCGCCGTCCTCGGCCGCGGGGCTGTCCGAGGGGGCGCGGCAGGAGCGCCGGCTCGGGTGGCTGCTGTGCGCGCCCGCCGTGCTGGTGATGGCGGCCGTGACCGCCTACCCGATCGGCTACGCGCTCTACCTGTCGCTGCAACGCTACGACCTGCGCTTCCCCGGGCGGGCGGAGTTCGTGGGGCTGGACAACTACGCGGCGGTGCTGTCGTCGCCGTTCTGGTGGGAGGCGTTCGGGGTGACGGTGTTCATCACCGTCGTCTCGGTCGCGGTCGAGCTGGTGCTCGGGATGGCGCTGGCGCTGGTGATGCACCGCACGGTGGTGGGGCGGGGCACGGTCCGCACGGCGGTCCTCGTCCCGTACGGCATCGTCACCGTCGTAGCCGCCTTCTCTTGGCAGTACGCATGGACTCCCGGCACCGGGTACCTCGCCGCGCTGCTGCCGGCCGGCGAGGCGCCGCTGACGGAGCGGTGGCCGGCGCTGGGCCTGATCATCCTGGCGGAGGTGTGGAAGACGACGCCGTTCATGGCGCTGCTGCTCCTGGCGGGGCTGGCGCTGGTGCCGGAGGAGACGCTGCGGGCGGCGATGGTGGACGGGGCGGGCGGGTGGCAGCGCTTCACCCGGGTGACGCTGCCGCTGATGAAGCCGGCGATCCTGGTGGCGCTGCTGTTCCGCACCCTGGACGCGTTCCGCGTCTTCGACAGCATCTACGTGCTGACGGCCGGGGCGCACGGCACCGGCTCGGTGTCGATCCTCGGCTACGACAACCTGTTCACCGCCCTCAACCTCGGCATCGGGTCGGCGGTCTCGGTGCTGATCTTCCTGTGCGTGGCGCTGATCGCCTTCGCGTTCGTCAAGCTGTTCGGGGCGGCTGCCCCCGGGGCCGGGGAGGGTGGCCGCTGATGGCCCGTTCGGGAAAGCGGAACGTGACCGGGTGGACGGTCGCCAACGTCGTCGTCGTGGCGTACGCGCTGATCCCCGTGTGGTGGATCGCGGCGCTGTCCTTCAAGGACCCCTCGACGCTCGCGGACGGCAGCTTCGTCCCGACGAGGTGGACGTGGGACAACTACCGGGGGATCTTCGAGACGGCGGAGTTCACCCGGGCGCTGGTCAACTCGATCGGCATCGCGCTGATCGCCACCGTCGTCGCCGTGGCGCTGGGCACGATGGCCGCGTACGCGGTGGCCCGGCTGCGCTTCCCCGGCAAGCGGCTGCTGATCGGCCTGTCGCTGCTGATCGCGATGTTCCCGCCGATCTCGCTGGTGTCGCCGCTGTTCGACATCGAGCGGGCGCTGGGGCTGTTCGACACCTGGCCGGGGCTGATCCTGCCGTACATGACCTTCTCGCTGCCGCTGGCGATCTACACGCTGTCGGCGTTCTTCCGGGAGATCCCGTGGGACCTGGAGAAGGCGGCGAAGGTCGACGGGGCGACGCCCGCGCAGGCGTTCCGGCTGGTGATCGCGCCGCTGGCGGCGCCGGGGGTGTTCACGACGGCGATCCTGGTCTTCATCTTCTGCTGGAACGACTTCCTCTTCGCGATCTCCCTCACCTCCACGCAGTCGGCGCGGACGGTGCCGGCGGCGATCGCGTTCTTCACCGGCAGCAGCCAGTTCCAGGAGCCGACCGGTTCGATCGCCGCCGCCGCGATGGTGATCACCGTGCCGATCATCGTCTTCGTCCTGCTCTTCCAGCGGCGCATCGTCGCCGGGCTGACCTCGGGGGCCGTCAAGGGCTGACCGGCGGCCCGCCCGACCCCCCATCCCCTACGGCATTCCCTCCAAGGAGCACCGACAGTGGCCGAGATCGTTCTCGAGGGCATCACCAAGAGGTACCCGGACGGTGCCGTGGCCGTGCGGGACGTCGACCTGACCGTCGCCGACGGGGAGTTCGTCATCCTGGTGGGGCCCTCCGGGTGCGGGAAGTCCACGACCCTCAACATGATCGCGGGCCTGGAGGACATCACCGAGGGCACGCTCCGCATCGGCGGGCGGGTCGTCAACGACGAGCCCCCGAAGGACCGCGACATCGCCATGGTCTTCCAGAGCTACGCCCTCTACCCGCACATGAGCGTGCGGGAGAACATGGGCTTCGCGCTGCGCCTGGCGAAGACCGACAAGGCGGTGATCCGGGAGAAGGTCGAGGAGGCCGCCCGGATCCTCGACCTCACCGAGCACCTGGACCGCAAGCCGGCGAACCTGTCGGGCGGCCAGCGGCAGCGCGTCGCCATGGGCCGCGCCATCGTCCGCGACCCCAAGGCGTTCCTGATGGACGAGCCGCTGTCCAACCTGGACGCGAAGCTGCGGGTGCAGATGCGCACCCAGATCTCCCGGCTCCAGCAGCGGCTCGGCACGACGACCGTGTACGTGACGCACGACCAGACCGAGGCGATGACGCTCGGGGACCGCGTGGTGGTGATGCGCGGCGGCGTCGTCCAGCAGGTCGGCACACCGCAGTACCTGTACGAGCAGCCGCACAACCTGTTCGTGGCCGGTTTCATCGGGTCGCCCGCGATGAACTTCCTGCACGCCTCGCTGGAGGAGGGCCTGCTGCGCACCGCGGTCGGGGATATTCCGCTGGACGCGGAGGCGTACCGGCGGCTGGAGCGGGCCGGGGCGCCGCGGGACGTGATCGTGGGGCTGCGGCCGGAGGCGTTCGAGGACGCGGCGCTGGTGGACCCGGACCTGCCGGGCGCCCGGTTCACCGCGACGGTGGACGTCGTGGAGTCCCTGGGCTCCGACGTGTACGCGTACTTCACCGAGGAGGGCTGGGAGGCCGCGCCGAGCGAGGACCTGGCGGAGCTGGCGGCGGACTCCGGGGCGGCCGAGGCGGGCGGCGGCCACCAGATCATCACCCGGCTCGGCACGGCGACCCGGGTGCGCGAGGGCGAGCGGGCGGAGCTGTACGTCGACACGTCGGGCATGCACGTCTTCGACCCGCGCTCCGGTGCCAACCTCACCCTCCGCGAGGCCGCCCCGGGCGGGCGCTGACGGGGCCGCGCGGCCGTCCGGGGCGGGCCCGGACCGGACGGGCCCCCCGTACCGGTGCCCCGCGGCCCGGTCCGCGCGGCGCGGGGCGCCCCGCCGGGCCGCGGCGCCCCNGTACCCCACGTGTCCCCGCACCTCACGCGCCGCGCGGGTGCCTCACGCGCCGCGCAGGTGGCCGAGGACCGCGCGCACGGCCCGCTCCACGGCCGCGCGGGCCCCGTCCGTGCGGTCGACGGTCTCGAAGCCGTGGTGCGCGCCCGGCACGTCGACCACCTCGACGGCCGCCCCCGAACCGGCCGCGGCGGTGAGGAACTCCTCGACGGTCACCGCGATCTCGGGCCGCTCCCGCTCCACGCGGGTCAGCACCAGCGGCAGCCGGCCGGCCGTGCGGACCGCGGCGGCGGGCCGGAAGTCCGGGCCGGTCGTCCCCCAGCCGGGCATCGGCGCGAGCAGCGGGTACGTCGCCGCCACGCAGCGCAGCCACGGCGGCGGCGCGGCGAGCCACGGCGCGGACAGCAGCCCGCCGGCGGAGAAGAACCACAGCGCGATCCGGTCGGCGTCGACGCGCGGGTCCGCCCGCAGCAGGGCCACGGCGTCGGCCACGTCCCCGGCGGCGCGGGGGTAGTCGGCGATCTCGTGCAGCCGGTGGTCGACGGTGGCCCCGACGGCGCCCAGGCCGGCGACGTACCCGCCGTAGCCCGTGAACGCGGGCCAGTCGCGCGGGGTGGGGCGCGCCCCGGCGGGCACCGGCCCGCCGTGCACGAACAGCACGGCGGGTGAGGGGCGTTCGGGGCCGGCGCCGTCGGGGAGGTACAGGTCGACGCGGCCGTGCCGTTCGCGGCGCCGCTCGGGCACGTCCAGCAGGAACGGCCGCAGGTGCGGCGGTGTCCTGGTGCCGGCGGGGGTCAGCCGGTGGCCTTCGCCGGCGGCGGCGGCGAGCAGGGCGTCCGCGAGCTCCCGGGGCGCCGACAGCATCGGCCAGTGGCCGGTGGCGAGTTCGAAGAACGTCACCCGGGGGTCGGCGAGCGCCCGGAGCCGGGGGTCCCCGAGGTCGACGAGCGCCTGGACCGTGGCGATGCCCGGTCCGTTGGCGCTGCACAGCACCCCGGTCGTCGGCGTCCCCGCGGCCGCGCCGGTCAGCCGGAGCGGCGCGGTGAGGGTGCGCGGCGGCTGCGGCACGGCGAGCCGGGTGAGCCGCTCCAGGGCCTCGGCGGGGACGCCCTCGACGCTCCCCCAGCGGCTCCACTCGCCGGGCGCCGCGGGCGGCGCCACCGGCTCGTCCCCGGCGTCCGGCCGCAGCAGCCGTTCGCGCACCGCCCCGTCGGGGAGGAGGTTCAGCGCCGGGTCCCCGTCCCGGGGCATGCCCGCGTCCAGGTGGACGATCCGGGCGGTCCGCGCGGGGCGCAGGTCGGCGGCGCCGAGCACGGGGTGGATGCCGTACCCGTGCCCGACGAGCACGGCCCGCGCCGCGGCGGTCCCGTCGACGAGTTCCGCCACGTGCCGGACGTGGGCGTCCAGGTCCGCGCCCGCGTCCGCCGGGAGGGTCGCCGCGTGCACCTCGGCGCCCGCCTCCCGCAGCAGGGCCGCCACCTCGTCCCAGATCCACCCTCCGGTGAAGACCTCTCCCACCAGTACGAACGCCGTCATGGGCCCTCCTCGCTCTCGTTCGGTGCCACAGCGCACGCTAGGACCTCCCCCACGGGGGAGGTTCAAGGAGCTTCCGGAGGCGATGTCCGGCGGGGGCCGCGTCCCGGCGGACGGGCGGGAGGAGGCGGACCGGCGGGAGTCCCGGCGCGGTCGCCCCGCCGGGTGGTCGCCCCGGCCCGGGGCGGACGGCGGGGCGGCGCGGGACACGGCTCGGCCCGGCCTCCCCTCTTCGGGGCGGCCGGGCCGGGATGTGCCTCCCCGCTCGTACGGCGGGGCGCGGGGNTCAGGGGCGCGGGCCGGCGCCCTGCTCGGCGGCGCGCTTCTCCCTGATCCGCTCGGCCTCCTTGCGGACCTCCGCCTGCGTGGCCCGCTCCCTGCGCAGCCACTCGGGGTCCTCCGCCCTCAGGGCCTCGATCTGGTCGGTGGTGAGGGCCTCGGTGACCCCGCCGCGGGCGAGGCCCGAGATGGAGACGCCGAGCCGGGCCGCGACCACGGGGCGGGGGTGGGGGCCGTTGCGCCGCAGCTCCCGCAGCCACTCGGGCGGATCGGTCTGCAGGGCGTTCAGCTCGTCGCGCGAGACGGCACCCTCCTGGAACTCCGCGGGGGTGGCTTCGAGGTAGACCCCCAGCTTCTTCGCCGCGGTCGCGGGCTTCATCGTCTGGGGGGTGCGGTGCGACGTCATGCCCCCAGGATATCGAGCATGTGCGCGGTTCCCGACCGCGGCCGGTAGCCTGGCCCGGTGACAGGCTCGGAAGGACCCCCGTCGTTCAGGCTCGCGTACGTCCCGGGCGTGACGCCCGCGAAGTGGGTGCGGATCTGGCGGGAGCGGCTGCCGGACGTGCCGCTGGACCTCGTCGCGGTGCCCGCCGCCGAGGCGCGGGACGTGCTGCGGCGCGGCGGCGCGGACGCCGGCCTCCTCCGGCTGCCGGTCGACGGGACGGACCTCAGCGCCATCCCGCTGTACACCGAGACGACGGTGGTCGTGGTGCCCAGGGACCACGTCGTCAGCGCCGTCGAGGAGGTGTCCGCCGAGGACCTCGCCGACGAGATCGTGTTCCACCCGCTCGACGACACGCTCGACTGGGAGCACCCGCCGGGGCGGCCCGCGTTCGAGCGCCCCGCGACGACGGCGGACGCCGTGGAACTGGTCGCGGCGGGCGTGGGGCTGCTGGTGGTCCCGCAGTCGCTGGCCCGGCTGCACCACCGCAGGGACCTCACGTACCGGCCGGTCACGGGCGTCCCGCAGTCCCGGGTGGCGCTGTCGTGGCCGCAGGAGCGGACGACGGACCTGGTGGAGGACTTCATCGGGATCGTCCGCGGGCGGACGGTGAACAGCACGCGCGGGCGCCGCCCGGCCGCCGGGGCGAAGGAGCCGGAGGCCGGCCGTGCGGCCGACGGCGCGGGCGCGGCCCGGCGCCGGGGCGGCGGGCGGCAGCCGGGGAAGACCCCGCGGCGCGGCTCCGGCGCCGGGCAGGGCGTCCGGCGCGGCCGGCCGCGCCGCCGCTCCTGACCCCTCTCCCCGCACTACGGCGCCCCGGGTCCCGGTACGGCGGGGGCCGCCGTCCGGCGCGGGGCCCGTCGTGGTCTCCCGTGCCGAACGGTTCGCGCCGCCGGCCTCCCGGCGGGGCCGTCGCGGTGCGCCGTCACCGCCCGGCGTCGGCGAGCGCCTCCCAGCGGCGCCCGCACGAGCGCATCAGCTGCGGGTAGACGACCAGGTGGCGGAAGGGCGCGACGGCGGCCATGTAGGCGGTGCCGAGCGTCCCGTTCGGTTTCACCAGGACGGCCATCTGGCCGCGGTGGCCGCCGGAGCCGTCGGGCACCCAGCCCAGGTGCATGACGGCGTGGACCGTGCGGTTGGCCAGCTCGGCCGCGTACTCGTCGTCCGTCGCGTACAGCGCCGAGAACGGCCCTCCCGGCGGGGGTCCGGTGGGCCGGTCCCGCAGGTCGGCGGGGAGGCGCTCCACCAGCGACGGGAACCGCGCGCCGCCGTCCGGCCCGCCGTCCCAGCCGAGCAGGGCGCCGAGCCTGCGCCTGACCTCCCACAGGAAGCGGACCGGCAGCGACGAGTCGTCCGGGAAACGGCCGGACCGCAGCGCCTGCAGCAGGCGCGGGAAGTCGTCCGGGCCGCCGGGGGTCGGCAGCGCCCACACGTCCTGGACGGTGAAGTCGTGGGCGATGCCGTGGATGCGCCAGGGGCGGGAGGTGTGGGCCGCGGGTGCCAGCCTCATGTCGGGCCTCTATTCATACGCCGGTGTATAGATCACGGTACTCCCGTCCGCGCCCCGGCGCACAGGCGGGCCGGACAGGGGAACGGCTCCGCGACCGCGGCCCGCGCCCCCGTGTCGGACGGGCGGACGGACCGCGACAGCGGGGCGGCCCGGGGCGGCCCGGGGCGGCCCGCGCCCTTGGGACGGACGGGCGGGCGGACCGCCGCCTCCGCGCGGCGCCCGGCGCGGGACCGGCCGCTCGCACGGCCGGGCGCGGCCGGTTCCGCGCCGGCCGCGGTCAGGGCCGGTCGGTTTCGACGATCTCCGCGATCTCCGCTTTCGGGCCGGTCGCCGCGGTCACGCGGGCCCGCAGCTCCCGCAGCCGCGCCAGCGTCTCCTCGGCCCGCTCCAGGTCGTCGAAGTCGAGGTCGACCAGGATCCGGCCGGGGTCCGCGACCGGCCTCATCACGCGGTGGCGCAGGACACCGGGGGCGCCGCGGCCCAGCGGGTCGCCGTCGAACGCCTGCTTCCAGGCGGCGTGGTCGCGGGCCGTGTGCTCGATGCGAAGGACGTACACCGCCGGCTCCTCTCGACGTCCCCCTTCCAGTCGACCACCGGACGGGCCGCGGTGCGCGGCGG
>NZ_CP095474.1:4914694-4943924 GCF_023614315.1 Streptomyces sudanensis | reverse complement strand
GCCGNGCCCGGGGCGCCCCGGGCCCGCCCGGTCTCACCGCCGCAGCGGGTCCGGCGCGGCGAACGGCCGGGGCCCGGCCGCCGTGGGCAGCGTCCTGGGCGCCGCCGCGCGGCCGGTGGCCGCCGGGCTCGGGGCGTCCGCGAGAGCCCCCTCGACGTGGCGGAGCATGGCCTCGTCGATCGCGTGCGGCTGCGGGTAGCCGTCCTCGCCGATGTGCTGGTACTTCATCAGGTTGATGCCGAGTGCGACCTGCCGGCGGCCGTCCTCCGTGGACAGCGCCATCGTGCCGGCGCCGAACACCGCGCCGTCGTGGCCCCAGTACCAGCGGCCGTCGGACAGCCTGGTGGTGTAGATGCCCAGGCCGTAGCGCATGGCGGGCTCCTGGCCGGGCGGCGCCTCATAGGCGGGGACGGTGGTCTTCATCTCGCGCAGTTCGGCGGGGCCGAGGAGCCGGCCGGTGAGGAGCTGCCGGTAGAAGGAGTTGAGGTCCTCCATGGTGGAGACGAGGGACCCGGCCGTGCCGCCCCAGGACATGTCGTAGACGCTGTAGTCGCGGGCCGGGTCGATGAAGCCGTACATCGACTCGTACATCCGGGAGTGCGGCCCGGTCAGGTACGGCGTGCGGGGGAAGTACGTGTGGCGCAGCCCGGCCGCGCGGATGACGTGGCGGGTGATGTACTCCTCGGGCTCCTGGCCGGTGACCTCGCGGAGCAGGAGCCCCAGGACGACGTAGTTGGTGTTGGAGTAGCCGTAGGTGCCGCGCGGTACGGGCGAGGGGGCGGCGAGCCCGAAGCGGACGAGCTCCTCGGGCTCGAAGTGGCGGAAGCGGCCGGCGTCGAGGGCCCTGCCGGGGTCCTGTCCGATGCCGGGGAACGCGGCGGCTATGTGGTCGCCGAGGCCGCTGGTGTGGTTGAGGAGCATGCGGACCGTGATGAGGCGGCCGCGTTCGCCGGGGACGAGGTCGGGCAGGTAGCGGCCGATGGGCGCGTCGAGGTCGACGCGGCCCTCGCGGACCTGCTGCAGGACGGCGACGGCGGTGAAGGTCTTGGTGATGCTGCCGACGCGGTGCCGGAAGCCGGGCCGCACCGGCCGCCCGGTGTCGACGTCGGCGTGCCCGGCGGCGCCGCGCCAGTGCGACGAGCCGTCGCGGACCGCGGAGTACGTGCCGTACATGCCGGCCTGGTGGATGGCGTCGAGGGACGCCTGGAGCGCCTGCCGGTCCAGTTCGCGGCCCTGGTGCCCGGCGACGGCCGCCGGGGGCGCGGCGGGCGCGGCCTGCGCGGGCAGGGCGCCGGCGGTGAGGGACAGCAGGACGGCGCCGGAGGTGACGGCGGCGAGGCGCAGCCCGCGGAGGGCGGGGCGCGGCGAGGATGCCATGGATGCTCCTGCGAGGGTCGGTCGGGGCACGGGTCCGTGCCTTCGCGCCCCATCCTCACAGCGCCGCACCGGCCCGGACGTCCTCCCCCGGAACGACCCGGCGCACGGAAGGCTGTGACATGTGTCAGACGGGCGACCCCCGTCACGTCGCGGCCCCCGACCGGCAGTTGCCGGTCGGGGGCCGCGACGTGACGGGGCGTAGGATCAGTGGCGGCGCAGCACGCCGAGGATCCCGCGGCTGCGCGTGCGCCGCCGGGGGTCCAGCGCGGCGCGCCGGGCGGTGTGGATGAGCCGGCGGCCCTGCGGGGTGCGGCTGAACCTCTTGATGCGCCTGATCAGTTGCGACATGACACCTCCTGTGTGCCGGTTCCGGATGCTGACGGCGTGTCACGCCGGTCCGGGCCGATCGTGTGGGGATCCGTCTGCCCCGCCGGGCTTCCGCCATGTGTGCCGGTACGGGGTGTTTCCTCCGTGCCCTCGGCGCCGAGGACGCGGCGCATGGCCTCGGCTGCGCGGACGGCGGCGTCCCCGCAGCAGTTGTTGAACAGGACGTGCACCTCGGCGGCGCGGTCGGCGAGGGCGCGGACGCGGGGCGCCCACTCGCGCAGTTCGTCCGCCGTGTAGTCGTGGCGGAACCTGTCCTCCTTCGTCCCGGTCCCCCAGGCCGGGCTGCGGCCGTGGAACCGTACGACGGACAGGGCGGGGTCGGTGACCGGCACGTCGGGCGTCAGCGATCCCGGCAGGCCGCGCGCCGTGTCGACGGCCACGGCGGCGAGGTCCAGGCCGCCGAGGAGGGCCGCCGTACGGGTCCGCTCGTCCTCGCCCCACCAGCCGGGGTGGCGGAACTCGACGGCCACCCGCCATCCGGCCGTCCGCCGCCGGCACTCCTCCAGGAACGTCCGCGCGTCCGGGCCGGGAGCCGCCCACGGGGGCAGCTGGAACAGCACCGCGCCCAGGCGGCCCGCCTCGCGCAGCGGCCCGAGCGCCGCGGCGAAGCGGGTCCAGACCTCGTCGAGGAGGCCGGGGTCGGCGGGGGCGCCGCGCGCCCGGCCGTGCCGCGCGAGCGCGGGCCTCAGGTCGGCGGGCACCGCGGCGGGGCGGGTGGGGTGGCCGGTGAGCAGGGAGAACGCCTTCACGTCGAAGCGGAAGCCGTCGGGGGTGCGCTCCGCCCAGAGCCGGCTGTTGCGGACGCTGGGCATGCCGTAGTACGTGGAGTCCACCTCCACCAGCGGGAACCGGTCCGCGTAGTGCCGCAGCCTGCCCTCCGCGTCCCGCCTTCCGGACGGGTACCAGCCGCTGGAGACCAGGGCCGGGTCCGTCCACGAACACGTACCGATCATGATGTCGCCCATGGGCGTCGTGCCTCCCCTCCCCGGGGTGTCGTGCTCCTCGCCCGTACGGGGTCCCGTCCGGGGTCCCGTACGGGCGAGGAGGGCCCCGGCCGCGCGGGTCCGCGCGGCCGGGGCCCTGTCGGGTGCCGGATGCCGTCGGGCGAAGCTCCTATAGATCGTCAAGCGGTCTGAAGGAGCGGTTTCGGTGTGGTCTGTGAGCTGATGAGGTGCTTGTAGACCTCGCGCGCTATGAAGCGTTTGAGGCACCGGAGGATGTCCTTCTTGGACATGCCTTCGGCGGTTCGTCGGATCACGTAGTCCTTGGTACGGGTGTCGTAGCGCATGCGGACGAGCGCGATCGTGTGGAGTGCGTTGTTGGCCTGGCGGTCACCGCCGCGGTTGAGGCGGTGCCGGTGGGTGCGACCTGAACTGGCCGGGATCGGCGCCGCCGCGCACAGGTGCGCGAAGGACGCCTCCGACCTGAGCCGGTTCGGGTTGTCGCCCGCCGTGATCAAGAGCTGGGCGGCGGTTTCGGTGCCGACGCCAGGCAACGCAACCAGGTCGGGGACGGTCTGCGCGACCAGCGGTTTCAGCTCGGCATCGGCATCGGTGATCTCCTCGGTGAGGTACTGGTAGCGGCGGGCGAGGCGTCGCAGTGCGGTGCGAATCGCGCAGGCCGGATCCGCGTGGTCGCTGCCCGGGCGCGAGCGGGCCAGCTGCCGGATCAGCTCGCCGGTCGGCAGAGCGCGCAACTTCTCACGGACCTCGCCGGGTGCGGTGACGATGAGCGTGCGGATCTGATTGATCGTCTGGGTACGGGACTTGATGGCCGAACGGCGGACCACGCGCAGGGAGCGGATCGCCTCTACGACGCCGTCGCGCGTCTTCGGCGTACCACCGGCCCGGCCGGAGAGCACGGCGGTGGCTGCGGCGTAGGCATCGACGGGGTCGGACTTTCCGTTGGCACGCCTGGCCCGCCGGTCGGGCCGGTCCACGTCGATGACGGTGACCTGGTTCGCCCGCAGGTACCGCGCCAGTTCGGCGCCGTAGGCACCTGTGCCCTCGACGCCGACGGCCATGAGGTCACCGTGCGAACGCAGCCAGTCCAGCAGGCGGCGGTAGCCGGCGGGGCTGGTGGGGAACGCCTCGGTGGCGAGGTGGCGACCGATGGAGTCGATCACGGCGGCCTGGTGGAAGTCGGTGTGGGTGTCCACGCCGCCGACCACCGCTATCTCGTCTGCCATGCTGACTGCTGCTGTCCTTCCGTGCGACGCGCGAGGGATGACACGCGCCGGTCGGGCGACAGGACAAGACTGTGATGGGACCTTTGGCCGGGCTCCTATGAAGTCACAGACGCCCGACCGGCCGCGTGCATGGCGGCACCGCCCGGACGGCCGACGATTCAACCGCAGGACAGCCGGAGCGTCAGTCAGTCGGAGGGTCAGACCCCCGAGCGGTGCCATCTTCATCCTCACAGTCAGTCGGTGGACAGCGCCTGCACCAGGTCGCCCACCTTCGGGTCGGGCAGCGCCCGGGCGACGTCGGCCTGGGCGACCATGCCGACGAGGTCGTGGCCGTCGATGACGGGGAGCCGGCGCACCTTGTGCTCGGTCATGGTGCGCAGGATCTCGTCCGCGTCGTCGTCGGCGCCGATGGTGACCGCCTCGCCCTGGGCCAGCTCGCCGGCCTTGCACTCGGCCGGGTCCTTGCCCTTCCCGAGGACCTTCACGACGATGTCGCGGTCGGTGAGCATGCCCTTGAGCCTGTTGTCGGTTCCGCAGATGGGCAGGGCTCCCACACCGAGTTCCGTCATCTTCTTCGCGGCTTCGAGCACGGTCTCGTCCTCGCCGATGCACTCGGCGCCCTCGGTCATGATCTCTCGTGCCGTCGTCATGGTGTGACGATCCCTTCTCCGCGTTCTCTACCTCATGTGCGAACCCGTCGGCCCGGTGGCCGGCGGGTGGGTGTCTGACGCAACACGGGTCCCCCGACATCCGGCCCGGCTAACCCTCTTCGGGGACATTCGCAACCCGTTCGGCCGTTCGGCATGGTTCGGGGGGCAAGGGGCACACGGACGTCCCCTGACACGGAGGAGGTCGCCATGGCCATGACGGAGCAGTCGGTCGGGTGGCCCGCGGCGGGCCACCCTCCCAGAGGCGGGTGCCCCTCCTGCGCCGAGGCCGCCGGTCCGGACGGCGGCCGTCCCGGCACCGGGGCCGGCCCCGCCGCACCCGGTCCGGCGGGTTCACCCGTCCGGCCCCACGCCGCACTGATCCTTCCCGCCGCGACCGCGGGGACGGCCCCTGCGGCGGGCGCCCCGCAAGCCGATCCGCCCGAGAGCGCGCGCGACCGGATCAACCGCAGGTGGCACGAGATCCTGCAGGAGACCCGGGTGGCGCAGACGGGTGTGCAGATCCTCTTCGGCTTCCTGCTGAGCGTGGCGTTCACGCCGCTGTTCCGGGAGCTGGCCGCGGCCGACCGGGCGATCTACGTGATCACGGTGGTGCTGGGCGCGCTGGCCACCGCCTCCCTCATAGCGCCGGTGTCCCTGCACCGGTTCCTGTCGGGGCAGCGGATGAAGGACGAGATGGTCGACACCGCGCACCGGCTGATGATGTGCGGCATGGTGCTGCTGGCCCTGACCATCGGCTGCACCCTGCTGCTCATCCTGCACGTGGTGGTGCCCGGCCTCCTCGCGGATCTGCTGGTGGGCGCGGTGATGCTCTGGTTCGTCCTGTCCTGGTACGTGCTTCCCCTGTGGTTGCGCCGCCGATCCGCACGGCGGCTCGCGCGGCGTTCCGCCCGGAGTTGAGAAAGGTGGTTCGTGTGCGAAGTGTGGGTGTGGAGGAGGAGCTGCTGCTGGTGGACCGCCAGAACGGAGAGCCGCGGGCGCTGTCCGCGGCGGTCCTGGCGGCGGCCTCGCGTGACCCGCTGGGCAACGAGGAGGTCTTCGAGAGCGAACTCCAGCGCCAGCAGCTCGAGTTCGCGACCAGCCCGCAAACCGACATGCGGGAGCTGGAGGAGGAGGTCCGCCGCTGGCGGGCGGAGGCGGCACGGCACGCGGAGGGAGTCGACGCGTCCGTCGTGGCGCTGGCCACCTCCCCGCTGGGGGCGAGCCCCGCGCTCGGTTCCGACAAGCGGCACCAGTGGCTGAAGGAGCACTTCGGCCTCACCGCCCTGGAGCAGTTGACGTGCGGCTGCCACGTGCACGTGTCGGTGGAGTCCGACGAGGAGGGCGTGGCCGTCCTGGACCGGGTCCGCCCCTGGCTGCCCGTCCTGCTGGCGCTCAGCGCGAACTCGCCTTTCTGGGAGGGCCAGGACAGCGGTTACCACAGCTACCGCAACCGGGTGTGGGGCCGCTGGCCGTCGGCCGGCCCGGTCGAGGTGTTCGGGTCGGCGGACCGGTACCACGAGCAGGTCGCCGACATGATCGCCAGCGGGGCGCTGCTGGACGAGGGCATGGTGTACTTCGACGCCCGCCTGTCGAAGGCGTACCCGACCGTCGAGGTCCGCGTCGCGGACGTGTGCCTGGACCCGTCGACGACGGTCCTGCTGGCGACGCTGATCCGGGGCCTGGTGGACACGGCCGCGCGGGAGTGGCGCGACGGGATGCCGCCGCCGCGGCACGGTGTGGCCCTGCTGCGGCTGGCGAGCTGGCGGGCGGCCCGGTCGGGCCTGGAGGACGAGCTGATCCACCCGGGGACGATGCGCCCCGCCCCGGCGGAGGCGGTGGTGCACGCCCTGTTCGACCACGTGCGGGACGCGCTGGAGGAGAACGGCGACACCGCGTCCGCCCGGACGGCCCTCGCCGACCTCCTGGAGAACGGCAACGGCGCCCGCGTGCAGCGGCAGCTCCTGCACCGCACGGGCAGCCTGCGGTCCGTGGTGACCGAGTGCGTCCGGCGCACCCTGGCCTGAGAACGGCGAAAGGGCCGACCAGCACCCCCGGGTGAGGGGGCGCCGGCCGGCCCTGCGTCGTTCGCGGCCGCGTGGAGGCGGACACCGCCCGGCGGTGGTGGCCCCGCCCGAGGGCCGGTCCTCCCCCGCCGGGTGCGGGCCGGGGCGGGCGGATCGCCGCGGCCCNCGGCCGGCGGGACGCGGGGCGCTCGGGGTCCGGCGTCCGGCGTCCGGCCGGGAGCGCGGGCTCAGNGGCCNNNGGGCGGGAGGGGGGCGGCATCTCCTCGGGCTTGTTGTTCTCGGCCTTCATCGCGGCGGCCTCGCTCTTGAGGATCCGGGCGGACTTGCCGAGGGAGCGCGCCATCTCGGGCAGCTTCTTGCTGCCGAAGAGGAGGACGACGACTCCGACCACGATGGCGAGGTGCCACACGCTGAGCGTTCCCATGTTCCCTACCTTCCGATCGGGCCGCGCGCCGGGGCGCCCGGGGCCGTGACCCTTCGGATCGTAACCGCCCGGCGTGCGCGCCGGACAGGAGGGCCGCCGCGGAACCGCACGAGACCGCACGGAACCGCACGGAACCGCACGGGCGGGGGCGCGAGCGCCCATCCCCGGGCGGCGGGAAGGAGCGCCCGTATCGCCGGGGATCTCCCTATATCCGCAGATCACCCCATTGGTTGCCCGGGTAAAGTAACTGTCAAGCCGCCCGCCGCACCTCCGCGCCCGGCCCAGCCACGCCCAGGGAGACATCCATCGTGCACGCTCCACGGATGAGCAGTACGCCGCTGCCCGGCATCGGGGTCCGCTACGACCTCACGACCCGCGAGGACCGGCGCCTGTCGGTGGTCGCCCAACGCGACGGGAGCCGCGTGCTGAACGCCTACCGCCGGGACGATCCGGACGAGTGCGCCCTGTCCGTGAAGCTGACGGCCCCCGAGTCGGAGGCGCTGATCGACGCCCTGATGCCCTCGCACCACAGCCCCAGCCTCCTGTCGACGACCGACCTCGGCCTGGTGGCCGAGCGCATCGAACTGCCCTCCACGTCGTACTGGGGCGGGCGGCACCTGGGGGACACGCGGATGCGGACCGAGACCGGCGCGTCGATCGTCGCCGTGCTGCGCAGGGCCGACGCCATCCCCTCGCCGGGGCCCGACTTCCGGCTCGCCGGCGGGGACACCCTCATCGTCATCGGCACCCGCGAGGGCGTCGACGCCGCCGCCGCGATCCTCGGGAGGGAGTGATACATGCACTCGTCCGCTGTCTTCCTCGTCGAGTTCGGCGCGATCATCCTGGGGCTCGGCCTGCTGGGCCGCCTCGCCGGGCGGCTGAAGTTCTCCCCCATCCCGCTGTACCTGCTGGCGGGGCTGGCGTTCGGCACGGGCGGACTGCTGCCGCTGGGCGCGAGCGAGGAGTTCGTGGCGATCGGCGCCGAGATCGGCGTCATCCTCCTGCTGCTGATGCTCGGCCTGGAGTACACGGCCGCCGACCTGGTCACCAACCTCAGGACCCAGTACCCGGCCGGTCTGGTGGACGCCGCGCTCAACGCCCTGCCGGGCGCCGCCATGGCCCTGCTGCTGGGCTGGGGCCCGGTCGCGGCGGTGGTGCTGGCGGGGGTCACCTGGATCTCCTCCTCGGGCGTCATCGCGAAGGTCCTCGGCGACCTGGGGCGGCTCGGCAACCGGGAGACCCCGGTCGTCCTGAGCATCCTGGTCCTGGAGGACCTGGCGATGGCCGTCTACCTGCCGATCGTCACCGCCCTGCTGGCGGGGGTCGGGCTCGCCGCGGGGAGCGTCACCCTCGCCGTCGCGCTGGGGGTCGCCGGCCTGGTCCTGTTCCTCGCGCTGCGCTTCGGGCGGCTGATCTCCCGTTTCGTGTCCAGTGACGACCCGGAGAAGCTGCTGCTGGTGGTGCTGGGGCTGACGCTGCTGGTGGCGGGCATCGCCCAGCAGCTCCAGGTGTCCGCCGCGGTCGGCGCGTTCCTGGTCGGCATCGCCCTGTCCGGCGAGGTCGCGGAGGGCGCCCACAACCTGCTGAGCCCGCTGCGGGACCTGTTCGCCGCGGTGTTCTTCGTCTTCTTCGGCCTGCACACCGACCCCGCGAGCATCCCGCCGGTCCTGCTGCCGGCCCTCGCGCTGGCCGTGGTGACGGCCGGCACGAAGATCGCGACCGGCTACTGGGCGGCGAAGCGGGCCGGCGTGTCCGTCAGGGGCCGCTGGCGGGCCGGCGGCACGCTGGTGGCGCGCGGGGAGTTCTCCATCGTCATCGCGGGTCTGGCCGTCACGGCCGGGATCGAGCCGTCCCTCGGCCCGCTGGCCACCGCGTACGTGCTGATCCTCGTCGTGCTGGGTCCGCTGACGGCCCGTTACACCGAGCCGGTCGCCAGCCGGCTGACCCGGCGCCGCACCGCGCCGGAGCAGCCGCCGGTGCCGCGCGAGGAGACCCTCGACCCGGTCGAGGACGGCACGGCGGGCCGCGCCTGAGCCTCCCCGCCCGGCGGCCCGCCGAGGGGCGGGCCGCCGGGCCGGGTGCCGCGTGCCGGGCGGGTCAGTCGCGGCCGAGCCACAGGTCGGGGCCGAACACCTCGTAGTGGACGGACCGCGCGGGCACGCCGCGCTCCAGGAGCCCGCCGCGCACCGCGCGCATGAACGGCAGCGGGCCGCACAGGTACGCGGTGACGCCCTCGGGCAGGTCGAGCGACGCCACGTCGACCAGGCCGCGGGACGCCTCCGGGTCGTCGCCCGGCTCCTCGTACCACAGGTGCAGCCGGGCACCGGGGAGTTCCCCGACGAGGCGGCGGTACTCGTCCCGGTGGACGTGGTCGGCGGGCGCGCGGTCGGCGTGGACCGCGGTCACCGGGCGGGTGGCCCGCTCGGCGGCGAGGTGGTGGAGCATGGACAGCATCGGCGTGCAGCCGATGCCCGCGGACACCAGCAGCAGCGGCCCGTCCCCCGCCGGCAGGACGAGGTCGCCGAACGCCGCGGAGACGTCGAGGACGTCACCGGGGCGGACGTGCTCGTGCAGCCACGACGAGACCTCCCCCTCGGGGCCGGCGCCGCCGCGGACGCGCTTGACGGTGATCCGCCAGTCGGGGGCGCCGGGGGCGCGGGAGAGGCTGTACTGGCGTATCTGGCGGGCGCCGTCGGGGAGTTCGACCCGCACGCTGACGTACTGGCCGGGGCGGAACGGGCCGGCGGGCGTGCCGTCGGCGGGGCGCAGGACGAGCGACATCGCGTCGGCGGTCTCCTCGGACCGCTCGACGACCTCCATCCGCCGCCACGTCCGGCCGTCGGGGGCGCCGGCCTCCCGGTAGAGGCGGGCCTCCAGGGCGATGAGCGCGTTGGCCATCAGCCAGTAGACCTCGTCCCAGGCGGCGGCCACCTCCTCGGTGACGGCGTCGCCGAGGACGTCGACGATGGCCGAGAAGAGGTGCCGGTGGACGAGTTCGTACTGCTCGGGGGTGATGCCGAGCGAGGCGTGCTTGTGGGCGATGCGGGAGAGCAGCGCGTCCGGGCGGCCCTCGGGGTGTTCGAGCAGCATGCCCGCGAAGGCGGCGATGGAGCCGGCGAGCGCCTGCTGCTGCTCGCCGCCGGCCTGGTTGCCGCGGTTGAACAGATCCCGCAGAAGTTCGGGCCGGTCGGTGAACATCTTCTTGTAGAACAGCTCGGCGATCTCTCCGATGGCGGCGCCCACGGCGGGCAGGGTGGCGCGGACGACCGGAGCGGACTGCTCGGACAGCATGGATGACTCCTCAAACAAGTAGATGATCTTCGTGTTCAGAGGGAGAACGGTGGGGTCGGTTCCGGTTCCGCACGGGGCGCGGGAGCGGGTCGGCCGGGACGCCGGCCGGTGAGCGCGACGAGAACCGGCCCGGTGGGCCGGGACACCAGGTCGGCCACGGTCAGCGGGTCGAGCGAGGCGTGGAACGCCTCCTGCGCCTCGCGCAGCGCGGAACGCAGCCGGCATGCGGCACGAAGCGGGCAGGGCGTCCCGTCCTCGCAGGCCGCCACCTCGCCGGGCCCTTCCAACTCCCTGACCAGCCAGCCGATCGAAGCGCCGCGCCCGAGCGCGGTCAGCGCCAGGCCGCCGCCGCGCCCCCGGCGGGCCTCCAGCACGCCCAGGTGCCGGAGCCGGGTGACCGCCTTCGCCAGGTGGGCGGCGGGCACGCCCACGGCCTCGGCCACCTCGCGGGTGGTCGGCGCCCCGTCGCCCTCGAAGACGGCGAGCCACATGACGGCGCGCAGCGCCAGGTCGGTGAACTTCGTCAACCTCACGCCGGGGACGCTAGCAAAGAGGTATGTGATCTTCGCATTCAGGGAGGGGGCGAAGCCCTTCGCGGACCGGTTCCACGAGGGACAGACGGCGACTTCCGGCCCTTTTCGGCCCACCCGAAGGTCCGTACGACCGGCCGATTGAATGATCAAACGGGCGTGTGGTTAGCATATGAGCACCGCCTAGCTCGAAAGATAAGCCTGTGACTGTCAAAGACGACTCGTTCACTAACTGGAAGAACCGCGAGGAGATCGCGGAGTCGATGATCCCGATGATCGGGAAGCTGTATCGGGAACGGGACGTCACCGTCCTGCTGCACAGCCGGTCCTTGGTGAACAAGTCGGTGGTCAGCATCCTCAAGACGCACCGATTCGCCCGGCAGATCGCCGGCGAGGAGCTGTCGGTCACCGAGACGCTCCCGTTCCTGCGGACCCTCACCACGCTCGACCTCGGCCCGTCCCAGATCGACATCGGCATGCTCGCCGCGACGTACAAGGCCGACACCCGCGGCCTGTCGGTCGAGGAGTTCACCGCCGAGGCCGTCGCGGGCGCGACCGGCGCCGACAAGATCGAGCGCCGCGACCCCCGCGACGTCGTCCTGTACGGCTTCGGCCGCATCGGCCGCCTCGTCGCCCGCCTCCTCATCGAGAAGACCGGCTCCGGCAACGGGCTGCGGCTGCGGGCCATCGTGGTCCGCCGCGGCGGCGACATGGACATCGTCAAGCGCGCCTCGCTGCTGCGCCGGGACTCCATCCACGGGCAGTTCCAGGGCACGATCACCGTCGACGAGGCGAACGACACGATCATCGCCAACGGCAACGAGATCAAGGTGATCTACGCCGGCGACCCGTCGGAGGTCGACTACACGGCGTACGGCATCAAGGACGCCATCCTCATCGACAACACCGGCAAGTGGCGCGACCGCGAGGGCCTGTCCAAGCACCTGCGCCCGGGCGTCGCCAAGGTCGTCCTGACGGCTCCGGGCAAGGGCGACGTCCCGAACATCGTCCACGGCGTGAACCACGACACGATCAAGCCGGACGAGAAGATCCTGTCCTGCGCGTCGTGCACCACCAACGCGATCGTCCCGCCGCTGAAGGCGATGGCGGACGAGTACGGCGTCCTGCGCGGCCACGTGGAGACCGTCCACTCGTTCACCAACGACCAGAACCTGCTGGACAACTACCACAAGGCCGACCGCCGCGGCCGTTCCGCGCCGCTCAACATGGTCATCACCGAGACCGGTGCCGCCTCCGCCGTCGCGAAGGCGCTGCCCGACCTCGACGCGCCCATCACCGGCAGCTCGATCCGCGTCCCCGTCCCGGACGTCTCGATCGCGATCCTCTCCCTGCGCCTGGGCCGCGAGACCACCCGCGAGGAGGTCCTCGACCACCTCCGCAACGTGTCGCTGACCTCGCCGCTGAAGCGCCAGATCGACTTCACCACCGCCCCCGACGCGGTGTCGAGCGACTTCATCGGCTCGCGCCACGCGGCGATCGTCGACGCCGGCGCCACCAAGGTCGACGGCGACAACGCCATCCTCTACCTCTGGTACGACAACGAGTTCGGCTACTCCTGCCAGGTCATCCGCGTCGTCCAGCACGTGTCCGGCGTGGAGTACCCCACCTACCCGGCCCCGGCGGTCTGACCGGGTCCGCCCCGCCGCCCGGGCACCNGCCCGCCGCTCCCGCCCCGCCCCCGGTCCGTCCGGGCGGCGGGGCGGCCGCGTCCGTCAGGCGGGGCGCCGGGCGTGGACGTACAGGTGCTCCTCCGGCGGCGCGTCCGGCCCGTGCGGCCGGTACACCGCCCTGTGGTGGTGGACGACGTCCAGGCCCGCCTCCGCCAGCAGCCGCAGGTGCCGCTCCTCGGACAGGCTGCTCACCGTGACCCGGTGGCCCATCCACACGATCTCCAGGCCGCGGACGTCGCCGGGCACCGTCGCCAGCGCCAGCGCCCCGCCGGGCGCCACCCAGGACGCCATCCGCGTCAGGGACCGCGCCACCTCGGGCTGGTCCATGACCAGCAGCGGGAAGAAGGCGCACACCGCGTCGTACCCGCCCGCGGGCGCCTCGAAGGTCCGCACGTCGGCCTGTTCGAAGCGGGCGCCGGGCACCCGCTCCCGCGCGATCCGCACCATCCCGGCCGACACGTCGATCCCGGTGACGTCGAACCCGGCCGCCGCCAGCCGCTCGGCGGCGGGGCGGCCGGTGCCGCTGCCCACGTCCAGCACCCGCGCCCCGGGCGGCAGGCAGCCGACCAGCCAGTCCAGCGCGGCGAGTTGGCCCGGCACGTCGGCGAAGACCTCCTCGTAGCGCGCGCCCACCTCGTCGAAGACCTCCGCGGCGGACCCGCCACCGTCCTTCGGCATCCCGTCCATCATCCAGCGTCCTTCCCGCCGGCCGTGCCCGCACCGGTACGGCGGGCCCCGACCGGACGTCCCGGACCGTACCCCCCGCGGAGGGCACCGGGCCAGGAGGGGGCGGCGGGCCCCGCGGCGGGCGTTGTCAGTGGCGCTGCCTACCGTGTCGGGCATGATCGATGCCGAGGACGTCCGCCGTATCGCCCTCTCCCTGCCCGAGACGGTGGAGAAGGAGGCGTGGAGCATGCCCACGTTCCGCGTGGCGGGGAAGATGTACGTCACGGTCCCCGACGACGAGACCTCCTTCGCCGTGCGCTGCCCCCGGCACGAGCGGGCCGAACTCATCGCCGCCGAACCGGAGAAGTTCTGGGTTCCGCCGCACGAGGCCGCCTCGGCGTGGGTACGGGTGCGGCTCGCCGCGCTGGAGGACCTGGACGAGCTGCGGGACATCCTGGTCGACTCCTGGCGGCAGGCGGCGCCCGACCGGCTCGCCGAACGGCACCCCGGGCTGCGGCCGGGCGCGGCGGCGGGCGGGTGAACCGCCCCGGCGGCACGCGGCCGGGGCGGGCCCCGGGCGAGCGCCGCCGTCCGCTCTGCTGACACGACGCCCCGAGGTTCCTAGAGTTACGGGTCCACGACTTCTCCGGGGGGATTCCATGAGACGGACCGGCGGACGAAGAGTCGCGTTACTGTGCGCGCTCCTGGTGGTGGCGGGCAGCCCCTGGGTGCGCGACGTCCTGCTCGACGCCTGGGCGGGCGAGGGCGGCGGCGGCATGGCGATGGTGTACCGGGCGCTGTTCGCCCAGGGCTGGGAGCCGTCGCCGGGCTCCGACCCCTACATGCGCGTCTCCGACCTGCGGGGCAACGTCGCCTTCCCGGTGCTGCTGGCCGGGGTCGTGGTGCTGGTGCCCCGGCTGGTGGGCCGGGCGCCCGCCGCGCGCGGGGTCCGCTTCGCCGCCGCCGTCGGGACCGGCGTGCTGGTGTCCCTGGTCGCCGCGGTCGCGTCGTGGGCGGTCGTCGTCTCCACCGACCCGGCGGCCGTCCTCGTGTTCGGCCGGAGCGCCGGGGAGGCATTCACCCTGTTCGCCGTCGACGGCCTGGTCTTCGGCACCCTGCTGGGGCTCCTGATCGCCGCCGTCCACACCGGCGCGGGCACGGCACCGCAGGCCGGGGCGGCCCGCGACGCCGCGGCCGGTGACGCGCCGGCCGCCGGTGGCGCGGCCGCCCCGGCGGCGACCGGTACGGAGCCGGGGGACGCCACGCGCTACCTGTGCGCCGCCGCCTACACCGACCCGGCGTTCGCCCGCCGCGTGGTCGACGGCATGCTCGGGGACCGGCTCGGTGCCGTCGCCGTGTCGCCCGGCGTCGACCTGGTCCCGGTGGCCCGGCACAGCCTGACGGCCCGCCGGCTGCGCCGCGAGCGGGACCGGCGGCTGGCGGTGGCGTACGGCGTGATCGCCCTGTCGGGCCCGCTGTGGCTGCTGTTCGCCCGGCTGGTGCTGTCGTCCCTGGCCGCCGCGTCCACGGCCCCCGTCCCGTACCCGGCCGTGCGGGGCAGGCACCTGCCGCGCCCGTCCGTGTGGCGCCTGGTGTCCGCGGTCGCCGGTCTGACCGCGGCGGGGGTGCTGGCGGGGGCGGCGCTGTCGGCCCTCCCCCTGCCGGGCTTCGTCCGCTGGCTGGTCGGCGGCTACGGGTACGGCGTGCCGCCGCTGCTGGCCGTGGCGGTGGGCACCGGACTGGCGGTGCGGACGGTGCTCGGCGAGGAGGCCGACATCGACGCCCGGCTGCGGGGCGCGCTGCGGCGCGGCGCGTTCGACCCGGACGGACTGCCCCGGCCGGGCGCGGTGGAGCCCTGGGCGGCCGCCAGGATCGCGGCGGTGGCCGACGCCCAGCGGGGCAACGTCCGCTGCTACAGCGGCTTCTCCCCGTTCGTCGGCCACGGCAGGCGGGAGTCGGAGTGGACGCTGTCGGTGCCGCTGCTGCCCGCCGAGCCCGAGCGGGCCGTCGCCGGCTTCGACGCCTGGGACGTGGTCACCCGGCTGCGCCGCCGGCTGGCGGAGGCCGCCGGCGCGCTCCCCGCGCCCACCGCGCCCGGCTCCCGGGGCGGGGCGGAACTGACCGTGGAGGACCGGGTGTTCGTCAGCGGGAGGGACCTGGCCGGTGACGAGCGGTTCCTGCCCGATCCGCTGCGCCCGCCCGCCACGCGCCTGCCGGAGGAGGCCGTACGGCGGATCGCACTGCGCCCGGACGGGGCCGCACGGCACTACCTGGCCAGCCACCTGCCTTTGTGGGGCGGCGAGGTGGTGCCCAGCCACCTGCTGCACGTCGCGGTGGCGGACGGGACGCTGCACCTGCGGTGCGAGCGGTACGTGCTGGGCCCGGTACGGCGCGACCTGCACGCGGTCGACCTGCTGCCCCCGGCGTCCGCCGGCGGGACGGGCCGCCGCGCCCTGCTGCCCGGGGCGCTGCGGCGCACGGGCGGCGCCCTGTGGCGGGCGCCCCGGTCGTGCCTGGCCGACGCCCTCGCCGAGCACCGCAGACCGCGCCGGCTGCGCAGTGAGCTGCGGGCCGCCCGGGAGGACCCGGCGTTCGACCGGGGCGCCCGGCTGAGCGTCCGCGAGGCCGTCCAGGGGCCCGAGTACTTCCACCACTTCCAGCCGGTGGACGCGCGGCACACCCTGGACGCGCTCGACCGGCACGCCCTGGCCGCGGTCCGCGACTTCCTGGAGGAGCACGGCGTGGACACCGCCGACTTCCGCACCCAGTCGCAGACGATCCTCAACCACGGCGTCCTGCAGACCGGCGGTGTCAGCGTCGTCGGCAACCAGGCCGTCGGCACCGGCGCCCAGGCGACCACCGCGACCGCCACGGCCTCGGCCGGTGGACGGCAGCCGTCCGGCGGCACGGCCGGACGATAGGAGGAGAGCGAACATGTCGGAGCAGACCCGGCCCCCCTTCCACGGGCCGCCCCGGGGGGACAACCACGGCGTTCAGCAGTACGGCGGGCACAGCAGCGTCGCCAACCAGGCCGTCGGACCGGGCGCACGGGCCGTCGCGGGCGACATCACCGTCCACGCCCCCGGCACCGGGGAGCGCGCCCGGGTCGAGGAGTTGATCCGCCTCGTGGAGCGCCTGCTGGAGGAGCACCGGGAGGCGCTGCCCGACCGGGAGGCGCCACGGGTGGAGCTGCGCCGGCTGCGGGAGGAACTGGACGAGGACGAACCCGAACCGGGCGTGGTGCGGCGCGCCCTGAACCGGCTGGCGGGGTTCGCCGAACCGGTGGCGCCCGTGGCGGCGGCGGTCGCCGAACTGACGCGGGCCGTAGGGGCGTTCTGACCCCGGTGCCCCTACCCCGCCTCCCGGTGCCGAGGCACGGCGGGGGCGGGGGCGCGGCCCGGAAACGCGGCACGGCACCGCGCGGCGGGGAGGCCCTGCGGCCCGGCGGGACGGCGGCCGGGGGCCCGGTACGGCACGACNGGGGCCCGGCACGGCCGCCGCGATCACGCACCTCGTGCGGCCGTCGGGCGCCCCCACGGGCCCGGCCGGCCCACGGCCCNGCANNGGCTGNCNTGTCGACGCCCAGCNCNNNNCANCGNGNNNNCGGCCGAGCGCGGCGTACGTCGCNATNGCGNAGGCGTGCCGCAGCAGGTGCCCGGCGACGCCCCGGCCCCGGTACGCGCGGCGGACGCCGACGCGGCCGATCCACGCCGTGCTGCGCCGGTCGTTGCGCGAGTACAGCACGGCCGCGTCGTCCGCGCCGAACGAGGCGATCCACACGAGCGACCAGTCGACGCGGTCGCCGCCGATGTCGTCGAGCCACTGCTCGTAGGTGCGCGGACGGTGGTCGAAGTGCTCGGCGAACGTCTCCTGGATCAGGGCGTGGGCGCGCCGCCGGTCCGCCTCCTCGGCGCAGTCGCGCAGCACCAGGCCGGCGGGCGGTTCGGGAACCGCCCGGTCGGCGTCGGACAGGGCGCGGGACATCACGTGGTGCCGCCGCACCCGCCGCCAGCCGCGCCGGGCCAGCATGGCGAGGTCGGTGGTGGGCGCGGCGTGCAGGTACAGGTGGACGACGGCGCGGGAGGCGCCGTTGGCCCGTGCCCGCTCGGCGGCCCGGCGCTCGGCCAGCTCGAACAGGTGCTCCCCGGCGGCCTCGTGGCCGGGCAGGACGTAGTGGTCGGCGTCCACCCGCTCACCGCCCGACTCGTCCCACACGAGGGCGTACGCGACGAGCCGGCCGTCCTGGAAGGCCAGCCAGGAGTCCCGCCGGAGGTCCACCTCGGGGTGGGTCAGGGAGGTCTCCACCTCGTGCGGTTCGGTGTCGGGCCGGCCGGTCTCGATGACGTCGATCTCGTTGAGCAGCGCGCATACCAGCCGGGTGTCGCCGGTGGTGGCCGGGCGTACGGTGAAGGGGGCTTCGGGGTGCATCAGGTCACTCTCGGTCCCGTCGGCGCCCTCCGCAAACGGTTTCCCGCCCCGCCGGGGCGGGGCCCTCCCGCCTGGAGCGGCCCGGGCGGTGTGCGGGGTGCCGCCATGCCGGCCCGCGCGCGGTCCCGTCCGGCGGCCGGCGCGTGGCCCCGTCGTGTTCTCCGCGGCCCTGTACCGGGGCCGCCGGCCTCCGGGCCCGGCATGGCTGCCGCCCCCTGCCGGAGGAACGGCCCGGGAGCGGGGTCACCGGACCTGAGGGGTGCCGTCACGGCCACCGGCCGGAGATGCGGCCACCATCCGGCCGCTGCCCGGCCCTCGGCGGGCGCCGGGCCCCCGCACCGCGCCTCAGGGCGCCGCCGCGCACGCCGGGTGGCCCCAGCCGGCGTCGTTCCTGGTGATCGTCTCGCCCTTCGCGTACGGGCTGCCGCAGCGGCACCGGCCGGGGAACTTCGCCCGCACCGCCCCCCGGGAGGCGGTCGCGGCGCGCGGCCGGCGGGGGGCCTTGGAGCGTTCGCGGGTGTCGGGGGGCGGCAGTTCCGAGCCCGCGGCCGAGCCCGCGGGCCGCTGGGTGGCGGCCGCCTGGCCGGCGGCCGCGTCGGCGGCGGCGTTCAGGGGGTCCCCGTCGACCCGGTGGGCCGGTGTGTGGACGAACCGCACGTCCCGGCCGGTCAGCAGCGCGTCGATGGCCGCGACCAGGTCCCGGTTGGCGACGGGCGAGCCGGAGGCGGTCTTCCAGCCCTTGCGGCGCCAGCCCGGCAGCCAGGTCGTGACGGCCTTCATCGCGTACTGGGAGTCCATGCGGACCTCCAGCGGGACCGCCGGGTCGGTGGCCTCCAGCAGCCGCAGGAGCGCGGTCAGTTCGGCGACGTTGTTGGTGGCCCGGCCCAGCGGGCCGGCCTCCCAGGAGGCCACCTCGCCGTCCGCGCCGGCGACGACCCACGCCCAGGCCGCGGGCCCGGGATTGCCCTTGCACGCCCCGTCGCACGCGGCGATGATCCGTTCCGTCATTGTCCTGATCCTGCCATGTCTTCCGGTCCTGCCGCCGCCCGCCCGGGCCGGCGCCCGTACGGTACGCCCCTGGGGTCAGGGCGCGGCGGGCGGGACGGACTCCCACGGCGGGGGTGTGCGGCCGTCCGTCCAGGCCGCGAGCGCGTCGCCGTCGACGCAGACGATGCCGAGCGTCTCCGCGTACTCGGCGGCCGGCCCGGTGAAGCAGCTGGTCGTCACCACCACGGCGACCTCCGCCCCGTGGACGGCGAAGCACGTGCCGCCGAAGCGCTGGAGGTCCTGCGAGCCCACGGGGTGGTCGGCGGCGTACTGCTTGCACTGGACGACCAGCCGCCGGCCGTCCGGCGTGGTCGCCACCACGTCGGCGCCGAGGTCGCCGGGGCCGCCCGAGATCTCGGTCCGGGTGCAGCCGTCGCGCACGCACAGCGCGGCGACCGTGTGCTCGAACCCCTGCGGGTCCACCTGCTCGTGGTCGACGGCGTCCCCGTCCAGGACGGGCACGGCGGCGTCGGCCCCGGGCGGGCCCCCCGGGACGGCCCGCGCCGGGGGCGGGGCTCCGGGCCCGACCGGTTCCGGTGCCCCGGGCACGGCCCCGTACGGGGGCTCCGGCCGCCGGCCGGGCCGGGCCGCCACGCGACGCGCCAGCGCCGCGAGGACCACGACGGCGACGACCAGCACCGCCGGGCCGAACGCCCCGTGCGACCCGCCCCACACCGTCCGCACCAGCAGCGTCAGTCCGCCGACCGCGGCCCCGACCAGTCCCACGGCGAGCACCACGTCCCGCCATCCGGCTCCGCCTCTGCCCCGCTCGCTCACCCGCCCCGCCACTGCCACGCACGACCCCCTCCACCGGTACACGCCGCCACCCGCCTGCCCCGCATCCCGCCTCCGAACCTCCGGCGTCCGGAGCCGGAGGACCCGCCGGGCGCGACCCGGGGACGCGGCTCCCGCGGGCCGCCCCCGGCGGAGGGCGCGGGGGCCGCGCCCGGCGGCGACCGGCCACCCGCCGGGGTCCGGCCCCGCACCCGTGCGGGGCCGCGCTCGCACGGGGGCTCACCCCGGGAGGAGGGCCGCCAGCCGGGGCAGTCGGCGAGCCGTTTCGCCGTGGTCGTCGAAGTCGAAGTCCCAGGCGGGGTCCAGCTTCGGATAGCGGATGGTGAACGCGCCGCCGGGGAGGTGCTCTCCGGTCGCCGCGATGTGCGCGTCCCGGACGACGCCGAGCGTCCTCTCGCACACCAGCTCGGACCCCTCGGCCGCCGCGGCCCGTACGGCGGGCAGTTCCGCCAGGCTCTCCGGGTCGGCGACCGCGCGCTCGAAGGTCTCCCGCCCCTGTGTGATCAGCCAGCCGCGGAAGTAGTCGAAGCCGTCGTCGGAGCACCCGCCGTTGATCATGTAGGCGGCGGCCCACAGGGGGCTGGTGTAGGAGTCCGCCATCAGATCCCACAACGCCTGCTGGGCGGCGACGATCTCCCCGGCCGGGTACGCGGCCAGTCGCGCGGACGCCCGGCGGGCGACGTCCTCCGCGTCGTCCGGATCGGGCGCCTGACCGCGGGCCGCCTCGATGAGCCGCCAGAACTGCTCTCTGTCCATGGCGGCAGAGCATGCCACCCGGTACTGACATCGATGCCGGTACTCGGGTTCCGGCGGGGATCCGTGCCCGCGGGGGCGCCCGGCGTCAGCGGCCCCTGCGCACCCGGGCCGCGGCGCGGGCCTCCGCGGCCTTGCGGGCCTCGGCCGTCCTGCGGGACTCCTTCGCCGGGCGGCCCGGGCGGGTGCCGAGGCCGCGGAAGGGGGCGCTGCCGCCGGCGGCCGGCGCCTCGGACGGCGGGCGCCTCGCCCCGGTGAGGGCGGTCAGCTCCTGCTCGCCGGAGCGCACCCGGGTGACGGCCGGCCGGACCCCGGCGTCGGCCGTCGTCCGGTTCACGTCGCGCCGCTGGTCGGGGGTGACCAGGGTGACCACCTTCCCGGACTCGCCGGCGCGCGCCGTGCGCCCGCCGCGGTGCAGGTAGTCCTTGGCGTCGGCCGGCGGATCGACGTTGACGACGAGGTCGAGCGCGTCGACGTGGATGCCCCGCGCCGCCACGTCGGTGGCCACCAGCACGGTGACCGCGCCCTCCTTGAACCGGGCGAGCGTGTGGGTGCGCTGCGGCTGGGACTTCCCGCTGTGCAGGGCGGCGGCCCGCACACCGCAGGACTGCAGGTGGCGGGTGAACCGGTCCACGCCCGCCCTGGTGCCCAGGAACATCAGCACCCTGCCGTCCCGCGCGGCGATCTCGGTCGCGACCGCGTACTTGTCGGCGGCGTGGACCTCCAGCACGTGGTGCTCCATCGTGGCGACCGGGTTCCCGTCCGGGTCGACCGAGACGAGCAGCGGGTCGTGCAGCCACTCCCGTACCAGCCCGTCGACGGCGCGGTCGAGGGTGGCCGAGAACAGCAGCCGCTGCCCGTCGGGGCGGACCCGGCCCAGGATCTCCGAGACCTGCGGCAGGAACCCCAGGTCGCACATCCGGTCCGCCTCGTCCAGCACGGTGATCCGCACCCGGTCCAGGTGGCAGTCCCGGCGCGACACGAGGTCGGCCAGTCGGCCCGGCGTCGCGACGACCACGTCGGCGCCGGCCCGCAGCAGCGCGGACTGCCGGCCGGCCGACAGTCCGCCGACCACCGTCGCCAGCCGCACGCCCAGCGCCCGCGCGTACGGCGCCAGCGCCTCGTCGACCTGCTGCGCGAGCTCCCGGGTCGGCACCAGCACCAGTGCGAGCGGCCGCTTCGGCTCCGCCCGCTGGCCCGCCGTCCGGGTGAGCAGCGCGAGCCCGAAGGCGAGTGTCTTGCCGGAGCCGGTCCGGGCGCGGCCCAGGACGTCGCGTCCGGCGAGCGCGGCCGGCAGGGCCGCCGCCTGGATCGGGAAGGGCTTCTCCACCCCGAGGCCGCTCATCGTCCGCGTCAGCTCCGGCGGCAGCCCGAGCGCGCCGAAGGAGTCGGCGGGGGGCGGGCCGGGGGCCGCCGTCCGCGGCGCCGGGAACTCGTCCCGGGGTGCTTCCGCGCGTCGCGGTCCGTCCGCGCGGGAGGGTCCGGGGGACGGCGGCTTCGTGTTCATGGGGAACCTTCCTCGGTACGGCGCCCCAACGCGCCGGGGCCCGTACCTCTCGGTACGGGCCCCGGCGGCGTCGAAGCGTGCTCCCCATGCTAGCAGCGGGCCCGGTCCCCGCCGTCGCCCGCGCCCGGGCCGGTCCCGCCGGGGGCGCGGGGGCGGGCGGCGGAGGCGCGGAGAGCCGCCGAGGGAGCCGAGGACTCCCCGGCCCGGGGCCGGTCAGTCGTGCGGCACGACCGCGACGGGCGCCGGCGAGTGGTGGAGGACGGCGTGGGTGACGGCCCCGATGTGGGTGCCGATCCGCCCGCGCCGGTTCCTGCGGCCCACCACGACCAGCCGGGCGCCGCGCGACTCCTCCACGAGGTCGTGCGCCGCCCGGCCCTGGCGGCACATGGGGACGACGGGGACGTCCGGGTACTTCTCCGTCCAGGGGGCCAGCGCCTCGTCGAGCGCCCGGCGGGCGTCCCGCGCGACCTCCTCCATCAGCAGCGGCATCGCGCCCCCCAGGTCGGGTCCGTAGGCCGCCGGGACGGCCCAGTCGTGCAGGACCCGCACCCCGCAGCCGTACCGCCGGGCCGCGGCGAAGCCGAAGGCCGGCACCTCGCCGCCGGGCCGGGACGCGTCCAGGCCGATCACCACCTCCCCGGCCGGGGCGTCCGCCCCGGGCTCCGGCCGGTCGTGCGGGCGGACGAGGACGACGGGGCGCCGCACGCGGGCGAGCACCGCCAGCGAGACGGAACCGGCGAGGAAGCCCGCCAGGGCGCCCAGGCCGCGGGAGCCCAGGACCAGCAGCTCCGCCTCGTCGGCGGTGGCGGTCAGCGTCTCGACCGGCTCGCCGGAGGTCCACTCCGTCTCGACGTCGAGGTCCGGATGGCGCAGCCGCAGCCGCTTCTCCGCCGCGTCGAGCGTCCGCTCCCCCCAGCCGCGCGCCGTGGCCGGGTCGACGAAGCGGGTGCGCGGGTCGTCGTCGCCGTTCCACACCTGGAGCAGCCGCAGCGGCGCCTCGCGGCGCAGTGCCTCCTCGGCGGCCCAGTCCGCGGCGGCGGCGCTTTCACGGGACCCGTCGAGACCGACGACGACGGTGTGGGACATGGGGGGCTCCTCAGGCGAACGGGGTCGTGGTGACGCCTTCCACCATGGCCGGTCGGCGCGGTACCCGCACGGGGCCACAGGTCCCTGCCGCGCGGCGGGAGGGCCCGCCGTGCGCGGGGCCCCGCCGCGGCCGGACGGCCGGGGAACAGGGACGTCCGGCCCTCGGCGGGCGGCCCCGCCCTCACCGATGCTGGGGCGGAACAGGGACGGTCCGAGCGGCCGTCCCCCGTCGAACCGTATGGAGGCACCCTCATGACCCGCGCCATCACCGTAGGAGTGGACGGATCCGCCGAAGGTCTCGCCGCGGCCGACTGGGCGGCGCGCGAGGCCGTGCTGCGCGGGGTGCCGCTGCGTGTCGTGCACGCCTGGCTCTGGCAGCCGCTGGACGTGCCCCTGGTGCAGGACAGGACGGTGCAGGCGGAGGCCGCCGAGGCCGTCCTGGAGGAGGCCCGGGCACGTGTCGCCGGCGAGCACCCGGACCTCGACCTCACGGCCGAGGTGGTGTCGAGGACCGCGGTCGCCGCCCTGCTGGCGGAGGCCGGGGACGCGGAGATGCTGGTGCTCGGCTCACGGGGCCACGGGGCGCTCGCCGGCTTCCTGGTCGGCTCGTACGGGCAGCAGGTGATCGCCGCCGCGACCCGGCCCGTGGTGTCGGTGCGCGCCTGGGAGAGCGGGACGGGCCAGCCGGCGGGCGGCGAGGTCGTCGTGGGGCAGCAGGGCACCCCGGAGGAGAGCGGCGCGGTGCTCGGCTTCGCCTTCGAGGCGGCCGCCGTGCGCGGCGCGGCCGTGCGCGCGGTGCGGGCCTGGACCCTGCCGTCGCTCTACGCCTACAGCCCCGGCTCGCTGTACCTGGCGGACGAGGCGGGAGGGCTGGCGCCGTTCGAGAAGGAGGCGCTGGCGGAGGCGCTCGCACCGTGGCGCGAGCGGTTCCCCGAGGTCCCGGTGGTCGAGCACGTCGAGGCCGGCAGCGCGGGGCAGGTCCTGCTGTCGGCGCTGGGGGACGCGCGGCTGCTCGTGGTCGGGCGCAGGGCCCGGCGCGGCCCCGTGGGCGCCCGCATCGGGTCGGTCGCCCACGCCGCGCTGCACCACGCCACCTGCCCCGTCGCAGTCGTACCGCACGACTGACGCCCGGGACGCGCCCGGGGCGCCCGCGCGGGCGCCCCGGGCGCGGGCGGGTGTCCGGGCCCCGGAGAGGCGCCGGGCGGGTGTCCGGGCGCGGGGGCGCGGCAGCGGCAGCCCGGCCTCCCCGGAGGAAGCGCAGGAGGGGAGCGCGGGACGGGCGGCGGGGCTCCACGGCGCCCCTCCGTGGCGCCGTGGAGCCCCGCCGCCCGGGCCCGCTCAGGCCCGCGGGCCGCCCCGGTCGTCCCGGGTGCCCAGGGCCTGGGTGGCGATGACGGCGGCCTGCACGCGGCGCTCCACGCCCAGTTTGGCCAGCAGGCGGGAGATGTTGTTCTTGACCGTCTTCTCCGCCAGGTAGAGCCGCTTGCCGATCTCCCGGTTGGTCAGCCCCTCCCCCACCAGGGCGAGGATCTCCCGCTCGCGCTCCGTCAGGCCGGGCAGGCCCTGCGGCTGCTCCTGCCGGGGGGCGTCGCCGCGCAGGCGGGCCATCACCCGTGCCGTGGCGCCGGGGTCGAGCATGGACTGGCCCGAGGCGACCGTGCGCACGGCGTTGACCAGATCGGTGCCGGTGATCTGCTTGAGGACGTAACCGGACGCGCCGGCCATGATCGCGTCGAGCAGCGCCTCCTCGTCGTCGAACGAGGTCAGCATCAGGCACGCCAGGTCGGGCATGCGGGAGCGCAGCTCCCGGCACACGCTCACGCCGTCCCCGTCCGGCAGGCGCACGTCGAGGACGGCGACCCGGGGGCGCAGCGCGGGGATCCGCACCAGTGCCTGCTCGACCGTGCCGGCCTCGCCCACCACGGTCAGGTCGGGTTCGGCGTCCAGCAGGTCGTGCACGCCGCGGCGCACCACCTCGTGGTCGTCGAGGAGGAAGACCCCGATCGGTTCCCTGCCGGTGGGGCCGCCGCTGCTGTCCGTCATCACATGCTCCGTGTTCGCTCCGCCGCCCGCCGCGGCGGTCCGCCCGCCATCGTGCCGCGCCGGCGGGGCCCCCGGCCAGGGCCGGAGGTCCCTTCGTCCGCCGCCGCCCCGCGGGGCGGCGGCACCCGTCGCCGTACGGCCGTCACGGTACGGCGTCCCCGCGGTGGCGGGGCGCCGGCGAGGGACCTTCGGCCCTGGCGGCGGGACCCGCACGGACCTACCGTCCGCCGCACGTCCCGCGGTGGACTTCCCGTACCGGCACGGCCGGGGCTACCGGAGCCCCGGGTACCCCCGTGCGGAGAAAGGCCGCAGCCCATGACGCCGTCCCCGATCAGCCTGACCGCAACCCCTCTCGGCCCGGGCGCGGTGGCCGTCGCCCTGGCCGGGGAGCTCGACCTCCACGCCGCCGAGCACATCGAGCCGGTGCTGGCCCGCCTCACCGGTGACGCGGAGCGCGAGCTGCTGCTCGACCTCGCCGGCGTCACCTTCTGCGACAGTTCCGGCGCCGCGCTCCTGCTGCGCACCCACCGGCGCTGCGCGGCGGCCGGGACGCGCCTGAGGCTGTGCCGCGTCCAGCGGCTGCCCGCCCGCGTGTTCCGCGCCCTGGGCGTGGACCGGGCCGTGCCCTGCACGTTCGCGTGACCGCCGCGGCGGGGCCGGGGGCGGACCGTGGCCCGAGGGCCCGTCCGGCCTCCNNNGGGNCGGCCGGGGCGGCCGGGGCCGGAGGGCGCCGGCCGAGGCATCGGAGGGCCCGGCACCGGGCCGGAACGGGAAGTGGGCGTGATGGAGTACGAAGCCGCGCACCGGACGGCGGACGACCGCCGCGGGGCGGTGGCGCCCCGGCGCGTGGCGCGCCTCGGCCGGGCGGAGGCGCTGCGGCTGCTCGGCACCGTCTCACTGGGGCGCGTCGTCTTCACGCAGCGGGCCCTGCCCGCCGTCCGCCCGGTCAACCACCTCATGGACGGGGAGGACGTCGTCATCCGGCTGCACGACGACGCGACGCTCGCGTCCCTCGTGGCGCCCACGGACACGGCGGGGGTCGTCGTCGCCTACGAGGCGGACGTCATCGACCCCGAGACGCACCTCGGCTGGAGCGTGGTGGTGACCGGTTACGCCCGCCGGATCACCGACGAGGGCGAGCTCGCGCGCCTCACCGCCCGCCTGCGCCCCTGGGTGGAGCACCCCGCGGTGAACGCCGCGCTGCGCATCCGGCCGGACCTGGTGACGGGCCTGCGGCTCGTCCCGTAGGGGCCGTAGGGGCCGTAGGGGCCGTAGGGGACGTAGGGGCCATAGGGACCGTAGGGGCCGTAGGGGCCCGTACGGGACGGCCGGGACGGCCGGGTCCCGCGGGGCGCGGCCGTCCCGCGGCACGGGCCGGCGCGGGAGGCCGGGCGGCGGGGCCGCGCACGGCTGGGCACGGGTCGGTGCCGCCCGGGGTCACTCCGCGCGGCCCGCGGTGATCGGCGCCCGCCACACGAGCCGGCTGCCGCCCCCGTCCGGGCGCTCGACGCTCAGGCTTCCCCCCACGCTGCGGGCCCGCTCCTCCAGGTTGCCCAGGCCGCTGCGTCTGCCGCCGTCGGGGATGCCCCTGCCGTTGTCCGTCACGGTCAGGACGACCTCGTCGGAGGTGGCCTGCAGGGCGACCTCGACGCGGGTGGCGTGGGCGTGGCGGGCGGTGTTGCTCAGGCTCTCGGTGAGGGCCGCCATGACGTGGTCGGCCACCTGCGGCGACACGTCCGTGTCGAGGAGGCCCTCCATGCTCAGGCGGGGCGGGAACCCGAGCACCGTCGCCGTCTCCCCCACCGCGCGGGCCGCGCGGGCCCGCAGGCTCGGTCCCGCGTCCTCCTCCCGGGCGCGCAGGCCGAAGATCGTGGAACGGATGATCTTGATGGTCTCGTCGAGGTCCCCGACGGCGCGGGACACGCGCTCGGCGGCGCCCTCGTGCCGGACGAGCCGGGCCGCGCTCTGCAGGGTCATGCCGGTCGCGAACAGCCGCTGGATGGCGAGGTCGTGCAGGTCCCTGGCGATGCGGTCGCGGTCCTCCAGGAGGGCGAGCTGCTCGGCGTCGCTCCGGCGCTCGGCCAGTTCCAGGGCGAGGGCGGCCTGTCCGGCGAAGGCCAGGAGCGGCTCCAGCTCCCCTTCGGTGAAGACGGCCTCCCCCCGGTGCCGGGCCAGCAGCAGGACGCCCCGGGTGTCCTTGGCGGCGCCGCCCAGGGGCACGGCTACCGCCGGGCCGAGGCCGTCGGTGGGGAGGGGGCCCGCGGTGTGGCGGTCGTCCTCGGCGAGGCAGGCCGTCGTCACGGGCGCGCCGTCCCGGTAGGCGGCGCCGGGCAGGGTGCCTTCGGCCGGGAACACCAGGCCGCGGCGGGTGTCGCCGTCCGCGCCGACGGCCAGCTCGACGAGGAGGTCGCCGGTCCCGGGCACGGGGACGGACACGTCGGCGAGGGCCGTCCCGGTGATCTCCCGGGCGCGGCGGGCGATGAGTTCCAGGACCTCCGTGCGCGGGCTGCCGGAGAGGAGGTTGTGGGTGATCTCCGTACCGGCCCGCAGCCACCGCTGCTGGCGCTGCGACGCCTCGTACAGCCGGGCGTTGTCGATGGCGACGCCGGCGGCGACGGACAGGGTGGAGATCACCGCCTCGTCCTCGGCGTCGAACTCCTGGCTGCCGCGCTTGTCGGTCAGGTAGAGGTTGCCGAAGACCTCGTCGCGCACGCGGATGGGGACGCCCAGGAAGGTGCGCATCGGCGGGTGGTGCGCGGGGAAGCCGTACGAGGCCCGGTGGGCGCCGAGGTCGGTGAGCCGCAGCGGCTGCGGGTCGTGGATGATCTCGCCCAGGAGGCCGTGGCCGGCGGGCAGGGGGCCGATCTCGGCGATCTCCTCCTCCGTGAGGCCGACGGTGAGGAACTGCGACAGGGTCCGGCCGTCGGGGCCGATCACGCCCAGCGCCCCGTACTCGGCGTCGACCAGGAACGCGGCGGCCTCCACGATGCGCCGCAGCACCTGGGAGAGGTCCAGCTCGCGGCCGACCGAGACGACGGCCTCCAGGAGGCTGTGCACGCGGTCCCGGGTCCCCCGGACCGCGTTGATGCGCGCCTCCAGTTCCTCCAGCAGCTCGTCGAGCCGCATCTGAGGCATCCGCGACAGCGGCTCTCCGACACCCACCTGGTACTCCTCCGTCGATCACCCGCTCTGCCGCGACAGCCTATCGGCCGGTCGGATGGCCCGACGAGATCAGGCCGGGCGGGCGCCTTCCGCCGGCGCCCGCCGGCACCCCGTGCCACCTGCGGAAACGCGACCGCCGCCCGGAACCGCCGCCGGGGCTCCGGGCGCCGCCCCGGTGGCGGGGCGGCGCCCGTGCGGCGGGGCCGGCGCGCCGGGGCTCCTGCTCCGGATGCCGTACGGCCCGATCGGCGACGGGACGAACGGCCCTCTGCCCGGGTCTGACCGGTTCTGTTCCCCACCGGTGCCGCGGGCCACCCTGGGGGTGACGGCGAGGGCGGGGCGAGCGGGAAGGCGGGAGGAAGCCTTCCGGGGCCCGCCGCCGGACGGGCGGCAGGCCCCGGTCCCGTATCCGGGCCCCGCCCCTGCGAGCCCTCCGCGCGGTACGGCGACGGGCCGGGCGAGGCCGCGACGGCCGCCGCGGGCGGCGGCCGGGAACACGCGCGAGCGACGGGAGAGGAGAACGGTGACCAGGAACCGGACCGTGGGCGAAGTGATGACCGGCGAGGTGGTGCAGGCGCACCCGGACACCTCCGCCGAGGAGGTGTCCCGTCTGCTGTCCGCCCACCGGATCGGCGGCCTGCCGGTGGTGGACGGCGACGACAAGGTGGTGGGCGTGGTCTCCCGGACGGACCTCGCCGGGCGGCGGGCGGCCCGCGGCCGGGCCGGGCCGGGCGAGGCCGCGACGGCCGGCCACCTGATGACCAGCCCGGCGGTCACCGTCCACCCCGAGCAGCGCGTGGCCGACGCGGCGCGCGTCATGGAGCGCCGTCGCGTCGACCGGCTGCCCGTGGTCGACGAGGAGGACCGCCTCATCGGCATCGCCACGCGCCGCGACCTCCTGCGCGTCTTCCTGCGGACCGACGAGGAGATCCGCGCCGACGTCGCCGCCGCCGTCCCGGCGCGGGCGCCGGCGCGGGACGCCGGTTCCCCGGGCGTGGACGTCCGGGACGGCGTGGTCACCCTGACCGGCCGGCCCCGGCCGGGGGCCGACGCCTCGGCGCTGGTCCGGGCCGCGTGGCGGGTGGACGGCGTGGTGGGCGTGGTGAACCGGCTGGCGGACGCCCCCGGAACCGGCCGCCTCCCGGAGAGCGGGGCCTCCCCGCGCCCCCGCGCCGGATGAG
>NZ_CP095474.1:4908139-4914679 GCF_023614315.1 Streptomyces sudanensis | reverse complement strand
GCGNNCGGGGNNNCGGCCGGCCCCGCCGTCCGTACGGCCGGGTGCGGNCCCCGGGCCGCGACCGCCCGCCGGGGCGGCGGCCCCTGCCTCCCGGGCCCCGGGCCGGAGGGCCTCCGGGGCCGGCCGGCGGCGCTCAGCCGGTCCACGTCCAGTCGGCGACCTCGGGCATGTCGGTGCCGTGCTGCCGGATCCAGGCGTGGTGGCGGGTGCGGGCGTCCGCCATGGCCTGCCGTACGCCCGCCGCGCGGACGCCGAGGCCCGGGACGCGGTCGATCACGTCCATCACGAGCCGGTAGCGGTCGAGGTCGTTGCGGACGAGCATGTCGAACGGCGTGGTGGTCGTACCCACCTCCTTGTAGCCCCGCACGTGCGTGCCGCCGTGCCCGGCGCGGCGGTAGGCCAGGCGGTGCACCAGCCACGGGTAGCCGTGGTACGCGAAGATCACCGGCCGGTCGCGGGTGAACAGCGCGTCGTACTCCCCGTCGGACATGCCGTGCGGATGCTCCTCGCGGGGCATGAGCCGGGTCATGTCGACGACGTTGACCACGCGCACGGCCAGGTCGGGCAGGTGGCGCCGCAGCAGCCGGGCCGCCGCCAGCACCTCCTGGGTGGGCACGTCGCCCGCGCAGGCGAGGACCACGTCGGGTTCGCGCGTGCCGTCCTCGGAGCCCGCCCACTCCCACACCCCGGCGCCGCGGGCGCAGTGGGCGCGGGCCTCGTCGAGGGAGAGCCAGTCGAAGCAGGGCTGCTTGCCCGCGACGACCACATTGACGCGGTCGCGGCTGCGCAGCGCGTGGTCGGCCGCCACCAGCAGGGTGTTGGCGTCCGGCGGCAGGTAGACCCGGACCACCTCGGGGCTCTTGTTGAGCACGTGGTCCACGAAACCGGGGTCCTGGTGCGAGAAGCCGTTGTGGTCCTGGCGCCACACGTGGGACGTCAGCAGGTAGTTGAGGGAGGCGACGGGGGCGCGCCACGGCAGTGCGCGGGAGGTCCGCAGCCACTTGATGTGCTGGTTGACCATGGAGTCGACGATGTGCACGAACGCCTCGTAGCAGGAGAACAGCCCGTGGCGGCCGGTCAGGAGGTAGCCCTCCAGCCAGCCCTGGCAGGTGTGCTCGGAGAGGATCTCCATCACCCGGCCGTGCGGGTCCAGGTGCTCGTCGGTGTCGAGGACCGGTTCCTGCCACGCCTTGCCGCTGGCCCCGTACACCGCCTGGAGGCGGTTGGAGGCGGTCTCGTCCGGGCCGACGAGCCGGAAGTCGCGGCGGTCGGCGGTGGCGGCCATGACGGCCTCCAGCAGGTCCCCGAGGACCCGTGTCGGCTCGTGCCGGGTGGCGCCCGGCCGGTCCACGGCGACGGCGAAGCGCTCCAGCGGCGGCAGGGGCAGGTCCCGCAGCAGCAGGCCGCCGTTGGCGTGCCGGGACGCGCCCAGCCGGCGCCCGCCCTCCGGTACGCAGGCGAGCACCCGCGGCCGGGGGCGGCCCCGCTCGTCGAACAGCTCCTCGGGGCGGTAGGAGCGCAGCCACGCCTCCAGCCGTTCGCGGTGCGCCGGGTCGTCCCGCACGCCGGAGAGGGGGACCTGGTGGGAGCGCCAGGTCCCCTCGACGGGCAGGCCGTCCACCTCGGCCGGGCCGGTCCAGCCCTTCGGCGTGCGCAGGACGATCACGGGCCACCGCGGCCGTCCGCCCGGTCCGCCGGCGCGGGCCTCCCGCTGGATGCGGCGGATCCGGGCGACCGCCGTGTCCATCGCGGCCGCCATCGCCCGGTGGACCCGGCGCGGGTCGTCGCCGGTGACGTGCAGGGGGTCGTGGCCGTAGCCGCGCAGCAGCTCGTCGAGTTCCTCCTGGGGGAGGCGCGCGAGCAGGGTCGGGTTCGCGATCTTGTACCCGTTGAGGTGGAGGACGGGCAGGACGGCTCCGTCGTGGACGGGGTCGAGGAACTTGTTGGAGTGCCAGGACGCGGCGAGGGGGCCGGTCTCCGCCTCGCCGTCGCCGACGACGCACGCCACCAGGAGGTCGGGGTTGTCGAACGCCGCGCCGTACGCGTGGGAGAGCGCGTAGCCGAGTTCGCCGCCCTCGTGGATCGACCCGGGGGTCTCCGGCGCCACGTGGCTCGGCACCCCGCCGGGGAAGGAGAACTGGCGGAAGAGGCGGGCCATGCCCTCCTCGTCCCGGCCCACGTTCGGGTACGTCTCGCTGTAGGTGCCCTCCAGCCAGGAGTTGGCGAGCACGGCCGGTCCGCCGTGTCCGGGCCCCCAGACGCACAGGGCGTCGAGGTCGTGGCGGCGGATCACCCGGTTGAGGTGGGTGTGCACGAGGTTGAGGCCCGGGGAGGTGCCCCAGTGCCCCAGCAGCCTCGGCTTGATGTGCTCCGGCTCCAGCGGCTCGCGCAGCAGCGGGTTGCCCATCAGGTAGATCTGGCCGACGGACAGGTAGTTGGCCGCCCTCCAGTGGGCGTCGAGCGCGTCGAGTTCCTCTTCGGTCGGGGCGGTGCCGTCCGGGTGGTCGTCCTCGTGCATGCTTCCTCCGTCTCGTGGGTGGGGCCGGGCGGTCGGGGGCGGCGGTCCGGCGGCCGCCGTCGTGCGGCGGGTCCCGGGCCTGTGGCGTCCCGCCCGCCGGGAGGCGCGGACCGTACGTGCCCGCGGCGGGCNGGGCCCCGGGCCGCCGCCGCGACCGGTCCTGCCGGCGACCGGTCCGCGCCGTCCCCGGCGCCGGGCCGGGGCGGTCCGGGTGCGGGTCGTGCCCGGGCGGTCGACGGGTACCCGGCCCCGGCCCGTCCCACCACCGCGGGCCGGGCGGACGGNNCGTGAGGNGCCNCNNGCCNGCGCCGGGCCCGGCNCGGCCNCCGGCCCGNNNCCGCGCCGGGCGCGGGAACGGGCCGGTGGGCCGGTGGGCCGGTGGGCCGGTGGGCCGGACTCAGCCCAGGACCGCGCCGGCCACCAGGAAGGCGACGATCGCCGCCAGCAGGACGCCCATCAGGGGCGCCACGAAGCGCAGGTACCGGTCGTAGGGGATCTTGGCGAGGGCCAGGCCGCCCATGACGACGGCCGAGGTCGGGGTGACGAGGTTCACCCAGCCGGAGGCCGACTGGTACGCGGTGACCACCAGGGCCCGGCTCACCCCGGCGAAGTCGGCCAGGGGGGCGAGGATGGGCATGGCGAGGGCCGCGTGGCCGGACGAGGAGGGGACGAAGAACGCCAGCGGGAGGTTGACCACGAACACCAGGGCGGCGAACACGCCGGAGGAGGTGCCGGACACCGCTTCCTGGAGGGTGTCGAGGATGGTGTCGGTGACACTGGCGTTGTTCATGATCACCGTGACGCCCCGCGCCAGCATGACGATCATCGCCGCCCCGACGAAGTCCCCCGCGCCGGCGGTGAAGGCGTTCACCGTGCCCTTCTCCCCCAGGCCGCCGGCCAGTCCGACCAGGACCGCCGCGACGAGGAACAGGGCGGCGAGCTCGGGGAAGTACCACCCGAGCGTGGGCAGGAAGGCCACGCCCAGGTCGGACCAGGGGACCACCGCGAAGACCATGAACAGGAAGGTGGCCGCGAAGAGGCACAGGACGAGGCGCTGGCGGACCGTCAGCCCCGCTGCCCGGGCGCCCTCCTCCCTGGTGCGCAGGTCGTCCTCGGTGAGCGGCGTCAGCGACCGCGAGGGGTCCTCGGCGACGCGGCGGGCGTAGCGCACGACGTACGCGGCCGCCAGCGCCGTCAGGCAGGCCCACATCAGCAGCCGCAGGACGATGCCCTCGCCCGTGCCGATGCCGGCGCTGTCGGACGCCACCCCGGTGGCGAAGGGGTTGACGGTCGAGGCGAGGGTGCCGACGCCGGCGCCCACCATGATGACCGCCGCGGCGACCATCCGGTCGTACCCCAGGCTCAGCATCAGGGGGATCATCAGCCCGTAGAAGCCGAGGGTCTCCTCGGCCATCCCGTAGGTGGTCCCCCCGAGGGAGAAGACCGTCAGCAGCACGACCAGGAGCAGGGTCCGGTGGCTGTGCAGGCGCTGCGCGAGCCGCGCCACCCCGGCGGTGAGGGCGCCGGTCCGCAGTGTGACGGTGATGAAGGCGCCCACGGCCAGGATGAACAGGAACACCCCGGCGGCGCCCGCGAAGGAGCCGGCCGCCCCGGGCGCGGTGAGGCCCGTCTCCGCGTCGGTGACGCCGTACAGGCCGTTGACCGGGGAGAGGAACAGGTCCTTGAGCCGGTCCTGGAAGCCGGCGGCCCGCTCCACGGGGTGGTAGGTGCCCGGGACGGGGCTGCCGTCCTCGGTCTCGTAGCGGCCGGCGGGGATCACGAAGGTCAGGGCCCAGACCGCCAGGGTGACGACGGCCAGGACGGTGAAGGCGGAAGGCAGGCGGAACCGGTGCCGGGGGGCGCCGGGCGTGCCGGGGTCCGCCGCCGCCCGGTCGGGCCGCGGGGAGGTGAGGGGGCTGCCGGTGGAGCTCATGTCGGGTCCTGGGGTCCGTCGTGGGCGGCCCCGTGGGGGCGGCCGCCGGGGGTGACGACGGTGCCGGCGGCGCCGTCGAGTATCGCCCGGGCGTCCTCGAGGGCGCCGATGGCGGCCATGCCGCCGGTGAGTTCGGCGAACCGGCACACGGCGTCGACCTTGGGGCCCATGGAGCCGGCCGGGAACCGGTGGGCCCTCAGGGCCGCGGGGGTGGTCCGTCCGACGGGTTCGGCGTCGGGCGTGCCGTAGCCGAGGGAGACGTGGGGCACGTCGGTGAGCAGCAGGAGCGCGTCGGCGTCGAGCGCCTCGGCCAGGAGCGCGGCGGTGAGGTCCTTGTCCACCACGGCCTCGACGCCGGTCAGCCGCCCCCGCTCGTCGCGGATCACCGGTACGCCGCCGCCCCCGGCGCACACGGCCACCGCCCCCGAGTCCAGCAGCAGCCGGATCAGCCGGGTCTCCACGACGCGCTGCGGGCGGGGGGAGGGGACGACGCGCCGCCAGTGGGCGCCGTCCGGCCTGACCGTCCAGCCGCGCTCGGCGGCCAGCCGCTCCGCCTCGGCCCGGTCGTAGACGGGGCCGACGAACTTGGCCGGGTCGGCGAAGGCGGGGTCGGCCGCGGAGACGAGGGTCTGGTTCAGCAGGGCGCACACCTGGCGTCCGGGCAGGGCGTTCTGCAGGGACTGCAGGAGCCAGTAGCCGATCATCCCCTGGGTCTCCGCCCCGAGGACGTCGAAGGGGTAGGGGGTGCTCAGGGAGCGGTCGGCGGCGCTCTGCAGGGCGAGCACACCGACCTGCGGGCCGTTCCCGTGGGTGATGACGAGTTCGTGCTCGTGCGCGAGGGGGGCGAGGGCGGACACGGCGGCGCGGACGTTGGCGAGCTGCACGGCGGCGTCCGGCCGCTCCTCGCGGCGGAGCAGGGCGTTCCCGCCCAGGGCGACGACTACACGCATGACAGTGTTCTCCGGGGTAGAGGGGGTGCCGGCTTCAGTCGCCGAGGGTGGCGACGAGGACCGCCTTGATGGTGTGGAGCCGGTTCTCGGCCTGGTCGAACACGATGGAGTGGGCGGACTCGAAGACCTCCTCGGTGACCTCCAGCGCGGTCATGCCGGTCCGCGCCGCGATCTTGGCGCCGACGGTGGTGTCGCTGTTGTGGAAGGCCGGGAGGCAGTGCATGAACTTGACCGCCGGGTTGCCCGTCGCCTTCAGGGTCTGCGCCGTCACCTGGTACGGCTTGAGGAGGGCGATGCGCTCGTCCCACATCTCCGGCGGCTCCCCCATGGACAGCCACACGTCGGTGTAGAGGAAGTCGGCGCCGGCCACGCCCTCGGCCACGTCCTCGGTCAGGGTGATCCGCGCGCCGCTGACGGCCGCCGCCCGCCGCGCCTCCTCGACGACCTCGGGGGCGTTGCGCAGGGAGGCCGGGCCGACCATGCGCACGTCCATGCCGAGCATCGCCGCGGTGACCAGCAGGGAGTTGCCGACGTTGTTCCCGGCGTCCCCCAGGTAGGCGAAGGAGACCTGCTCCAGCGGCTTGTCGGTGTGCTCCCACATGGTGAGGACGTCGGCGAGCGACTGCGTGGGGTGCCACTGGTCCGTCAGGCCGTTCCAGACCGGCACGCCGGCGTACCGGGCCAGCTCCTCCACCATGCTCTGGTCGCTGCCGCGGTACTCGATCCCGTCGTAGTAGCGGCCCAGGACGCGGGCGGTGTCCTTGATGGACTCCTTGTGCCCGAGCTGCGAGCCGGACGGGTCGAGGTAGGTCACGTGCGCGCCCTGCTGGTGGGCGGCCACCTCGAAGGCGCACCGGGTCCTCGTCGAGGTCTTCTCGAAGATGACCGCGATGTTCCTGCCCCGCAGCCGCTGCTCCTCGGTGCCCCGGCGGCGGGCCGCCTTGACGGAGGCGGAGAGCTCCAGCAGGTGGCGGAACTCCTCGGGGGTGAAGTCGAGCTCCTTCAGGAACGGGCGGTGGCGCAGGTCGACGGACACGGGGGACTCCTTGACGGGTGCGGGACGGGCGGGGTGCGGGACGGACGGGGCGCGGGACGGACGGGGCGCGGGACGGACGGGGCGCGGGACGGATGTTACCGTT
>NZ_CP095474.1:4906508-4908090 GCF_023614315.1 Streptomyces sudanensis | reverse complement strand
AGCTACTGTGATATACAGGTAAGGAGTGTGCGGGACGGGCGGGGTGCGGGACGGGCGGGGTGCGGGGTCTTCGCGGACGGTCAGGCGGCTTCGCGTTCGATGGGGCAGGTCATGCACCGCGGGCCGCCGCGGCCCCGGCCGAGTTCGCTGCCGCGCACGGTGATCACTTCGATGCCGTTCCTGCGGAGGTGGGTGTTGGTGGTCACGTTGCGCTCGTAGGCGACGACGACACCGGGTTCCACGGCGAGCACGTTGCAACCGTCGTCCCACTGCTCGCGTTCGGCGGAGCGGACGTCCTGGCCGGCGGTGAGGACGGTGACGGAGGGCAGGCCCAGGGCGTCGGCGACGGCCCGGTCCATCTCGCCGGGCTCGTGGGCGGTGACCTTCATGTCCCGGTCCCCGGTGCCGGGTTCGATGGTGCAGGAGGGCAGGGCGCCGAGGCCGGCGTACCGGGTGAAGGTGTCGCCGCTGACCATGGTCATGACGGTGTCGAGGTGCATGAAGCTGCGGCTCTTCGGCAGGTTGACGGCCACCACCCGCCGGGCGGAGCCCGCCGCGAACATGCGCCGGGCAAGGTTCTCCACCGCCTGCGGCGTGGTGCGCTCGCTCATGCCGACGAGCACCGCGCCGTTGCCGATCACCAGGACGTCGCCGCCCTCGATGGTGGCGGGGTACGCCTCCTGGCCGTCGGCCCACCGGTGGAACTCCCCCTTCGCGAACAGGGGGTGGTGCCGGTAGACCGCCTCGAAGTGGACCGTCTCGCGGCGCCGCGCCCGCTTGTTCATCGGGTTGACGCTCACGCCGTCGTACACCCAGCACGAGGTGTCGCGGGTGAACAGGTGGTTGGGCAGCGGCGCGAGGAGGAAGTCGTCGGGCGCCATGGCGTGCAGCCGCACGCTCGGTATCGGGCCCGTGCGGTCGAGCAGCTCGGCCTTGGTGACGCCGCCGATCAGGCAGGCGGTCAGCGCGGCCGGCTCCAGGCCGTCGAAGTGGGCGCGGATCCGGTCGGTGCCGAGGACGCCGAACTCCCTCTCGTCGAAGACCCGGTCCAGGACGAGCTGCCGTGCCTCGGCCCCCTCCAGCGTCTCGGTGAGCAGGTCCGCCAGCAGGTGCACGCGGACCCCCCGGTCGCGCAGGGTGTCGGCGAAGGCGTCGTGCTCCTCGCGTGCGCGCTTGACCCACAGCACGTCGTCGAAGAGGAGCGCGTCCTTGTTGCCGGGCGTGAGGCGCTTCAGTTCGAGGTCCGGCCGGTGCAGGACGACCTGCTTCAGCCGGCCGGTCTCGGAGTCGACGTGGAAGGACATGGCATCCCCCGGGGATGGGAAGTGAGGCGCGCCGGGGACCCGGCACGGGGACCGTCGCCGTCCGGGGGCCCGCGGGGCGTCTCGGTGGCACTCGGAACTCTGTCACCCGCGGGCCGCCGCACCGGGCGGCGACGGTCCCCGGCGGCGGGCCGGGCGGCACTCTTCGGCAGGGCCCTTCGGCCCTGCCGGGCGGGGACCGGGAAGCGCGTGCGCGGACGCGGGCGGACCACCGCCGGACGCCCCGGGGGCGCGGTGGGGGCCCCGGGGCTTACTANACG
>NZ_CP095474.1:4904633-4906440 GCF_023614315.1 Streptomyces sudanensis | reverse complement strand
GCCCGACGGCGGTGATCGCGGCGCCCGGCCGCCGGGGTCCGCGCCGCCGGGGCCCGGAGCCGCCGACGGAGGTCCTACCGGCCGGCCGCCGCTTCCGGGGCCACCGTGGTCCCGGCCCGGTTCCCGGCCCGCCGGGCCCGTGCGGCGAGGGCCGCCGCCCCGCCGAGGCCGCCGAGGGCGACGGCGGCCAGTACGGCCTCGGGCAGGACGCCCATGCGGGTCGCCGGGGTGAGCGAGGAGCGCAGCGGCACCTCCGCCACCAGGGCGTCCGGGGTGAACAGTGCCGACTTCCGGATGATCCGCCCGTCCGGGAGGATGATCGCGCTGACGCCGCTGGTGACCGGTACGACGACGGCCCGGCTGTGCTCGACCGCGCGGACGCGGTCCATGGCGAGCTGCTGGTAGGTCATCTCGGTGCGCCCGAAGGTGGCGTTGTTGCTGGGGACGGCGAGGAGCCGGGCGCCGTGCGTGACGGTGTCGCGGACCGCCCAGTCGAAGGCGGCCTCGTAGCAGGTGGCCAGGCCGACGCGGGTGCCGGCCAGGTCGAAGACGCCGACCTCGCTGCCGGGTCCGAAGTCGCGCCTGACCCGGTCGACGTCCTCGTCGAAGAGGCGCACGAAGGACCGCATCGGGATGTACTCGCCGAACGGCTGGACGTGCCGCTTGTCGTACGTGGCGACGGGGCCCCGCCCCGGTTCCCACTGCAGGAGCGTGTTGCGCAGGTGGCCCGTCTCCGGGGCGAGGACGGCGCCCACGACCGTCGGGACGCCCACGGCGCGGACGGCGCGGTCGATGACGGCGCGGGCGTCGGGGTTGCGGTACGGGTCGAGGTCGGAGGAGTTCTCCGGCCACAGGACGAAGTCGGGCCGGGCCGACCGGCCCGCCGCGACATCGGCGGCGAGCTGTTCGGTGCGGCGCGCGTGGTTGTCGAGGACGGCGCGGCGCTGGGCGTTGAAGTCCAGGCCGAGGCGCGGGACGTTGCCCTGGATCGCGGCGACCGTGGCGGTGCCGTCCTCGGCGCCGGCGGAGACCAGCGGCAGCGCGGCGGCGGCACCGGCGAAGGGCACCAGGACGAAGAGCGCGGCGGCGGCGAGCGGCCCGCGCGGCGGAGCGGCGGCGCGGAGCGCCCGGGCGAGGCGCAGGGCCAGGGCGAGGCGGAGGGCCTCGTACAGGCCGAAGCCGCACAGGGCGACGGCGAAGCCCAGGAGGGGGGTGCCGCCCACGGCGGCCAGCGGCAGGAACACGCCGTCCGCCTGCCCGAACGCGATCTTTCCCCAGGGGAAGCCGCCGAACGGGACGCGGGCGCGCACCGCCTCGCCGAGGACCCACACGGCGGCGGCGAACACCGGCCGGGCGGGCAGCCGCGACACGGCGGCGACGCCGAGGCAGGCGGCGGCGACGAACAGCGACTCCAGGACGGCGAGCGCCAGCCACGGCACCGGGCCGACCTCCTCGCCGGTCCACACCAGCAGCGGCAGCAGGAACCCCAGGCCGGCGAGGAGGCCGAGGCCGAAGGCGGCCCGCGGGCGGCGCCCGTACAGCACCCAGCCGAGCAGGGCGAACGCGAGGGGCGCGAGCCACCACAGGGGGCGCGGCGGGAAGCTCAGGTACAGGACGGCCCCGGACAGCGCGGCGGCGGCGGGCCTCGCCGCCCGGCGGAGCGCCCGGCGCCCGCGCGCCCTCCCCGGTCCGGCGGGTCCGGGGNNGGCCAGGGGGGTCGTGGTGGCGCTCATCTGGCGGAGTCTACGGCGCGCCGCCGCGGGGCGGGAGCCAGGCCGCCCCCCGGCGGCGCGCGGAACTCCGGGGA
>NZ_CP095474.1:4893239-4904607 GCF_023614315.1 Streptomyces sudanensis | reverse complement strand
CGCCGCGGAGGCGCCGGTCCCGCGGGCGGCGCGGTTCCCCGGCCGCGCGCCGGATCAGCCGGCCGTGAACGGGCCCCGCAGCAGCCTGCCCTCGGGGTAGGCGAGGGCGGCGGCGGGGAGGNNAGGAGNGGTCGGCCGTCGAGGAGCACCGTCAGGTCGGCCTCCGCCCCCGGGCGGGCGTCCGGCAGGGGGGCCGCGCCGACGCGGCGCAGCGCCTGGGCGGCGACGGCGCCGGCGGAGCCGTACAGCGCCACGTCCCGGCCGGTGACGGACCGGAGCGCCCCGCGGATGCGCTCCTCGACCAGCTCGTAGTGGGTGCAGCCGAGGACGACGGTCGTCACGGTGGGCGGGGTGAGCGCGGCGGCCGCGGCGATCGCGGCGCCGATCCGCTCCTCGTCGGCTTCCTGGACGGCGTCCGCGAGACCGGGGCAGGGCACCTCCGTGACCTCGACCCCGGAGGCGAACTCGGCGATCAGCCGCCGCTGGTAGGCGCTGCCGGTGGTGATGGGCGTCGCCCAGATGGCGAGGGGGCCGCCGGCGGCGGCGGCCGGTTTGATCGCCGGCACGGTGCCGACGACGGGGATGCCCGGCTCCAGCTCGGCGCGCAGCGCGGGCAGGGCGTGGACGGAGGCGGTGTTGCAGGCGACGACGAGCGCGTCGGGTTCGTACGCGGCGGCGGCGCGGGCCACGGCCAGCGCACGCGCGGTCACGTCGTGCGGTGTGCGGGGGCCCCAGGGCATGCCCTGGGGGTCGGAGGAGAGCACGAGCCGGGCGTCCGGCCGCAGCCGGCGCACCGCGGCGGCCGCCGCCAGCAGACCGATCCCGGAGTCCATGAGCGCGATCTTCACCCGGTCACCCTAACCGACCGGGCCCGTCCCGCCGCCGTTGTGGGGCAGACTGCGGCGAATGAGCGTGATCGCGTGGATCGCCCTGGTCTCGTGCGCCGCGTGGACGTGGCTGCTCCTGGGGCGGGGCATGTTCTGGCACACCGGTCAGCGGCTGCCGCGGGGCTCGGCGGAGCCGGCCCGCTGGCCGTCCGTCGCGGTCGTGGTCCCGGCGCGGGACGAGGCGGAGGTCCTCCCGGCGACCCTGCCGTCGCTGCTGGGGCAGGACTATCCGGGCCGGGCCGAGGTCGTCCTCGTCGACGACGGCAGCGAGGACGGCACCGGGGACCTGGCCCGCGCGCTGGCCGGGCGGCGGGCCGGTACCGGGCTGCCGCTGACGGTGGTGTCGCCGGGGCCGCCGGAACCCGGCTGGACGGGCAAGCTGTGGGCGGTGCGGCACGGCGTCGGGACGGTCCGCGCCCGGCAGGAGGGCGCCCCGGAGTTCCTGTTCCTCACCGACGCCGACGTCGCGCACGCCCCGGACGTCCTGCGCCGGCTGGTGGCCGCGGCGGTCTCGCACCGTCTGGACCTCGTGTCGCAGATGGCGCGGTTGCGGGTGGTCGGCGCGTGGGAGCGGCTCGTGGTGCCGGCCTTCGTCTACTTCTTCTGTCAGCTGTACCCGTTCCGCCTGGTCAACCGGGACGGCGCGCGGACGGCGGCCGCGGCGGGCGGGTGCGTGCTGCTGCGGACGGAGGCCGCCGGGCGGGCCGGGGTGCCGGACGCGGTCCGGGGCGCGGTGATCGACGACGTGGCCCTGGCGCGGGCGGTGCGCCGCGCGGGCGGGCGGCTCTGGCTGGGCCTGGCGGAGCACTCCGAGAGCGTGCGGCCGTACCCGCGCCTGGCGGACCTGTGGCTGATGGTGGCGCGCAGCGCGTACGCCCAGCTCCGGCACAGCGGCGCGCTGCTGGCCGCGGCGGTGGCGGGGCTGGCGCTGGTGTACCTGGCGCCGCCGCTGTGCCTGGCCGCCGGGGCGGTCGGCGGGGATCCGGCGGCGGCCTGGGCGGGCGGCGCGGCGTGGGCGGTGATGGCGGGCACGTACGTGCCGATGCTGCGCTACTGCGGGCAGCCGCCGTGGCTCGCCGCGCTCCTGCCGCTGACGGCCGCCCTGTACCTGCTGATGACGGTCGACTCGGCGGTCCGGCACCACCGGGGGCGGGGCGCGGCGTGGAAGGGCCGTACGTACCCCGCCCCGGGGGCGGCGGACCGGTGACGGTCCCGGGGAGTTCCGGGGGCGCTCACTTGCGGGCCGGCGTCCACTCCACGCCCCAGCCGTAGGCGCGGTCCACGGTCCGCTGGGGGCTGACCCCGTGCGGGGGGACCAGGTAGCGGGCCTCGCGCCGGACGACCAGGTCCTCCCCCTGACGGGTGATCAGGGCGAGGGCGCAGACGGTGGACGGGACGGCGCACTCGTCGAGCGAGAACTCGACGGGGGCGCCGTGCCGCGGGGTGAGCGTGACGGTGGCGTGCAGTCCGGCGAAGCTGCGGGCGCCTTCGTAGAGGGTGACGAAGACGAGGATGCGGCGGAAGGCGTCCTTGTGGTCGAGGTTGACGGTGAGGTTCTCGCCGGTCTCCACGGCGCCCGTGCGGTCGTCGCCGTCGAGGTGGATGTACGGCGGGTGGTGCAGGGCGCCGAAGGTGCCGCCGAGCGCCTGGACGACGCCCTTCCTGCCGTCGGCGAGTTCGAAGAGGGCGCACAGGTCGAGGTCGAGGGCGGGCGGGGAGGCGGAGGCGCCGCCGCGCCCGGCGCCCCGGTCCCGCGCCGGTCCGCGGGCGCTCCAGTCGAGGTTGACCCGCAGGATGCCGGAGGTGCCGCCCTGCTCGGCGAGCGACACGGACGGGACGTCCTTCGTCAGGATCGCCTTCGACAGCCGCACGGGCGCCGGCGCGGGAGCGGGAGCGGACGCGGGAGCGGACGCGGATACGGGAGCGGACGTGGGAGCGGACGTGGGAGTGGACGCGGATACGGAAGCGGACGCGGATACGGAAGCGGACGCGGATACGGAAGCGGATACGGAAGCGGGCGCGGGAGCCGAGGCGGGCACGGGAGCGTTCACGGCAGCAGGCCCGGAAGCAGGCGCGGGTCCGGAGGTGGGAGCGGGCGCAGAAGCAGAAGCAGGCGCGGGTCCGGAGGCAGGCGCAGGCGCAGACGCGGGCCCGGAAGCGGGCGCGGGCCCCTGTGCGGCGGTCCGCGCGGAGGGCGGCGGCGGTGTCCCCGGCGCTACGGCGGGGGGCCGGACGGCGGCGGGGACCGGCGACGAAACCGCGTCGGCCGGAGGGTCCGGCCGACGCGGTTCGTCGACTGTGACGCCGAAGGCCCTCACCAGCCCCGCCAGCCCCGTGTCGTACCCCTGCCCCACCGCGCGGAACCTCCAGGCGCCCTGGCGCCGGTACAGCTCGCCCATGACGAGGGCGGTCTCCACCGTCGCGTCCCGGCTGTCGAACCGGGCGACCTCCGCGCCGTCCGCCGCGTCCAGGACCCTGACGCACAGCTCCGGCACCCGGCGGAACGTGCCGCCGTCCGCCGAGGCGGCCAGGACGACGCGTTCCACCTCGGCCTCCACGCGCGGGAGGTCCACGGCGAGCGTCTCCGTCACGGACGCGCCCGCGACCCGTCTGCCCTCGTGGCGCACCGCCCGCGAGGGGTGCGCCGGCTGGTTGTAGAAGACGAGGTCCGCGTCGGAGCGCACCCTCCCCGACACGAGCAGCAGGGCCGACGCGTCGACCTCGGGCACCCCGGGAGCCGAACGCCAGCCCAATTCGACGCGAAGACTTCGCGCGGGCACCGGAACATTGGCTCCTTTAATCATGGACATGACGCCCCCATCGCGTTCCGGATCCGGGCCACCCGTGCGGCGGCCACGCTAATCCCGACCGCTCCGCCACATCCGGCGAACTCGCCGGTAACCCCCTGTCAGCTCGGGTTTTGCGCGATCATCGCTCATCGCGGCGACCGATTTCCCCATGTTCGATCGCATTGCCGTTCCGGGGCCGCGCAAGATACGTCAAACAACCCGCTTATCGGCCTTCCACCCGGCACACCGTGGGCTTAACTTAGGGCCATGACCTCCCCTCGTGCCTCCTACGGCGGTGCGTACCACCACGCGCCGTCGTTCCCCGACACCCCGATCTACGACTCCCTCGTCGCGGAGCGGGGCACGCCTCAGATCGCCCCGATCCGAGTGCCCGCCGCGTACGACACCGGCATCTCCTCCCTGCCGGCGTTGCCCTCGGCCCTCCCTGCCCTCCCGGCGGCCCCCGCNNCNCAGCCCGCGGCCCCGTCCTACGGCGGCTACGGCTACCCCCAGCAGGCCCCCGCGCCGCAGTACGCCCCGCCGCAGTACACCCCGGCGCCGCACGCGTCGGCGCCGTACGTGCCGCAGCAGGCCACGGCCCCGCGCGGCTACCCCGGCCCCCAGCCGGTGCGCCCCGTCGCGCAGGTGGCCGCCGGGTACGAGGCGATGCGCCCCGTCGCGCCGCGTCCCGCCCCGGTGCCCGCGGCACCGTACGACGATCCCTACCAGCGGCCGTACCAGGGCGGTTACTGACGGGACCCGCGCCGCGGGACGGGGGCGGCCGGGCCCGGCACCGGCCCCACCCCGACCGGGGACCCCTGGCAGGATGGGGCCATGCCGAGTGATGAGGTCACCTCCCAGCCCCTCCTGAGCTCCCTGCACGTCCACCCCGTGAAGGCCCTGGGCGGCTTCGCGCCCGCGCAGGCGGCCGTGGAACCGTGGGGCCTGGCCGGGGACCGCCGCTGGATGATCGCCGACCGGGACGGCAGGGCGGTGACGCAGCGTCAGCGCGCCGAGCTGGCGCCCCTCTCCGCCGAACCGCTGCCCGGCGGCGGGGTGCGGCTGTCCGCGCCCGGCCGCGCGCCGCTGGACGTCCCCGTGCCCGACCCCGCCGGCGGCACGGTCGTCGTCGAGGTGTTCGGCACGAAGATCGACGCCGTGCCCGCCGGGCCGGAGCCCGACGCGTGGTTCGGCGACCACCTGGGCGCCGACGTACGGCTGGTGCACATGGACGACCCGGCGCGCCGCCGTCCGATCGCCCCCGCGTACGCGCGCGCGGGCGAGACCGTCAGCTTCGCCGACGGCTTCCCGCTCCTGGTGACCACCACCGCGTCCCTCGACGCCCTCAACGCGCTCGTCGCGGAGGGCGACCACGCCGACGAGGGGCCGCTGCCCATGGAGCGGTTCCGGCCGAACCTCGTCGTCGGCGGCACCGCCGCCTGGGAGGAGGACCGGTGGGCGCGGATCGCCGTCGGCGACGTCGTCTTCCGCGTCGCCAAGCCGTGCGGCCGCTGCGTCGTGACCACCACCGACCAGCGCACCGGCGTCCGGGGCCGGGAGCCGCTGCGCACACTGGCACGGCACCGCAGGATCGACGGCAAGGCGGTCTTCGGCCAGAACCTCGTCCCCGAGTCCACGGGGACGCTGCGCGTCGGCGACCCGGTGCGCGTCCTCGCCCTCCGCGACGGGGCGTGACGGCCCCGCCGGACGGCGCCGCGCACGCCGCGCGCAGGGCGCCGTCCGGCGGGGGNNNNGCGGGCCGCCCGGGCTCCGCCGTGCGCGCTACGGTGGGGCCGACGGGCCGGTGAGCGGACGGCCGCGAGCACACGAGGCGGGGGCAGATCAGCACCATGGCACAGGGCACGGTCCAGGTCACGCACAGCGGCGCGTCGCGGTGGCGGCGCCGCACGGGTGAGTACGCCTCCCTCGCGGCGGCCCTGGAGGCCGCGACGGACGGCGACGTCCTCACCGTCGCCCCCGGCACGTACCGGGAGAACCTCGTGCTGCGGCACGCCGTGACGCTGCGCGGCGCGGACGGCGCCGCCGGCTCGGTGCGCATCGCACCGGCCGACGGGGTGCCGCTGACCGTGCGCGCCTCCGCAACCGTGCGGGACCTGCACCTGGAGGGGCAGGACGCGGCGGCGCCCGCGCTGCTCGTCGAGGACGGCTCGCCGGACCTGCTGGACCTGCGGATCGTGACCCGTTCGGCGGCCGGTGTGGAGGTGCGGGGCGCGGCCGCCCGGCCCACGGTGCGGCGGTGCACGGTCGACAACCCGGCGGGCGTCGGCATCGGCGTACTGGACGGCGCGGGCGGCGTGTTCGAGGAGTGCGAGGTGGTCTCGGCGGGCCAGGCCGGGGTGTCGGTGACCGGCGGGGCGCGCCCCCGGATCGAGCGGTGCCGCGTCCACCACGCCTCGGGTGCGGGCCTGTCGGTGACCGGCGAGGACAGCTCCCTGGAGGCCGTCGGCTGCGAGGTGTACGAGATCCGCGGCAGCGGCGTGCGCGTCGGCGGGCGGGCCGTGGCGCACCTGTCCGACTCGGTGGTGCACCGCACGTCGGCGGACGGGGTGACCCTGGACACGGACGCGGTGCTGACGCTGTCCGACTGCGACATCCACGACGTGCCGGAGAACGCGGTCGACCTGCGGTCCCGGTCGGTGCTGACGCTGACGCGGTCGAAGGTGCGGCGGTTCGGGCGCAACGGCCTGTCCGTGTGGGACCCGGGCACCCGCGTCGACGCCAACCGGTGCGAGATCCACGACAGCACGGGCGACTACCCGGCGGTGTGGGTGAGCGACGGGGCGACGGCGGTGCTGGAGGCCTGCCGCGTGCACGACGTGCCGGACGCGCTGTTCGTCCTGGACCGGGGGTCGCGGGTCGACGTGGTCGACAGCGACCTGTCGCAGGTGCGGAACACGGCCGTGTCCGTCAGCGACGGGGCGACCGCGCAACTGGACGACTGCCGCGTGCGGGAGGCGGCGACCGGTGCCTGGTTCCGCGACCACGGCAGCGGAGGCACGCTCGCCGGCTGCACGTTCGACGGGGTGCAGACGGGGGTCATCGTCACCAAGGGCGCCGACCCGGCCGTGGAGCGGTGCACGGTCGCCTCGCCCGCGGAGGCCGGGTTCTACGTGTCGGCGGAGGGCCGCGGCACGTTCACCGGCTGCCGCGTCACGGGCAGCGGCGGCTACGGCTTCCACGTGATGGACGGGTGCCGGACGACACTGCGGCGGTGCCGTACGGAGCGCTGCGCGCGCGGGGGGTACGAGTTCGGCGAGGACGGTCCGGTCGCCGAGGAGTGCACCAGCGACGAGAGCGGTGTCACCGGCCGCGCCGCCCTGGGCTCCCCGTCCGCGGCGGTCCCGGCGCCGGCCGGACCCGTCGTGCCGGCCGTGGCGACCGCGGCGGTGCCCGCCCCCGGCGGGCCGCCGGGGGCGGCNCCGGCGCGGGTGCCGGCCGCCGCGCCCGCCCCGGAGCCGGTGCGCGGCTCCCAGGACGTGCTGGGCGAGTTGGACGCGCTGGTGGGGCTGGAGAGCGTCAAGCGGGAGGTCCGCACCCTCACCAACATGATCGAGGTGGGGCGCAGGCGGCGGGAGGCCGGGCTGAAGGCGGCGTCCGTCCGCCGCCACCTGGTGTTCACCGGCAACCCCGGCACCGGCAAGACCACGGTGGCCAGGCTGTACGGCGAGATCCTCGCGTCCCTCGGCGTCCTGGAGCGCGGCCACCTCGTCGAGGTGTCGCGGGTGGACCTGGTCGGGGAGCACATCGGGTCCACGGCGATCCGCACGCAGGAGGCGTTCGACCGGGCGCGCGGCGGGGTGCTGTTCATCGACGAGGCGTACGCGCTGTCCCCGGAGGACTCGGGGCGGGACTTCGGCCGCGAGGCGATCGACACGCTGGTGAAGCTGATGGAGGACCACCGGGACGCGGTGGTGGTGATCGTCGCCGGCTACACGGCGGAGATGGAACGGTTCCTGACCGTCAACCCGGGTGTGGCGTCCCGTTCCTCACGGACCATCAGCTTCCCCGACTACACGCCCGGCGAGTTGCTGCGGATCGTGGAGCAGCAGGTCGACGACCACGAGTACCGGCTCGCCGACGGCACGGCCGAGGCGCTGCTGAAGTACTTCGAGGCGCTGCCCAAGGGCCCCGCCTTCGGCAACGGCCGTACCGCGCGGCAGGTGTTCGAGTCGATGGTGGAGCGGCACGCGGGCCGGGTCGCCGTGCTCGCCGGCGCGAGCACGGACGACCTGAGCCTGCTCTACCCGGAGGACCTGCCGGAGTCGCCGTGAGGGGCGTCGCCGCCGGTGCCGGCGCCGCGCTGCCGGGGCACCGGCAGGGGCGGGGCGGGCGGCAGGCGGTCGAGGAGCGCGGCCCGTTCGCGGGCGAACGCGGGGTCGGCCTGGTAGTCGCCGTGGCCCAGGACCGGCTCGGGCAGCGGGTGGTCGGGGGTGCGGCCGTAGACGAGCGGGTCGCGCAGGGGCGGGTGGTCGACCTCCGCCCGGCCGTCCCCGGCGGGCAGCCGGACGGGGCCGCCGATGGGGTCGGTGCGCCGCCACAGGTTGCGCCAGCCGCTCACCTCGCGGTGGAGGTGGGCGAGCGGTTCGCGGCCGAAGTAGGCGGGGAACCACCGCCCGTACAGCCGCTCCAGCGGTGAGCCGTACGTGAGGAGCGCGACGCGGTGGCGGGTGGTGTGCGGCAGCTGCCAGACCGCCGCGGCCGCCAGGACGCTGCCCTGGGAGTGGCCGGAGATGACCAGGCGCCCGCCCGTGCGGTCCGTCCAGGACGCCATCCGCCAGGTCAGGTCGGGGACGGCGCGCTCGGCGTAGCAGGGCGGGGCGAACGGGTGGGCGGCGCGCGGCCAGAACGTGCCGACGTCCCACAGGATGCCGATGGTGCGGCGGGCGGAGGCGTCCCGGTAGGCGCGGCGGCCCCAGGTGACGAACAGGATGCAGCCGACCCCGACCAGCCAGGAGCCGAGCGCCTGGCTGCCCTCGGCGACGGCGTCGAGGAGGACGGGCCCTTCGTCGAACGCCTCCCCCGGCACCGTGCCGGTCCCCCAGGTGCCGGCGACGCCGACCGCGCCGAGCAGCAGGGTCGCGGCGGCGAGCAGCCCGATGAGGACCGGGGCGGTGTCGGTGAGTCCGGCGGCGGCGCGGATGCGGGCGATCCGGCGGGTGCGCACCGGGTCGGGCGTCTCCCCCGGGTACTCGGCCTCGACGGCGGGCTCGAGGCGCCGGGCGGCGAGCGCGGTCCGGGCGAGCAGGAACACCGCCGGGGCGAGCAGCAGGAGCAGCAGCGGGGGGATGACGGCGGACTGCCAGCTGAGCAGCAGGGGCGGCCCGGCGATCGGGCCGTCCCCCGCGCCGGGCGTGCCGGGGCCGTCGAGCCAGTCGGCGACGCGCTGGGCGACCCCGCCCGCCATCACCCCGCCGAGGGCGCAGGCCAGTACGGCGACGGCGGGCCCGGCGAGTCCGTGCAGCGCGGTGCGCGGGTCGGGCGCGCGGCGGTACAGGCGCACCGCGACGGCCGCGAGGAGCACGATGAGGACGCCCTGGCCGAGGAGGAGGACGCTGAACGCGGCGTCGCCCGGGAGGGACCCGGAGGACCGCCAGCCGGGCCGGGACCAGGAGGCGTACAGGGCGGCGGCGAGGAGCAGGGCGGCGGCGGCGGCCGGCAGCCGGGCGACCAGGGTCCGGTCGAGGCGGTCGTCGAGGCGGCCCTCGCTGCGCCCCCGCCGGCAGACGACGGCGGCCGCGGCGACGGCCCCGACGGCGAGGGCGCCCTCGATGCCCCAGCCGAGGACGGCGCGCAGCGTGTCGCCGGCGCCCCGGTCGTGGCGGGCGGCGGCGCCCGCCACGGCGGCGGCGACGGTGAGCAGTCCGGCGGCGGTGTGCGCCGCGCGGAGCCGCGCGACGTGGCGGCGGCCGTACCAGAAGCCGGGGCGGCCGAGGGCGGGGCGGTCGTCGTCCTCCTCCTCGGCGCGCGGCGGGCGCTGCGCCTCGTACGCGGCCCAGGTGCGGCGGGACAGGTACCACAGGAGGGCGACGAGCGCGGTGGGGACGGCGGCGGCGGCGGTGAGGCGGCGGCCCGGCTGGGACCACCAGCCGCCCTCCGCGGCGGCGAGGGGGCCCAGCCAGGAGCGGCCCTCGGCGCAGGCGGCGGAGCCCGCGCACTGCCAGGCCGTCAGGTCCAGGGCGACCTCGCAGGCGGCGGCGGTGAGGAGCACGGTGAGGCTGAGCGCGACCAGCCGGACGAGGACGCCGTACAGGCGGGCGGAGCGGCCGTGCCCGGTGGCGGACGGGCGCATCCAGTGGGCCAGGTTGATCACCATGAACGGCAGGAGGAGCAGCCACAGGGCGCGGGTGCCGTTGCCGGAGGTGAGGTTGCACCAGCAGTACGCCTCCGGGACGGGGCCGTCGCGGAACCGGCCCGGTTCGTCCTCCGCGCGCACGTCGGCGGCCCGCCGGTACACGGCGGCGGTGTCGTCGCCCGTGACGCGGACGGTGCGGGGGTCGTCGAGCATCTCGCCGGGGGTGGTGCCGCCGACGCCGTGCACGAGGAGTTCGAGCGCGGCTCCGGTGTCGCGCGGCTCCGGCGCGGCGGCCGGGACGGGTTCCGGTGTGGCTGGGGGCACTTGGGGGCTCGCTCTCTGCGGCGCGTACGGGTGACGGGGTGACAGGACAAGCCTGGCCGGTCGGGAGGCGCGGCGCACGGCTCTCGCGCAATCTCCCTCCGCCCCGCGGTGCGGGACGCGTGACAGGATGTGTCCGCCCGGTCCGCCGCGCGAACGGCGGGCCCCCCGGAGTACGTCCCCTGACCACGGAAGGACCGGCCCCTGCGGTGAGCGGCAACCAGAACCTCCTCGCGGAGCAGCGGCGCGCCTTCATCCTCGACGAGGTGAGACGGCGCGGCGGGGTGCGGGTCAACGAGCTCACCCGCCGGCTCGACGTGTCGGACATGACGGTGCGGCGCGACCTGGACGCGCTGGCGCGGCGCGGCGTGGTGGAGAAGGTGCACGGCGGCGCGGTGCCGGCCGCCCGGACGGGTGCGCACGGGCCGGTCCCCGGCCCGGAGCCGGCGCCGGGACCGGCGGCGAAGGAGGAGATCGCGCGGGAGGCGGCGGCGATGGTGGCGCCGGGCAGCGCGGTCGCCCTGTCCGGCGGCACCACGGCGTACGCGGTGGCGCGGCGCCTGGTGGGCCTGCCGGGCCTGACGGTGGTGACGAACTCCGTGCGGATCGCGGACGCGTTCCACTCCGCGCCGGCCCCGGAGCCGGGCGGCGGGGAGCGGCCGGGGGCGGCGACGGTGGTGCTGACGGGCGGGGTGCGGACGCCGTCGGACGCGCTGGTCGGCCCGGTGGCGGACCGGGCGATCGGGACGCTCCGCTTCGACGTGCTCTTCCTCGGGGTGCACGGGGTGTCGGCGGAGGCCGGCCTGTCCACGCCGAGCCTGGCGGAGGCGGAGACGAACCGGCGGCTGATCCGGTCCGCGCGGCGGGTGGTCGTCGTGGCGGACCACACCAAGTGGGGGAGGGCGGGCCTGAGTTCGTTCGCCCGGCTGGAGGAGGTCGACACGCTGGTGACGGACGCCGGGGTGCCGGACGGGGTGCGGGCCGCAATGGCGGAGCACCTGCCGGGCCTGGTCGTCGCGGAGCGGGAGGCCGGCGGGCGGGACGCGGTCGGGGCGCNG
>NZ_CP095474.1:4787436-4893234 GCF_023614315.1 Streptomyces sudanensis | reverse complement strand
GNCGGCGGGGCGGGGCGTGAGCGTCTTCCGCCTGGAGCGGCGCACGGGGCTGCCGCCCGCCGAGGCGTGGCGGCGGGTCACCGACTGGCCGGCGCACGCCGCGTCGGTCCCGCTGACGCGGGTGCGGGTGCTGACGCCGGGCCCGCCGGGTGCGGGCACGCGGTTCACGGCGCGTACGGGGATCGGGCCGCTGGGCTTCGACGACCCGATGGAGGTGGTCCGCTGGGAGCCGCCGGGCCCCGGGGCCGCGGAACCGGGGGTGTGCCGGCTGGAGAAGCACGGGCGGGTGGTGCGCGGCTGGGCCGAGATCACGGTCCGCGCCGAGGGGCCGGGGGCGCGGGTGGCCTGGGTGGAGGAGCTGCGGGTGCGCGGGCTGCCCCGGTGGTGCGGCCCGCTGGTGGCCCGCGCGGGGCGGTGGGTCTTCGGCCGGGAGCTGGAGCGGCTGCTGCGCGGACGCGGCGGGGGCGGTCCCGGCCCCGGCGCGGGCTTCCGCGGGGCCGGGACCGGGTGACGGGCCGCCGGACCGGGACCGGGTGGCGGGCCGCCGGACGGGGTGGCGGGCCGCCGGACGGGGTGGCGGGCCGCCGGGTGCTCAGTCCGGCCAGACGCCGGTGGCGAGGAACTCGTCGATCGCGGCCGCGTACGGGGCGATGACCAGACCCTGCTCCGCCAGCCACGCGTCGGAGTAGTACTTGTCCAGATAGCGCTCCCCCGGGTCGCAGATCAGGGTGACGACGCTGCCGGTGCGGCCCTGCGCCACCATCTCCGCGACGATCTTCAGGGCGCTCCACAGGCCGGTGCCGGTGGAGCCGCCCGCCTTGCGCCCTATGACGTTCTCCAGGGCGCGGACGGCGGCGACGCTCGCCGCGTCGGGGACCTTCATCATCCGGTCGATGGCGCCCGGCACGAAGCTGGGCTCCATCCGGGGCCGGCCGATGCCCTCGATGCGGGAGCCGCAGTCGCTGGCGGCGCCCGGGTCGTCGCGCGTCCAGCCCTCGAAGAAGCAGGAGTTCTCCGGGTCGGGGACGCAGACGCGGGTGTCGTACTGCATGTAGTGGACGTAGCGGGCGATGGTCGCGGACGTGCCGCCGGTGCCGGCCGTGGCGACGATCCACGCGGGCTCCGGGTACCGCTCCAGGCGCAGTTGCTGGTAGATCGACTCGGCGATGTTGTTGTTGCCGCGCCAGTCGGTGGCGCGCTCGGCGTAGGTGAACTGGTCCATGTAGTGCCCGCCGGTCTGGGCGGCGAGCGCGCCGGCCTCCTCGTACACCTGGCGCGGGTCGTCGACGAAGTGGCAGCGCCCGCCGTGGAACTCGATGAGGCGGATCTTCTCGGAGCTGGTGGTGCGCGGCATGACGGCGATGAAGGGGACCCCGATCAGGCTCGCGAAGTACGCCTCCGAGACCGCCGTCGAACCGCTGGACGCCTCGATGACCGGCTTGCCGGGACGGATCCAGCCGTTGCACAGGCCGTACAGGAAGAGCGAGCGGGCGAGGCGGTGCTTGAGGCTGCCGGTGGGGTGGGTCGACTCGTCCTTGAGGTAGAGGTCGATGCCCCACCGCTCGGGCAGCGGGAAGCGCAGGAGGTGCGTGTCCGCCGACCTGTTCGCGTCCGCCTGCACCTTCCGCACGGCGTCCTTCAGCCACGCGCGGTAGGCCGGATCGCTGCGGTCGACGTCGACCGTCGCGGCGGGCACCGGTCCCCTCGCCGCCGCTCCGGTGCCGGGTCCGGCCGGCTCGGGATGCCCAACGGTCGTCATGTGCCACTCCTCGTCATCCGTGTCCTGCGCGCCGCGGCCCCCTGGGGACCGCCTCGAACATACCTCCCCCACCTGCGCAAACAATGACTTTGGCCCGCCATAGGCCGCCCTTGCAGGGCGGCTCGGACGGCACCCTGGTGCGGATGCGCGCCGCCCGTGCACACTGGCCGTGGCAGGACGGCCGCGAAGGGGGGCGGACCCATGACCGAACCGGAGTTCAGCGCCACGGGCGTGCGCATCGAACGGTGGCCGCGCTCCCTGACGACGGCCGGCGAGATCCGCATCAAGGACGGCAGACTGGCGCTGCTGACCAGCTACGGCCGGGAGATCGACAGTGCCCCGGTGCGCGCCGTGCGGGCGGGCCGGCCGTGGTTCGCGGCGCGCGACGCGGCCGTCGCGACGCTCAACGGCGCCCGCTACCGGCTGACCATGACGCAGGGGGGCCGCCGGCCGGAGGCCGGGCCGACGCCGTCGGGCCGTTTCCTGGAGGCCCTGCGCAGGGCGGGCGGCCGGCGGGACTGACCGGCCCTTCCACCGCCGCGAGTTGCGAAACGGTCACGGCCGGTCCACGCTGGACTGACATCACTCAGGGTGAATCGACGGTGACGCCGTGATCCGGCCCGTCGCCGGGCCGCAGGCCGGTCGCCCGCCGGGCCCGATCCTCGTCTTCTTCCGGACCTACTTCGGGGAGTCGCAGCCGTGATCAGCCACGCAAGCAGCAGGCAGTGCGCGGTAGAGCTCCAAGCACTGCCGCCGCGGATCGGACAGGTCCGCAGAATCGTGTCGGCGCAACTGCGCTACTGGAACCTCGACCCCCTCATCGGGACGGCGGCGCTCGGCGTGACCGAACTCCTCACCAACGTGCACCGGCACGCCGAACCGGACAAGGTCTGCACGGTCGAGATCGAGTTCCTCCTCGGCCGGCTCACGGTCTCCGTCCACGACCGCGACCCGCGCCTGCCCACCTTCGTGCGCCCGCCGGACGGGCCTGACCCGCTCGCCACGTCGGGGCGCGGTCTGGCGCTGATAGAGGCGCTGAGCGAGAGCTGGGGCGCCCGCCCGCGGGGCGACGCGGGGAAGGTCGTGTGGTTCACGCTCCCCGCGTCCCCGTCCGCGTCCCCGGGCATCCCGGCGGTACCGGCGTACGGGGCGGCGGGCGGCGCGTTCGGGGACCTCGTGCCCTTCGACGGCGCGGGGGCGGCGGAAGCGGTGCGCGGGCACGCCGCGGCCCGGGCGGCCGTGGCGGGCTGACCGGGGCGGCGCCGTGGAGTTCGCGGGGGCNTCGGTGGCCNNNGCGGCGGCCNGCCCGCGCCGCCGGGGGTGCCGGGGGTCCGGTCCGCGGACCGGACCGGCTCGGAGCCGGAGCGGGCCGGACCGGAGCGGGGCGCGGGCTCGGACCGCGGGCGCCGTACCCGTCCCGGTGCCGCCCGCACGGCGCGCCCGGCACCGGGGCCGGGCGGGTCAGCCGACCGGGACGAGGGTCAGGTACGCCATGCCGAGGACGTTCCGGTAGCCGCCGAGCCAGGAGGACCGCTGCCGGTCGGCGCGGGCGCGGACCTCGGCGGCGGCCGGATGGCCGGGGTGGGCCGCCAGCCACAGCTCCGTGTCGTACCGGTAGCCCGACTCGAACCGCTCCCACTCGTCCCGGTCCGCCGTCTCGATCCACACGGGGCGGAAGCCCGCCCCGACGGCCTCGTCGACGAGCGCGACCAGCGGCAGGTGGTCGTCCTCCCGGGCACCCGGCCACATCCGGGCCAGCTCCCGTGGAGCGGGGACGCGCTCCCAGAAGCCCTCGCCGAGCAGGACCCGGCCGCCGGGGGCCACCAGGCGCCGCAGTTCGCGCAGGACGGCCGCCACGTCGTACGGGCCCTCCGGGTCGCAGAGCGCCTGTCCGGCGCCCAGGCACAGGACGAGGTCGGCCGGACCGCGCACCGTCCCCAGGGCGGACTCCCGCACGAACCCGACGCGCCCGGCGAGGCCGCGCTCCTCGGCCAGGGCCCGTCCGCGGGCCAGGTCCTCGCCGTCGACGTCGAGGCCCGTGCCGGCCGCCCCGGGCACGGCTTCCAGGACGCGCAGCAGGAACTCTCCCCAGCCGCAGCCGATGTCCAGGACCGTGGCGGGCCGGGCGGCGGCCAGGTCGGCGACGAGCCGCCGGGCGCGGGCCCCGGACAGCGGGCCGTGGAAGTCGAGGCGGGTGAGGCGGGGCGGAAGGCCGGGTCCGGTCATGGTCCGGGACCCTACGCAGGAGGCGTCCCGGAGGGTACGGGATTTCCCGTACGGCGCCCCGGCCCCGTCGCCGCCCCGTGCGGCGGGCCGGGGCGGGCCGCCGCCGGCGGGCCGTTTCGGCCGTCCCCCCGCGGGTACTGCGGGCAGCGGCGGCGGGAAGCCGCGGCCGTACCCGAACGTGCGGGACCGGGACGAGGAGGCGCCCATGGCACCTTCCGGCGAGGAGTGGACTCCCCGCGGAACCTGCCCGCAGGGGACGGCGGGAGCCGCGCCGGGAAGGCGGACGCGAGGCCGGCGGCGGTCGCCCGTCCGCGGCGCCGGGCCATCAAGCCGTCCGGCCGACCGGCACGGCGGAGGACGGCGCCCGACGGGGCCGGACGCCCCGGGAGGGCCCGCCCGGCCGGCAGGAGGACGGCGGCGCCCGCGCACCGCGTCCGGCCGCTCCGCCGCGAAAGGGCGTCGAGGACGTCCCTGCGTGCCACGCCGTCCGGGTGTGGCCGGTCACGTTCCAAGGAGGATCCGGATGACCACCCACGACCGCGGCGGACTGCCGCTGCCCGACTTCGACCATCTGCCGACCGGAGCGCTGGAGTCACGGATCAGGTCGCTTCGCTCCGAGGAACTGGACCGGCTGCTGCGGTACGAGCACGAACACGCCGACCGTCCGCAGGTCGTCCAGTTGCTCACGTCCCGCAAGCGCCAGTTGGACGCGGGGGCCGAGCCGACCGGCGGCGACCCGTCGGCGTTCCGTCCGGAGCAGGCGGGGCGCCCCTCGGGCGGTTCGCGGGTGTCGCCGACCACGTCGCCCGAGCCTTCGAGCCCGCCGTCGCACGGCACGCCGGAACAGCAGGGCTGACAGTGAGGACGTGACGCGGTGCCGCTGCCGACGGGCGGTGCCGTGGGAGGCGCCCGCCGGCCGGACACCGGGCGCGGCCCCCGCGGGACGGCGCCGGGCCCGGCCGGTCCTAGCGTTCCCGCGCGGCCGGCNCCGGGGCCTTCGGCCGTCGCTCCGGCTCCGGCTCCGCCTGCTCCCGGCGGTCCAGCGCCTCCAGGGCGCGGCGCGCGACGGTGTTCGTCCTGACGATGCCGGCCAGGGTCGTCGCGCCCCGGGTGACGTCGGCGAACGCCCGCCACATGGGGCGCAGTCCGGTGAGCCCGGCGTGCAGCAGCGCCGGGCGCCGTGCGAAGGCGGCGAGCATCCGCCGCCCCACCGCCATCTCGGTCCCGAGCCCGGACTTGACCGCGAAGGCGTAGTTCAGCGCCTGGCGGCGCGCCTCGACCGCGTCGTGCGCCTCGGCGATCCGCGCCGCCCACTCCCCCGCGAGCCGGCCGGACCGCAGGGCGAAGGAGATCCCCTCGCGCGTCCACGGCTCCAGCAGCCCGGCCGCGTCCCCGCAGACGACGACCCGGCCGCGGGAGAGCGGCGAGTCCTCGCTGCGGCAGCGCGTCAGGTGGCCGGAGGAGAGGGCCGGTTCGAAACCGGCGAGGCCGAGACGGGCCACGAAGTCGTCCAGGTACCGCTTGGTCGCGGCGCCCTCGCCGCGCGCCGAGATGACGCCGACCGTCAGGGTGTCGCCCTTGGGGAACACCCAGCCGTAACTGCCCGGCATGGGCCCCCAGTCGATGAGGACCCGGCCCGCCCAGTCCTCCGCCACGGCCGGCGGCACCGGGATCTCCGCCTCCAGGCCCAGGTCCACCTGCTGCGTCTTGACGCCGACGTGCGCCCCTATGCGGCCGGCGCTGCCGTCCGCGCCCACCACGGCGCGCGCGAGGACCGTCTCGCCGTCGGCGAGGACGACGGCGACGGTCCGGCGGTCCGGCACCGCGGCGCCGTGCTGCTCGACCCGCGCGACCGCGACGCCCGTGCGCACCTCGGCGCCGGCCCTGCGGGCGTGCTCCACCAGCTGCTGGTCGAACTCCGGCCGGTTGACCAGCCCGAACAGCATCCGCTTCGAGCGGCGCGTCCGGGCGAAGCGGCCGTTGAGCGAGAACGTCACGGCGTGCACCCGGTCCCGCAGCGGCAGTTCGAAGCCGGGCGGCAGAGCGTCCCGCGACGGGCCGATGATGCCGCCGCCGCACGTCTTGTAGCGGGGCAGCTCCGCCTTCTCCAGAAGCAGTACGCGGCAGCCCGCGACCGCCGCGGCGTAGGCCGCGGACGCTCCGGCCGGCCCTGCGCCGACCACGACGACATCCCACACGTTCTCGCTGCTCACGATGTGATTCCGCTCCCGGTCCCGACCCGTGGTCCACGCTCTCGTCCGCATCCTACGGGGCTTCGCCTCCGGCATCCTGTGCGAGGATCGGACCCGCGTTCGCCGCGCGTGCCGCAGCGGCGCCCCCGACGTACCGCTGTCGCACCCCACAGGAGCGTGACCATGACCGCCCAGCCGATCGCCGAGCCGATCGCCGCCACCGTCTCCTCTCTGATGCCGCGTGCCAAGGCGGAGCTCACGGAACTCGTGGCGTTCCGGTCCGTGGCGGATCCGGCGCAGTTCCCGCGGAGCGAGTGCGAGGCTGCGGCCGCATGGGTGGCGGACGCGCTGCGCGCCGAGGGCTTCGCCGACGTGTCGGTCTTCGACACCCCGGACGGCAGCCAGTCCGTGTACGGCCACCTGCCCGGCCCGGCCGGCGCCCCCACCGTGCTGCTGTACGCCCACTACGACGTGCAGCCCCCGCTGAACACGGCCGAGTGGGTCAGCCCGCCGTTCGAGCTGACCGAGCGGGACGGCCGCTGGTACGGGCGCGGTGCCGCCGACTGCAAGGGCGGGTTCATCATGCACCTGCTGGCGCTGCGCGCCCTGAAGGCGAACGGCGGCGTCCCGGTCGGCGTGAAGGTGATCGTCGAGGGCTCCGAGGAGCAGGGCACCGGAGGGCTGGAGCGGTACGCCGAGGCGCACCCCGACCTGCTGGCCGCCGACGCGATCGTCATCGGCGACACCGGCAACTTCCGCGTCGGCCTGCCCACCGTCACCGCGTCGCTGCGCGGCATGACGATGCTGCGGGTCCAGGTGGACACGCTCGCCGGGAACCTGCACTCGGGGCAGTTCGGCGGGGCCGCCCCGGACGCGCTGGCCGCCCTGGTCCGCGTACTGGACTCGCTGCGCGCCGAGGACGGCTCGACCACCGTCGACGGGCTCGCCTCGGACGCCGAATGGCAGGGCCTGCAGTACGCGGAGGAGGACTTCCGGCGGGACGCCCGGGTGCTGGACGGGGTGGAGCTGATCGGCTCCGGCACCGTCGCCGACCGGCTGTGGGCGCGCCCGGCCGTGACGGTCATCGGCATCGACTGCCCGCCGGTCGTCGGCGCCACGCCGTCCGTGCAGGCCACCGCCCGCGCCCAGATCAGCCTGCGGGTGCCGCCCGGCCAGGACGCCGCCGAGGCGACGAAGCTGCTCACCGCGCACCTCCAGGCGCACACCCCGTGGGGCGCGCGGGTGACGGTGGAGCAGGTCGGGCAGGGCCAGGCGTTCCTGGCGGACGTGACCAGCCCGGCGTACACGTCGATGGCCGAGGCGCTGGCCGCGGCGTACCCGGGCGAGAAGATGCAGACCGCCGGCATGGGCGGGTCGATCCCGCTGTGCAACACGCTGGCCGCGCTGTACCCGCGGGCGGAGATCCTGCTGATCGGGCTGAGCGAGCCGGAGGCGCAGATCCACGCGGTGAACGAGAGCGTGTCGCCCGGGGAACTGGAGCGGATGTCGGTCGCGGAGGCGCTGTTCCTGCGGAACTACGCCCTGTCGAAGCGGGGGTGAGCTCTCGGCGGAATCGCGCAGAGCGCAGACGGGGGCGGTCCGGGCGGGCCGCCCCCTACCGTCGGGGCATGACCTGCGAACCGCACGCGCGGCCTCCCGGCGGGCCCGCCGTCGACCTGGTCCCGGTCGTCCCCGGGCTGCACCTGCTCCGCTTCCCCGTCGGCCAGGCGTACCTCTGGCGCGACGACGGGGGCGACGGCCCCGCCGGCACCTCGCTGACCCTGGTGGACGCCGGCTGGGCGGGCTCGGAGGACGCCGTGGCGCGGGCGCTGCACGAGGTCGGCGGGCCGGACGCCCGGCTGCGGCGGATCGTCCTCACCCACGCCCACCGCGACCACGTGGGCGCCGCCGGGGCACTGGCCGAACGGTACGGCGCCGAGGTCCTCGCGCACCGGCTGGACGCGCCCGTGGTGCGCGGGGAGGCGCCGGTGCCCGAGCCGGACCTGCTGGACTGGGAGGTCCCGCTGTACGCGCACGGGCTCACCACTCCGCAGGCGCCGCCGACGCGGGTGGACCGGGAGCTGGAGGACGGCGACGTGCTGGACTTCGGCGGGGGCGCCCGCGTGGTCCACACCCCCGGCCACACGCCCGGCTCCGTCGCCGTCCACCTGCCGCGCCACGGCGTGCTGGTGACGGGCGACACCGTGGCGTCGGTGGGCGGGGTGCGCCTCGGCGTCTTCCACGTGGACCGGGCGGCGGCCGCGGAGTCGATGCGCCGCCTGTCCCGCCTGGACCCGCTGCGGACGGTGTGCTTCGGGCACGGCGATCCGCTGACGCGGGACGCGTCCGCCGTCCTGCGGGCGGCGGCGGAGGCGGCGGCCGGGGCGTGAGCCCGCCACGGCCGCACCGCCGGGGCGCGGCGGGCGGTCTTGCCGGGGGCACGGCGGTGCGGCCGTGGCGGCCCCAGGGCCTCCCGCCGGGCCGTCCCATCGGTGCGCACCGGCCGCCCCGGCGGGAGGCCCTGGGGCGGACCCGGCACCCGGGGCGGGCCCCGCGGGCGCCGGGCGAGAGGCACCCGTGCCCGGCGGGCCGCCGCGTCAGCCCACCGGGACGCCCGCCTCCAGGTTCAGCGCCCTGCCGCGCTCGCGGGCGCGCAGCGCCCAGCGGAGGCGCTCGTACCGGACGGGGGGCAGCATGTCCGCCGCCTCCTCCTCGGTGGCGAACCGCCAGCCGCGCAGCTCGGAGCCCGGCAGCAGCACCCGGTCCGCCTGCGCCCCCGTGAGCCTGCCGCCGTCGAAGAGGAACCGCAGCCCGCCGTGTCCGGGCGGTCTCGGCGGCTCCCAGTCGACGACCAGCAGACCCGGTACGGACGCCAGTTCCAGGCCGGTCTCCTCGGCCACCTCCCGCATCGCCGCACGCGCCGGCGCCTCGCCCCGCTCGACGACCCCGCCGGGGAACTCCCACCCCGGCTTGTACGTCGGGTCGACGAGCAGCACCCGGTCCCGGTCGTCGAAGAGCAGCACGCCCGCCGCGACGGTCTCGCCGGTCGGCTCGGGGGTCTGCACGATCCCGCAGGCGCCCGCCGCGCCGGTGCGCACCGCGTCGGCGATCGCCTTCGCCGTCGCCTCCGGTGTGAGCGGGCCGTTGTCGACGGCGTACGCGTCGGCGGCGAGCCAGTCGCCGAGCGCGGCCCGGTACGGCGCGATGTGGTCGAGGCACCACTTCCTGACCCGTTCGGTCCCCGCCGGGTCGCCGGGGTGCGCGTCGCGGGTCGCGATCCGTGCGCGCAGGATCGTTTCGTCAGGGGTGAGGACGACATGGCGCACGGGGATCCGGCGGGACGCCAGCCCGCCGAAGATCTCGTCGCGGTACTCCTGGCGCAGGACGGTCATCGGCACCACCAGCACCCCGCCCACCTCGGCGAGCAGCGCCGCCGCCGTGTCGACGACCAGCCGCCGCCAGATCCGCAGGTCCTGGAAGTCGGCGGTGTCCCGGAGCCGGTCGCGCGGCAGCAGCAGCGGCAGCGCGCCGCCGGTCAGTTCCGGGTCGTACAAGGTGCTGTTCGGGATCAGGTCGATCAGTTCGCGTGCGGCACTCGTCTTGCCCGCGCCGAACGCACCGTTGATCCAGACGATCACGGTTCCCCCTCTTCCGTTGGCCCCCAGTGGCTTGCCCTCCACACCCTGCCACGGAAACCCGCGTTCCGGACGGGTGGCCGTAACGCTCCGGAACCCGCGGGGTTTCCCGGCGGGGGCGGGCACGGGCACAACCGGTGAACCGGCGGCCGGCCGGCCGGGCGCGGTGCTACCGTGCCCGGCCGCGCGGCCGGGTTCAACGGGGCGCGAGGACGATCCAGACCGGCCCGGGCGCGAAGGCGAGGGGCTCGCCGGACGGGGTGGTGAAGGACGTGCCGCCGGCGGCGGACGGGCGGCTCCAGCGGGCGTCGTGGGCCTCGCCGTCGCGCAGGACGAGCGCGGTGCCGGAGCCGACGGTCTCGGTGTACGGGGTGACGCTCCCGCCGCGGTCCTCGAACGCGGACGGGCGGACCGTGACGTACTGGACGACCACCGTCCTCGCGCCGACGCGCCCGCCGTCCGTCGTGCGGGCGGCCGTGCCGTCCAGGCCGACCAGCCAGCGCCCGTCGGGGGCGGACCAGGTGAAGGTGTGGCGGGCGGCGGGGAAGCGGACGGTGTGCTCGGTCACCGGCCGCCCGCCGGGCGGGGCGGNGCCGAAGCGGAAGCCGACGTCCCGGGCGGGGCCGGCGTCCGGGGCGGCGGCNNNGGCGCGTTCGGGGCGGAGGTAGAGGTTGTCGCCGATACCACGGGCGGGGTCGCGCACGTACGCGGCGGGGGCCCGCTCGGGCGGCAGCGCGTGCAGCGGCGCGTCCCGCAGGAAGCCCTCGAGGGCGCTGCGCACCCCGGAGTACGCGAGGGCCGGCCGCCCGAACTGCCGCAGCAGTTCCACGTCGGACTCGCGGGCGCTGCGCACCGGGCCGACGCGGGGCGGCTGCCGGGAGGAGTAGACGGCGAGGAACCGGGTGAGGCCCGCCTCGACCTGTTCGACGTACACGATGTCGGCGGCGCCGAGCCCGGTGTGCGGACGGGCGGCCCGCACGTTGTCGATCTTCACGGCGAGGACGGGGCCGGAGCGGCCGGGCAGCCCGGTGAAGGGCGAGACGGCGGGGCCGGCCGGCCGGTCCGACGGGCTGCGTGCCGGGGCGGGGTCGTCGCGGCCGCAGCCGGAGAGCAGGAGGGCGAGGGCGACCGCGGCGGCCGTCACCACCGCGATGACGATGCCGACCGGTCCTCGCGAACCCGACACGGCCACGATCCGTCTCCCTGTCCCCCTCCAGTGCACCACGGAAGCCCCGTGTCCGGAACCTCCGCGGGCGGCGCCCCGCCCCGGTACCGTCAGGGCCGTGACCTCTTCCTCCGACGCTCCGGCGCCCGGTCCGTGGCCGCCCGGCGCCCCGGGTGTGGTGCGGTTCCCGTCCGGACGCCTGGTACGGGGCCGCGCGCTGCGCCGCCCGCTGCCGGACGGGCCGGTCCCGGCGTACGCGGTCCACCTGCTGGGCGGCCGCCCGCCGGACGTGCCGTGGGAGTCCCGCCTGCTGCTCTGGCCGGACTTCCGGCTGCCCGCCGACGAGGCGGAGGCCCGGACCGTCCTGGCCGGGGCGTGGGAGCGGGCGGCGGCGGAGCGCGTGGAGGTCGCCTGCGGCGGCGGCCGGGGCAGGACGGGCACCGCCCTGGCCTGCCTGGCGGTCCTGGACGGCGTGCCGCCGGACCGCGCGGTGGAGTGGGTCCGCCGCGCCTACCACCCCCGCGCGGTGGAGACGCCCTGGCAGAAGCGCTACGTACGGCGCTTCACCGGTTGACGCGCCGCCCTCGGGACCGGGCGCCGAACGGTCGCGGGGCCGGGGCCGCGCGGCTCAGCAGAGGGGCAGGCCCGGTACCGGGGCGTCGTTGTCGCCGCCGCGGATGTACACGTCGCTGAACCACACGCCGGTGTTGCCGCTGTCGTCGTCGGTCTTCGCCCACCAGACGTTGGTCCACTCGCCGTGCGTCTCGCGCCGGCCGAGGTCGGACTGGCAGTAGAAGTAGTTGGTACCGGCGTTCAGGATGCCGGCCCGGCTGCCGTCGTCCCAGTGGGAGTCGGCGGTCCGCCAGACGGTGCAGGTGTACTTGCCGCCGCCGATGGGGTGGCACGCCGGCTCCTGCGCCGCACCGCCGCCGGCGGGGGGCGGTGCGCCGTCCGCCGCACCGCCGGCGCCGTCGTCCGCCGGATCGCCGTCCGTACGGCCGCCCCCGCCGGGGCTCGGGGCCGGACCGCCGGCCGGACCGGAGGCCGCGCCGGGTGCCGGGGCCGTCCTCGACGGGGAGGCGGAGGCCCCGCCCGTCCCGGAGGGGCGGGGTGCGGCGCTCGGCGGGCCGCTCGCCGAGGCGGTCGGACCGGCGCCGGGGGCGAGGGGCATGCCGTCGTCGTCGACCGGTGCGGCCGTGGCCTGCCCCGCCTGCCCTCCGGTGAGCGCCCGTCCGGACGCGGGTGCCTCCTCCCGGTCCACGAACGCGTACGTCACGCCGCCGCCCACCAGGAGGACGGCGGCCGCACCGGCCGCGACCAGCGTCCGCGAGCGCCTCCTGCGGCCCCGGGCGCGCTCCGCCGCGCGGGCCCCGCGGCCCCCCTGCCCGGAGGCTCGGTCGGGGCCGCCGGGCGCGGCGGCCTCCGGTGCCTCGTGCACGGGGCCCCCGAATCCCCCGCCGGGTGCCGGGCCCGCCGCGCCCGGCACCGGGGCGCCGTGGACGGGAAGGCCCTGCGGCGGGCCGAAGCCCCGCGCGTCCGCCGCGGGCGGGCCGAAGCCCTGCGGGGGCAGTGCGGTGCGCTCGGTCGGGACGTACGGTGCGGGCGTCCCCCCGGCCCCCGCGGCCTCCTTCCCGTCCGCGGCCTGCCGCAGGAGGCCGGCCGCCGTGGAGGCGTCCGGGCGGTGGGCCGGGTCCTTGGCCATCAGCAGTCGGAGCACCGGGGCGAGCGGGCCGGCGCCGCGCGGTTCGGGGAGCGGTTCGGTGACGATGGCGGTGAGCGTCGACCACGTGGAGGTGCGGTGGAACGGCGACGCGCCCTCGACCGCCGCGTAGAGGGTGGCGCCGAGCGCCCACACGTCGGAGGCCGGCCCGGGGTCCTGGCCCTGGGCGCGCTCGGGTGCCAGGTAGTCGAGGGAGCCGACCAGTTCGCCGCTGCGGGTGAGGTGGGTGGCGGAGCCGTCCCCCGGGTCCTCCACGGCGGCGATGCCGAAGTCGGTGAGGACGACCCGCCCGGTGCGGTCCAGCAGGATGTTGCCGGGTTTCACGTCGCGGTGCAGGACGCCCACCTCGTGGGCGGCGGCCAGGGCGCCGAGGACCTCGGCGCCGATCCGGGCGGCCTCGCGGGGGTCCATGACGCCCCGTTCGGCGAGGACGTCGGCGAGTGAGGGGCCGTCGACCAGCTCCATGACGATGACCGGGCGGCCCTCGTGCTCGGCGATGTCGTGGACGGCGACGACCCCGGGGTGGCGGACCCGCGCGGCCGCCCGGGCCTCCCGCCGCATCCGCACGCGCAGCTCGGACAGTTCGGGCCCGGAGGAGTCCGTGTACGTGCGGAGTTCCTTGACGGCCACCTCGCGGCCCAGCACCTCGTCGACGGCGCGCCAGACGACGCCCATGCCGCCCCGCCCGAGCTGCCGGACCGGCCGGTACCGGCCGGCGATCAGTTCGTGTTCCCCCGTGGACACCGCTGCCCCGTTCCTCTGCGCCGTCGTGGACGCGTACAGGTTACGGGGCGTCGGGAACGGGTTCGGCGCGAGCCCGTCACCGGTCGGTACCGGCCGGGGCGCGGGCGGGCGGCACCCGCTCCCCCGCGGTGCCCTCCGCCTCCCGGGCGTCCGCGGCACCGGCGGTCCCGCGCGGGGCCGCCGGGGACCGCCCGGGGCCGCCGGGGGCCATCGGCCCCGTCAGCAGTGGCCGAGGCGGCGCAGGTAGCCGTGGAGGGCGGCGGAGGCGCCCAGCCGGCGCAGGCTGTGGTGGTGGAGGTCGCGGGCGCGGGCGTCCAGTTCGGCCAGGACGCGGTCGGGCCCGCCGCCGGCGCGCAGTTCGCGCAGGACGGCCCCGATGGCGGCGAGCGGGTGGCGGCCCTTACGCAGGAGCGCGACCACCTGCACGACGTGCAGTTCGGAGCGGTCGTAGAGCCGGTACCCGGTGGGCGGCTCACGGTGGGGCCGCACCAGGCCGCGCGCCTCCCACAGCCGCAGCACGGGCGGCTTCACGCCGACGGCGCGGGCCGCCTCGCCGATGCGCAGCCCGCGCCGGGGCACGGCGGGCGGCGGGACGCGCCCCGCCAGGACGGCGCCCAGGGCCTCGCGCACGGCGGCGAGTTCCGCGCGCTCCCGGTCCAGCCGGGCGTGGCCGGCGTCCAGGGCGGCGAGCGCGGTGCCCAGGTCGCCCGCGTGGACGGCCGCCATCACGGACCGGGCGGTGGCCCAGCCGTGCCCGGCGGCGAGTTCGCGGGCCACGGCGAGCGCGTCGGCGTGGGCGGGGGTGAAGACGCGGTAGCCGGCCGGGGTGCGCTCGACGGGCGGGAGCAGGCCCGTGTCGGCGTAGGTCCGCAGCTGCTGCACGGAGATCCCGGCCGACCGCGCGAGGTCCGCCGCCTTCAGCCGGTCGCCCACGGCTCTCCCCCCTTCGGCTTCGCGCCCGGTTGGGACTTCTCCGGCATTCCGCCGCGGCCACCTGCCGTGCGGCGCCGGAAGTCCCTGGCCGCGAGTGAATGGAACACTTGATACCAGGTCCGGCGCCGGGGCCGAACAGGTCCGTCTTCCGAGAGGAGAAGCAGTGAAGTTCGTGCTCGAGGTCGCCGTGGACGACGCGCGGCCGAGGGAGGAGGCGGTGAGCGAGCTGGGCCGCGTCCTGCGCTACTGGGGCGGCAACCTCCACCACTACGCCCTGCGGCCCGGCGACGGCTCGGCGGTGTACGACTCGGCCCACCGCGAGGTGGGCCGGTGGCGGATCACCGACGGCGACGGGGAGGGCTGAGGCCGGCGGGACCGGGACGCGGAAACGGCCGGGGGCCGTGCGGTGGCGTCCCACCGCACGGCCCCCGGCCGGGCCGGACCGCGGATCAGCCCTTGCGGGCCTTGATCTCCTCGGTCAGCTTCGGGAGGACCTCGAAGAGGTCGCCGACCACGCCGTAGTCGACCAGGTCGAAGATCGGGGCCTCGGGATCCTTGTTGACGGCCACGATGGTCTTCGAGGTCTGCATGCCGGCGCGGTGCTGGATCGCGCCGGAGATGCCGACGGCGACGTACAGCTGCGGGGAGACCGACTTGCCGGTCTGGCCGACCTGGCTGGTGTGCGGGTACCAGCCGGCGTCGACGGCGGCGCGGGAGGCGCCGACGGCGGCGCCGAGCGAGTCGGCCAGTCCCTCGACGAGCGCGAAGTTCTCGGCGCCGTTGACGCCGCGGCCGCCGGAGACCACGATCGCGGCCTCGGTCAGCTCGGGGCGGCCGGTCGACTCGCGCGGCTCGCGGGAGACGACCCTGGTGCCGGTGGCCTTCTCGGAGAAGGAGACCGCGAGGGCCTCGACGGCGCCCGCGGCGGGGGCGGCCTCGACGGGCGCCGAGTTCGGCTTGACCGTGATGACCGGGGTGCCCTTGGAGACGCGGGACTTGGTGGTGAACGCGGCGGCGAACACGGACTGCGTCGCGACCGGGCCCTCCTCGCCGGCCTCCAGGTCGATGGCGTCGGTGAGGAGGCCGGAGCCGATGCGGACCGCGAGGCGGGCCGCGATCTCCTTGCCCTCGGTGGAGGACGGGACCAGTACGGCGGCGAGGGGGCCGGCGGCGGACACCGCCTCGTACGCGGCCTGGAGCGCGTCGACCTTCGGGACGACGAGGTAGTCGGCGAACTCGGCGGCGTCGGCCGTGAGGACGCGGGTCGCGCCGTGCTCGGCGAGCGTGGCGGCGGTGGCCTCGGCGCCGGAGCCGAGGGCGACGGCGACGGGCTCGCCGAGGCGGCGGGCCAGCGTCAGCAGCTCCAGCGTGGGCTTGCGGACGGCGCCGTCCGCGTGGTCGACGTAGACGAGGACTTCAGCCATGGGAATGCTCTCCTGCGGATGCGAGGTCTGAGGGGGCTGTCGGTGGCTCTGCGCTGCGCGAGCCCTAGATGAACTTCTGGCTCGCGAGGAACTCGGCCAGCTGCCTGCCGCCCTCGCCCTCGTCCTTGACGACCGTGCCGGCCGTGCGGGCCGGGCGCTCCGTCGCGGAGTCGACCTTCGTCCAGGAGCCGTCGAGGCCGACCTCGTCGGCGTCGATGTCCAGGTCGTCCAGGTCCAGGGACTCCACCGGCTTCTTCTTGGCGGCCATGATGCCCTTGAAGGACGGGTAGCGGGCCTCGCCGGACTGGTCGGTCACGGACACGACGGCCGGGAGGGACGCCTCCAGCCGCTCGGTCGCGGCGTCGCCGTCGCGGCGGCCCTTGACCACGCCGTCCTCGACGGAGACCTCGGAGAGCAGGGTGACCTGCGGGACGCCGAGGCGCTCGGCGAGGATCGCCGGCAGGACGCCCATGACGCCGTCGGTGGACGCCATGCCGCAGACCACCAGGTCGTAGCCGGTCTTCTCGATCGCCTTGGCGAGGACCAGGGAGGTGCCCATGACGTCGGTGCCGTGCAGGTCGTCGTCCTCGACGTGGACGGCCTTGTCGGCGCCCATCGACAGCGCCTTGCGCAGGGCGTCCTTGGCGTCCTCGGGGCCGACAGTGAGCACGGTGACCTCCGCGTCGTCCGCCTCCTCGGCGATCCGCAGCGCCTGCTCGACCGCGTACTCGTCCAGCTCCGACAGCAGGCCGTCGACGTCGTCGCGGTCGACGGTCAGGTCATCGGCGAAGTGCCGGTCGCCGGTGGCGTCGGGTACGTACTTCACACAGACAACGATCCTCAAGCTCACGCCGACTCTCCTACTGCATCGTCATTAGGGGGCTGCTCTGTTGCACGCAGCATAGGCGCCTGATGGGGCGGTTTCCGTTCGGGGCGGCCACCGCCCCGCAACGAAATATTACTCGTCAGTACATCGAGGGGTCCTCCGGTGGGCAAGCGCTTCGGGCTGTGACCTTTCCGACGCCGGGCGGCCGGGACGCCTCAGTGCCGCAGGGCGTTGAAGCGGCCCTGGTGGTACAGGAGCGGCCGGCCCTCCCGGGCCTCGGCGTCCCCCGCGACGATCTCGGCGATCACGATGCGGTGGTCGCCGGCCGGCACCCGGCCGACGACGCGGCACACCAGCCAGGCGAGGACGCCGTCGAGCAGCGGGACGCCCTCGGGGCCGGCCGCCCAGCGGGTCGGCGGGGCGAAGCGGTCGGCACCGCTGCGGGCGAAGACGGCCGCCAGCTCCCGCTGGTCCTCACCGAGCAGGTGCACGCCCACGTGGGCGGCGGTGGAGAAGGCGGGCCAGCTCGACGAGCTCGTGCCGATGCCGAAGGAGACCAGCGGCGGCTCGGCGGAGACCGAGGTGAGCGAGCCGGCGGTGAACCCGGCGGGCCGGCCGTCGCCCGCGGGTCCGCCGGGGGCGGTGATCACGGCGACGCCGGCGGCATGCCGCCGGAAGGCGGAACGGAGCAGTTCGGCCCCGGCGGGCGGGTCCGCGAGCGCACCGGCGCCGAGCGCACCGGCGCCGGGATCACGGAGGACCGTCATGGAGTCGCCCTTCTGCGGGGGATGGGTACACGGGGCCGGGACCGCCGGCCGCTCAGGCCCCCGGACGGGNNGNGACGGGGCCGGGGCGGGCCCGACCGCGCAGAAGGGGTTCGTAGGGCACGGGCGTCAGCCTGTCGACGCGCGGCGGCCCGCGTCAAGGCCGCACCGGCGGATGCGATCAGCGTCACGGCCGGTCAGCGGGGGTTTCCAGGGCCCGGCCGAGGGCCGCGATCACGTCGGCCCTGCGGGGCTGCCCGGCCGCGCGGCACACGACGCGGCCGGCCGCGTCCAGGACGAGCACGGTGGGGGTCGCGGCGATGCCGAGCTCCCGGACGAGGGGCAGGTTCCGCTCGGCGTCGACCTCGACGTGGGCGACTCCGCCGACCATGCCCGCCACGTCGGCGAGGATCCGCCGGGTGGCGCGGCACGGCTGGCAGAAGGCGGTGGAGAACTGCACGAGGGTGGCCCGCTCCCCCAGGCCGGCGCCCAACTCGGCGGGACCGAGCACCCGCCCGTACCGCTCTCGCGCACCGTCCCGCACCACCGCGGCCCCGCTTTCCGTCGTCCGGTCTTCCCGCCCGTGCAGCGCCGCGGCGGCCGCGGTGATTCCCGGTCGGCGGGGCCGCCGCGGCGACGTGACGAGTATCTCCCCGGCTTCCGCCCCCGAAGCGGGGTTCGGGCTGGTCTGGGCGCGGTACATGGGGCAGCATCGGGCGCGGGCCGGCTACCTACGGCTGCGTAACCTCCGCCGGGGGTCCCTCCCCGGGCGGGCGGAAGACAAAGAAGGGTGTTCTCCAGATGGCGGAACTCGTCTATCGGCCGGTCGTCGGCGCCGCACTCGCGCTGTTCAAGGTGCTCGACCTCAAGATCGACGTTCAGGGTTCGGAGAACATCCCGCGCACCGGCGGCGCGGTGCTCGTCAGCAACCACATCAGCTACCTGGACTTCGTCTTCGCGGGGCTGGCCGCCCTGCCGCAGAAGCGGCTGGTGCGGTTCATGGCGAAGGACTCCGTCTTCCGCCACCGGATCTCCGGACCGCTGATGCGGGGCATGAAGCACATCCCGGTGGACCGCGGACAGGGCGAGGCCGCCTACCGGCACGCCCTGGAGTCGCTGCGCTCCGGCGAGATCGTCGGTGTCTTCCCGGAGGCGACGATCTCCCAGTCGTTCACCCTCAAGAGCTTCAAGTCCGGTGCGGCACGGCTGGCCCAGGAGGCCGGGGTGCCGCTGGTGCCGGTGGCGCTGTGGGGGACGCAGCGGCTGTGGACGAAGGGCCGTCCCCGGAACTTCAGGCGCAGCCACATCCCGGTGACCATCCGGGTGGGCGAGCCCATGGAGGCGCCGGCGGACCAGTACGCCGGCGCGATCACCCGGCGGCTGCGCGAGCGGGTCCAGGAGCTGCTGGAGGCCGCCCAGCGGGCGTACCCGGTGCGCCCGAAGGACGCGGGCGACACCTGGTGGATCCCGGCCCACCTGGGCGGCACCGCGCCGGCTCCGGCGGAGCTGCGCTGAGGCCGGCCGCCTGACCGGGGCACCCGCCCGGGAGCAGCGCGTACGCCCGGGTGCGGGCGCCCGGCGGAGGACGAACCGCACCGGTGGCGCGGGTCCGGGTGATCCATGGCCCGGTCCTGCCGGCGCTTCCCGCGGTGCGCTCCGGGAATGGCGCGAACCCGCCTGCGCGGGAAGCCGGTCGGGTCGCCCCGGGGCTTGCCGCGGCGGTCCGGGCCGGTGGGTCGCCATGTCCGGGCCCGGGTTTCCGGGCCCGGTGGAGGGCGTCCGGGCGGGCCGGGGCGCAAAGGAGTGGCCGCGGTCGGCGTCGGCCCGGCTCTGACCGACGTACTCGCGGGGGCTCGACCGGTCCCCTGCTCCGGTCGCGCTCCCATGGATCTATGCGCTCCCGCGAGCCGATGCGCTCCCGTGAGCCGGTGCGCCCGGACCGGTCACGCGCCGCAGCAGCCGCCCGCCGGGGCCTCCTCGGCAACCGCCCCGACTGCGGCGGGGGCTTCGAGCCGGACGAGCTGCGGCGCGGGCGCGCAGCAGCCGTCGCCGTCACCTTCCCGGGCGTCCGGGGTGTCGAACAGGCCGGCGCCGCCGCAGACTCCGGTCTCGGGCAGGGTGAGCTCCACGCGGTCCGCGGAGGCGAGGTCGTCGGCGATCGCGGCGGCCACCGAGCGGACCTGCTCGTGGCCGGTCATGGCGAGGAACGTCGGGGCGCGGCCGTAGGACTTCATCCCCACCAGGTAGACGCCCTGCTCGGGATGGGAGAGCTCGCGGTGGCCGTGCGGGGGGACGGTGCCGCAGGAGTGCTGGTTGGGGTCGATCAGCGGAGCCAGCGCGACCGGCGCCTGGAGGCGTTCGTCCAGGCCCAGGCGCAGCTCGCCCAGGAAGGACAGGTCGGGGCGGAAGCCGGTCAGCACGATGACCTCGTCGACCGGGTCCAGGCGGCGGCCGTCCTCGCCGACCAGGACCAGGCGGCCGTCGGTGTCACGTTCGATCGCCTCGGTGCGGAAACCGGTGACCGCGTCGGCGTGGCCCTCGTCGACGGCGGCCTTGGCCGCCAGGCCCAGGGCGCCGCGGGCGGGGAGCCGGTCGGCCTCCCCGCCGCCGAAGGTGGAGCCGGAGATGCCGCGGCGCAGGATCCACACGCCCTTCGTGCCCGAGCCGTCGCCGGACTCGGCGAGGTCGGCGAGGTGGGCGAGGGCGGTGAAGGCGGAGGCGCCGGAGCCGATGACGGCGGTGCGCCTGCCCGCGTACCGGGCGCGGACTTCCGGGTCCTTCAGGTCCGGGACGCGGTAGGTGATCCGGTCCGCGGCGGCCCTCTCGCCGAGCGCGGGCAGTCCGTCGGCGCCGGCCGGGCCGGGTGCGGCCCAGGTGCCGGAGGCGTCGACGACGGCGCGGGCGAGGAGGCGCTCCTCCCGGCCGTCGGCACGGGTGACGTGTACGGCGAACGGCTGCTGCTCCCGGCCGGCGTCCACGATCCGGTCCCGGCCGGCCCGGGACACGCCGGTGACGGTGGCGCCGGTGCGGACGCGGTCGCCGAGGGCGTCGGCGAGCGGCTGCAGGTACAGCTCGGCCCAGTCGCCGCCGGAGGGGTAGGCGGCCGGGTCGGGCCGGGTCCAGCCGGTGGGTGCGAGGAGCTTCTCGGCGGCCGGGTCGACGATCTCGCCCCAGGTGGAGAACAGCCGTACGTGGGACCACTCGCGCACCGCGGTGCCGGCGGTGGGCCCGGCCTCCAGGACCAGGGGTTCGACGCCCCGGTCGACCAGGTGGGCGGCCGCGGCCAGGCCGACAGGTCCGGCCCCGATCACGATGACGGGCAGCTCGGTGGTGGCGGGTGCGTTCACGGCGACTCCTTGCGTGTTTCGACATCCGTCGATGGCTTGCGCGGCCCAGCATGGCACCTGTATCGATGAGCGTCAACATAGATACCTATCTAACTGACAGGGTTCGCCGAGGGAGCACGCCGGCGCCGCCGTGATGGGCGGCGGGCAGTCCGGCCTCGCCGCCGCCCGCGCCCTGCCGCGGCACGGACCGCGACCGTGCCCACCGGGGCCGGCGGAGTCGAGCCTGTCCGGCCGGACGGGTAGCGGGAAGAAGCCGACGCGGTCGCTCCCGCCCCCATTTGCCGCCCCGCCCGCCTGGACGGCGCACCGGACACCGGGGAGCCCACCGCACCGCGAGGGCCTGGCCGCCGGCATGGCGGGNCCGGCGCCCGCCGGACCGGAGCGGCGGCGCGGCCCGGCGCCGAACCCGCTGCGCGGAGTGGGCCGGGGCGCGGAGCGGATCGCCCGGCGCCCGGCCGCCCGCCCCGCACGCCGGTGACACGCCTCCTCGCGCCGGTTCGACGCGTGTCAACATAGACGCATGTCGAATACGAAGGTGCCCCCGCTCGTCGAAGCCGATGGCCGGGACGTGACTCCGTGCTGCCCGCCGCTGGCCGAGCGACCGATGACCGCCGAGGAGGCCGAGACCGCGGCGCGGATGTTCAAGGCACTCGGTGACCCGGTCCGCCTGCGGCTGTTCTCCGCGGTGGCCTCGCACGAGGGCGGGGAGGCGTGCGTGTGCGACATCTCCGACGTCGGCGTCTCCCAGCCCACCGTCTCCCACCACCTGAAGAAGCTGAAGGAGGCCGGACTGCTCACCTCCGAGCGGCGCGGGACCTGGGTGTACTACCGGGTCGAGCCGTCGGTGCTCGCCGCGATGGGCAGACTGCTGACCCTGCCGGCCGCGGCCTGACGGTCGAGCGGAGCGGACGGAGGAGGAAGCGGTGAACGGAGTACCGGGCGCGACGGTGGTGCCGCTGACGGTGGACCATGCCGAACAGGTGCTGGCGATCTACCGGGCGGGCATCGAGGAGGGCAACGCCACCTTCGAGACCAGCCCGCCGTCGTGGGAGGCGTTCGAGGCCGCGAAGCCGGCCGAGCACCGCTTCGCCGCCCTCGACGCGGACGGGTCGGTGCTGGGCTGGGTCGCCGCGAGCAGGGTCTCGGACCGGTGCGCGTACGCGGGGGTGGTCGAGCACTCCGTCTACGTCCGCCCCGACGCCCGTGGCCGTGGCGTCGCCTCCACCCTGCTCAAGGCGCTGATCGGCTCCACCGAGCGGGCCGGGATCCGGACCGTTCAGTCCGGGATCTTCCCCGAGAACACCGCCAGTCTCGCCGTCCACCGGCGTGCCGGCTTCCGCGTCGTCGGCACCCGGGAGCGGATCGGGCGCCACCACGGCGTCTGGCGCGACGTCGTCCTCGTCGAGCGCCGCAGTCCCGCCGTCGTCTGACGGCCGTCGGCACTCGTCGATCGCGGCGACCGCGTCGAGCCCGCGTGGCGCGGTGTCCGCTGGGCGGCGCGCTGCCGGAGCCGGGAGCGGTCAGGGGCGCGCCGGCTCGTGTTCGGGCAGCCGTGCCCGCAGGGTGGCGGCGAAGCCCTCGGCGCGGGCGAGCTGGACGCGCAGCTTCCGCACCTGCTCCGCCGCACTTCGTTCGTACTCGCGTACGCGCTGGAGGAGCGCCTCGCGTTCGTCCGTGCCGAGCTCCTCGCCGGCGTCGAGGCGGTCGACGGCGTCCAGCAGGTCGCGCATCCGGTCCAGGGTGAAGCCGAGCGGCTTCACCCGGCGGACGACCATGAGGCGGACGACGTCCTGCTCCGTATAGAGGCGGAAGCCTCCCCGGGAGCGGGCGGAGGGGGCGACGAGACCGGTTTCCTCGTAGTGCCGGATGGTGCGCAGGGACAGCCCGGTGCGCGCGGCGACCTCGCCGATCTGCAGGTGCTTGCCGCCCACGTCCCCGCTCCCGGCCTTTCCGCCATGGCGGGCCGCGTCCCGTGTGACCCCGCCGGCCCCTACCCTAACGTCAGGGTAGGGTTGGCGAAGGCGGTCCGGCTGCCCACACCACTGCCGTTCCGGGGCCGATGCCGCCCCCGGTGAGGATCCGATTTTCGCGGGAGGGACGCGTGCGCGAGCCCATGACGCCCGGGACCGCCGCCTGCCCGCCGTGACGCTTCGCCGCCGGACGTGAGCCCCGGCGCCTCCGCGCCCCCACTTCGTCCCCTTCCGGTCCTCCGGCTGCGCGCCGGCGGGGCCGTCCCGCGGGGTGCCGGCCCGGCCTCTCCGCGTCATCCCGCACTTCCCCGGCCTGCCAGGGGGCGTGCCCGAGCACGACAGGTTCCTGAACTCTTGCCCTCCGCCACCGCTGTGTCCCCGGCCGCGCGCCCGCGCGGCCTGAAGCCCGACTGGCTGAACGATCCGAAGGTCTGGCGCACCGAGGTCCTGGCCGGTCTGGTCGTCGCCCTCGCGCTGATCCCCGAGGCGATCTCCTTCTCGATCATCGCCGGGGTCGACCCCGCGGCCGGCCTGTTCGCCTCCTTCACCATGGCCGTGGTCATCTCGATCGTCGGCGGCCGCCGCGCGATGATCTCCGCCGCGACCGGCGCCGTCGCCCTCGTCATCGCCCCGCTCAACCGCGAGTACGGCCTGGGCCACCTGATCGCCGCCGTCATCCTCGCCGGCGTCTTCCAGGTCGTCCTGGGCGCGCTCGGAGTGGCGAAGCTGATGCGGTTCGTTCCCCGCTCGGTGATGGTGGGCTTCGTCAACGCCCTCGCCATCCTGATCTTCATGGCCCAGGTCCCCGAGATGACCGACGTGCCCTGGGCGGTCTACCCGCTGGTCATCGGCGGACTGGCGCTGATGGTGCTCTTCCCGAAGGTCACCACCGTGATCCCGGCGCCGCTGGTCTCCATCGTGATCCTCACCGTGATCACCGTCGGCGCCGCCATCGCGGTGCCGACCGTCGGGGACAGGGGCGCGCTGCCGTCCTCCCTGCCGGTGCCGGGTCTGCCCGACGTGCCGTTCACGACGGACACGCTGACGACGATCGCCCCGTACGCGTTCGCGGTGGCGCTGGTCGGACTGATGGAGTCGCTGATGACCGCCAGGCTCGTCGACGACATCACCGACACCCACTCGAACAAGACCCGCGAGTCGATCGGGCAGGGCGTCGCCAACATCGTCACCGGCTTCTTCGGCGGCATGGGCGGCTGCGCCATGATCGGCCAGACGATGATCAACGTGAAGGTCTCCGGCGCCCGCACCCGTCTCTCGACGTTCCTCGCGGGCGCCTTCCTGATGGTGCTCTGCGTCGTCTTCGGCCCCGTCGTCTCCGACATCCCCATGGCCGCCCTCGTCGCCGTCATGATCATGGTGTCGTTCGCGACCTTCGACTGGCACTCCATCGCGCCCGGGACGCTCAAGCGGATGCCCGCGGGCGAGATCGCCGTCATGGCCGTCACCGTCGTGTGCGTGGTGGCCACCCACAACCTGGCCGTCGGCGTCGTCCTCGGCTCCGTCACCGCGGCAGTGATCTTCGCCAGGCGTGTCGCGCACCTCGCCGAGGTCACGGCCGTGGCCGACCCGGACGGCAGCACGGTGGTCTACCGGGTCACGGGCGAGCTGTTCTTCGCCTCCTCCGACGACCTCGTCGGCCGGTTCGACTACGCGGGCGATCCCGAGAGGGTCGTCATCGACCTGTCCGCGGCGCACGTCTGGGACGCCTCCTCCGTCGCGGCCCTGGACGCGATCGGGACGAAGTACGCCCAGCGCGGCAAGCACGTCGAGGTCACCGGCCTGAACGATCCCAGCGCCCGGCTGCACGGCAGGCTCAGCGGCGAACTCGCGGCCGGCCGCTGACGCGCCGGGAAACGCGTCGGGCCGGTGCCCGCCCCGGGGGGTGGGCACCGGCCCGACGGCCGTTTCGGGCAGCGGCCGGCCCGCGGCAGGACCGCGACGCCGGGCGGGACGCTAGCGGCCCATCTCCTCCTTGAGCGCCAGGAGGAAGGCGTCCACGTCGTCCTCCGTGGTGTCGAAGGAGCACATCCAGCGGACGTCGCCGGCCGCCTCGTCCCAGAAGTAGAACCGGAACCGCTTCTGCAGCCGCAGGCTCACCTCGTGCGGGAGCCGCGCGAAGACCGCGTTGGCCTGCACCGGGTAGAGGATCTCCACGCCGTCGACGGACCGGACGCCCTCGGCGAGGCGCTGGGCCATCGCGTTGGCGTGCCGGGCGCTGCGCAGCCACAGGTCCTTCGCGAGCAGCGCCTCGAACTGCACCGAGACGAACCGCATCTTGGACGCGAGCTGCATGGACATCTTGCGCAGGTGCTTCATGTGGCGGCCGGCCCCCGGGTCGAGGACCACGACGGCCTCGCCGAAGAGCAGGCCGTTCTTGGTGCCGCCCAGCGACAGGACGTCCACGCCCGCGGCGTTGGTGAACGCGCGCATCGGCACGTTCAGCGACGCGGCCGCGTTGGCCAGCCGGGCGCCGTCGAGGTGGACCTTCATGCCCAGGGAGTGGGCGTGGTCCGTGATCGCCCGGATCTCGTCCGGCGTGTAGACGGTGCCGAGTTCGGTGTTCTGGGTGAGCGAGACGACCTGCGGCATCGCCCGGTGCTCGTCGTCCCAGCCGAACGCCTGCCGGTCGATCAGCTCGGGGGTGAGCTTGCCGTCCGGGGTGGGCACGGTCAGCAGCTTGAGGCCGGCCATGCGCTCGGGCGCGCCGCCCTCGTCGACGTTGATGTGCGCGGACTCGGCGCAGATCACCGCGCCCCACCGGTCGGTGAGGGCCTGCAGGGCGGTGACGTTGGCGCCGGTGCCGTTGAACACCGGGAACGCCTCGGCGGTCGGGCCGAAGTGGCTGTGCATCACCCGCTGGAGGTGGTCGGTGTACTCGTCCTCGCCGTAGGCGACCTGGTGGCCGCCGTTGGCGAGGGCCAGCGCGGCGAGGACCTCCGGGTGGGCTCCCGCGTAGTTGTCGCTGGCGAAGCCCCGTACCGACGGGTCGTGGTGGCGGCGCGCGTCGGTACGGGTGGGGAACGCCGGGTTCACGGCTTGGGGGTCAGCCACAGGCGCTGTCCATTCACTTCCTGGGCGGGCCGGTCCCAGACGCCGGCGATGGCGTCGGCCAGCTCCCTGACGTCAGTGTAGCCCGCGAACTTCGCATCCGGGCGCTCGGCGCGCATCGCGTCGTGCACCAGTGCCTTGATCACCAGGATGACAGCGGCGGACTTCGGGCCGTCCTCGCCCCCCGCCTTGCGGAAGGAGTGGCCGAGGGCGAGGGTCCACGCCTCGGCGGCGGACTTGGCAGCGGCGTACGCGGCGTTGCCCTCCGTGGGGTTGCTCGCGCCGGACTGGCTGATCAGGACGTACCGGCCGCGGTCGCTGCGCCCCAGCGCCGGGTGGAAGGCGAGGGAGGTGTGCTGGACGGTGCGGACGAGCAGCTTCTCCAGCAGCTCCCAGTCGGCCAGGTCGGTGCCGGCGAAGGTCTTGCCGCCGCGCCAGCCGCCGACGAGGTGGACGAGGCCGTCGACCCGCCCGAACTCCTTCTCCGTCCGGTCGGCCCACTCGCGGGTCGCCGCCAGGTCGAGCAGGTCCACCTTCTCGCCGGTGACGGTGGCACCGCCGCGGGCGGAGCGGGCGGCGTCGACCGCCTCGGCCAGGCGCTCGGCGTCGGCGTCGGCCGCGACGACGGTCGCGCCCGCCTCGGCGAGCCGCAGCAGGGCGGCCCGGCCCGCGGGGCCCGCCGCTCCGGCGACCGCGATGACGGCGCCGTCCAGCGCTCCGCCGTTGCCGTTGGTGGTCATGGTGTTCGTCTCCTCGGTCTGTGTACCGGACGTCCCGTTCGTACCCGTGGTGTGCCCGCTCACGCGGCGGCCTTCTCCACGTCGGCCGGGGTGATCCCCTTGGTGGAGGCGATCACGGACTTCAGCTTCTTGGAGAGGGCCTCGTAGAACATGCTCAGCGGGAACTCGTCCGGCAGCACGTCGTCGACGAGCCTGCGCGGCGGCTGGGAGACGTCCAGCGCGTCCGGGCCCTTGGCCCAGCGGGAGCCGGGGTGCGGGGCGAGGTAGGTGGAGACGAAGTCGTACGCGGCGAACCAGTGGACCAGCTTGGGGCGGTCGATGCCGTCGCGGTAGAGCTTCTCGATCTCGGCGCACAGCTGGTTGGTGACCTCGGGGGCGCGCAGCCAGTCGATGTGCAGGGTGTTGTCGGTCCAGCGCACCACGTCGTGCTTGTGGAGGTAGGCGAAGAGCAGCTGGCCGCCGAGGCCGTCGTAGTTGCGGACGCGGTCGCCGGTGAGCGGGAAGCGGAACATCCGGTCGAACAGCACGGCGTACTGGACGTCGCGGCCGTGCGGGTTGCCCTCGGCCTCCAGGCGGACGGCCTCCTTGAAGGCGGTCAGGTCGCAGCGCAGCTCCTCCAGGCCGTACATCCAGAACGGCTGGCGCTGCTTGATCATGAACGGGTCGAAGGGCAGGTCGCCGCGGCTGTGGGTGCGGTCGTGGACCATGTCCCACAGGACGAACGCCTCCTGGCAGCGCTGCTGGTCGCCGAGCATCTCCTGGATGTCGGCGGGCAGCTCGATGCCGAGGGCCTCGACGGCGGCCGCGGTGACGCGGCGGAAGCGGGCGGCCTCGCGGTCGCAGAAGATGCCGCCCCAGGTGAACCGCTCGGGGACCTCGCGGACGGCGACGGTCTCGGGGAAGAGGACGGCCGAGTTGGTGTCGTAGCCCGAGGTGAAGTCCTCGAAGGTGATGCCGCAGAACAGCGGGTTGTCGTAGCGCGCGGCCTCCAGCTCGGCGAGCCACTGCGGCCACACCATGCGCAGGACGACGGCCTCCAGGTTGCGGTCCGGGTTGCCGTTCTGCGTGTACATGGGGAAGACGACGAGGTGCTGGCGGCCGTCGACGCGCTCGGCCGCGGGCTGGAAGGCCGTCAGCGAGTCGAGGAAGTCCGGTACGCCGTAGCCGCCGTCCGCCCACTTGCGCAGGTCGGCGACGAGCGCGCGGTGGTACGCGGTGCCGTGCGGCAGCAGCGGGGAGAGCCGCTCGACGGCGGTGACGACCCGGTCGAGCGCGGCGTCGGCGTCCGCGCGGGCCGGGGCGCGATCGGCGCCGAAGTCGATGGAGCCGTCGGCGGACTGCCAGACGCGGATCTCCTCCACGGCATTCTTGAGCTGCGGCCATGCGGGGTGGTCGACCACCCGGACGTCGGCGGACAGCTCGCCGCCGACAGCGTCCTGCACAAGAATTTCCGTCATCTCACTTCCTCCACAGGAGAACCTCGCGTAAAGGCACCGTATCCATGTGCGGTTCTTCCCCACAAGAGGCGCCGAAGGAAATTATCCTGCCACACCCCGGTCATCGCCGTCGTTTTTCCCGTCCAACGAGGCTGTAACGACCGTATCGGTCACATCGTCCGGACCCGCCGCATCCGCACCGGGGTGTAGCGGGCGTCGCCCGGGGAACCCGCGTGGCTGGATTCACGCCGCCGCCGGCGCGAATCCTGGACGGACGGCTACGAACCGGACGACTGGGGCGGTCATCTATGAGCAATGGATTCCTCGGACCCGAGGGCTTCGGCCCCGACCCGTTCAGCGAGTTCCTGGCCCGCCTGTTCGGGGCCGCCCCGGCCTCCCCGGCGACCCGGCGCGGCACCCGGTACATCGACATCGCGCGGATGATGAGCGAACCCGCCCGCCGCATGGTGGACGACGCCGCCACGTACGCGGCCGAGCACGGCAGCGCGGACCTGGAGACCGAGCACCTGCTGCGCGCCGCGCTCGACACCGAGCCGACGCGCGACCTGGTGGTGCGGGCCGGAGCCGACCCCGACGAACTGGCCGCGGAGATCGACCGCACGGCCGGCGACGGCCCGCCGCAGGCCCGGATCGCCGTCACGCCCGCCGTCAAGCGCGCCCTGCTCGACGCCCACGACCTGGCCCGGAACATCGGCGCCTCCTACATCGGGCCCGAGCACGTCCTCGCCGCGCTGGCCGCCAACCCGGACTCGGCGGCCGGCCGCATCCTGCGCGCCGCCCGCTTCGACCCCGGTTCGGTGCCCGGGCCGCCCTCCCGTCCGCCCGCCCCGCTCGGCGGGTCGTCCGCCAAGTGGGAGAACACCGCGCCCGACCAGCGCCCGGCGCCGCAGCACGGCACCCCGACCCTGGACAAGTACGGGCGCGACCTCACCGACGTCGCCCGCGCCGGCCGCATCGACCCGGTCATCGGCCGGGAGGCGGAGATAGAGCAGACCGTCGAGGTGCTGTCGCGCCGCGGCAAGAACAACCCCGTCCTCATCGGCGACGCCGGCGTCGGCAAGACCGCCATCGTCGAGGGCCTCGCCCAGCGCATCGCCGACGGCGAGGTGCCCGACACGCTCCTCGGCCGCCGCCTGGTCTCCCTCGACATGACGGGCCTCGTCGCCGGCACCCGGTACCGCGGCGACTTCGAGGAGCGGATGAACGCCGTCATCGAGGAGGTGCGGGCCCACTCCGGCGAGCTCCTCCTGTTCATCGACGAACTCCACACGGTCGTCGGCGCGGGCGGCGGTGGCGGCTCGGAGGGCGGCAACATGGACGCAGGCAACATCCTCAAGCCCGCGCTCGCCCGCGGCGAACTGCACGTCATCGGCGCGACCACGCTGGAGGAGTACCGCCGCCACGTCGAGAAGGACGCCGCCCTCGCCCGGCGCTTCCAGCCGATCCTCGTCCCCGAGCCGAGCCCCGAGGACGCCCTGGAGATCCTGCGCGGCCTGCGCGACCGGTACGAGGCGCACCACCAGGTCCGCTACACCGACGACGCGCTGCACGCCTCCGTCGAGCTGTCGAACCGCTACCTCACCGAGCGGTTCCTGCCCGACAAGGCCATCGACCTGATCGACCAGGCCGGCGCGCGGGTCCGGCTCCGCTCCCGCACGCAGGACGCCGACGTGCGGGCCCTGGAGCGGGAGGTCGAGCAGCTGCTCCGGGACAAGGACCAGGCCGTCGCCGCCGAGCAGTACGAGCGGGCGACCGAGCTGCGCGACCGCGTGCAGGAGCTGCAGGACCGCATCAAGGCGGGCCGGGGCGAACCGCTGATGCGGGACGACCGCGTGCTGGAGGTGACCGCCGAGGACATCGCGGAGGTCGTCAGCCGGCAGACCGGCGTCCCCGTCAGCCGGCTCACCCAGGAGGAGAAGGAGCGCCTGCTCGGCCTGGAGCAGCACCTGCGGCAGCGGGTCGTCGGCCAGGACGAGGCGGTGTCGGTGGTCTCCGAGGCGGTGCTGCGCTCGCGGGCGGGCCTCGCCGACCCGCGCCGCCCGATCGGCAGCTTCCTGTTCCTCGGCCCGACCGGCGTCGGCAAGACCGAGCTGGCCCGCGCGCTCTCCGACGCGCTGTTCGGGAGCGAGGAGCGCATGGTCCGGCTCGACATGAGCGAGTTCCAGGAGCGGCACACCGTCAGCCGGCTGGTGGGCGCCCCGCCCGGGTACGTCGGCCACGAGGAGGCCGGGCAGCTGACGGAGGCGGTGCGCCGCCACCCGTACTCGCTGCTCCTGCTCGACGAGGTGGAGAAGGCGCACCCGGACGTGTTCAACATCCTGCTCCAGGTGCTCGACGACGGGCGGCTGACCGACGCGCAGGGCCGCACCGTCGACTTCAAGAACACCGTCGTCGTGATGACCAGCAACCTCGGCTCGGAGGTCATCGGCACCGGGCGCGGCGTGCTCGGCTTCGGGGCGGACGCCGCGGACGACGAGGAGGCGGCCCGCGACCGGGTGCTGCGGCCGCTGCGCGAGCACTTCCGGCCCGAGTTCCTCAACCGCATCGACGAGGTCGTCGTCTTCCGCAGGCTCGCGCAGGCGCACCTGCGGCAGATCACCGACCTGCTGCTGGAGGACACCCGCCGCCGGATGCGGGCCCAGCACGTCTCCGTGGACTTCGGCCCGGAGGCGGTGGACTGGCTGGCCCGCCGGGGCCACGAGCCCGAGTACGGCGCCCGGCCGCTGCGCCGCACCATCCAGCGCGAGGTGGACAACCGGCTGTCGCGGCTGCTGCTCGACGGGCGGCTCGCCGCGGGCGGCCGGGTCCGCGTGGACGCGGAGGACGGCCGGCTGGTGTTCCGTACGGAGCCGGCGCCCCCGGCGGGCGGTCAGGTCAGCCCAGCTCCTTGACCAGCAGTTCGAACTCCAGGTCGTCGCGGCGCGGCACGCCGAAGCGCTCGTCGCCGTACGGGAACGGCGTCATCCGTCCCGTACGGCGGTAGCCGCGCCGCTCGTACCAGGCGATCAGCTCGTCGCGCACGGAGATCACCGTCATGTGCATCTCCCGCGCGCCCCACTCCTCCCGGGCCAGGCGCTCCGCCTCCGCGAGGACCCGCCGCCCGAGGCCGCCGCCCTGCAGGCCGGGCCGCACGGCGAACATCCCGAAGTACGCGGCGTCACCGCGGCGCTCCAGCTGGCAGCAGGCGACGGGGTCGCCGTCCCGTTCCACGACCAGGAGCCGGGAGCCGGGCGCGGTGATGACCGCGCGCACGCCCTCGGGGTCGGTGCGCCGGCCGTCGAGGATGTCGGCCTCGGTGGTCCAGCCGGCGCGGCTGGCGTCGCCCCGGTAGGCGGACTCGACGAGGGCGACGAGCGCGGGGACGTCCGCCTCCACGGCGTCGCGGTAGGTCTCCCGGGCGTCCTCAAGCGGTGCGGTGTCCATCGTGGGCGTTCTCCCCTCGGCGTGCCGTTCGGCCACCGAGACTAACGCGGCGCTCCCCCGGCCCTCCGCCGGGCCGGGCGGACCCGGCGGGGCGGCCCCGGGCGGTGGACCGCACGGCGTCCGGCCGGGCCGGGGGGCCGTCGGTGAATCCAAACCACCGCGGAAGTGTCGTGCGTCACTTCCGCGACCGGGGCGCGCCGGGAAGCGCCGCCGCGCTCATAGGCTGGCGCCATGTGGGTCTCCCTCGCGTTGCTCGCACTCGGCGTCCTGGTCGCCGCCGTGGCCCCGCGCCTGCTCGCGCGGGCCGACTGGACCGAGCGCGAGCCGATCGTCGCCCTGTGGGTGTGGCAGTGCGCGGTGGCGGCGGTGCTGCTGAGCTTCGCGCTGTCGATGACGTTCAGCGCGGCGGCCTCCTGGCAGGCGGTGCGCGGCCGGGTGTTCGCCCCGGCGCCGGCCGCGGTCGTGGAGGCGTACGCCCTGGGGTCGCTCGGCCCCTGGTCGGCGGCGCTCGCGGTGCTGCTGGCGTGCGGCGGGCTGTGGACCGGGGCGATGCTGACCCGCGAGGTGCGCGACGCCCGGGCGGCGCGCCGCCGGCGGCGCGCCGAGCTGCTGGTGCGGGCGCCGCTGCTGCCGGGTGAGGAGACGGGTTCGGGCCCCCTGGTCCTGCTGGAGGGCGACCGGCCCGACGCCTGGTGGCTGCCGGGCGCACGGCCGCGGCTGGTCATCACCACGGCGGCGCTGCGGCGGCTGAAGGGGCGCCAACTGGACGCCGTGCTCGCCCACGAGCAGGGGCACGCGCGGGCCCGGCACGACTGGCTGCTGCACTGCGCGGAGGCGCTGGCGTCGGGGTTCCCGCGCGTCCCGGTGTTCGCGGCGTTCCGCGCCGAGATGCACCGGCTGGTGGAGCTGGCCGCGGACGACTCGGCGTCGAAGCGGTTCGGCCGGCTGACGACCGCGCTGGCGCTGGTCGGGCTGAACGAGGACCGGGGCGCCTTCGATCCGTGCCCGGCGCACCGCGCCGAGGTGCCGCGGCGGGTGACGCGGCTGCTGACCGCCGAACCGCGCCTCACGCCGGGACGGCGGCTGCGGCTGACGGCGGCGGCCGCGCTCGTACCGGCGGTACCGCTGCTGGTGGCACTGGCCCCGGGGCTGAACGCGCTGTCCTGACAGCGGCGGGGCGGGCCCGGCGGACCGGCACGGACGTCCGGAGGGCGCGGTCACGGGCGGGCGGGGCCCCGGGCGCGTCAGGCGAACCTCGGGCATCCGGACCGCGCGGCCCCGGGCCGGCGGTCGTCCGGCCGACGCCGCTCCGGGCAGGTGTGTCGGGCGGGTGCGCCGGACAGGTGTGTCGGACGGGTGTGTCGGGCGGGGCGGGCCGGCGGTGGCCCGGACGGCGGTTCCGCGGTCTGCCCGGGCGTTCTGCGGGCAGTATCCCGATATGTCGCCCCTCGCACCTCCTTCACCTGTCCCCCGTGTGCCGCTCGTCCGCGCCGTGGCCGTGGGCTGCGGCACGGCGGCCCTGGTCCTGCTACTGCTCGTGACGACCGCCTGGGCGCCGCTGCTCGCCTTCGACCGGGCGGTGGCGGAGGGGCTGCACCCGTTGGCGGTCCGCCGGCCGGCGCTGACGGAGGGCATGCGGGTGCTGTCGGACTGGGTGTGGGACCCGTTGACGCTGCGCCTCCTGCTGGGAGCGGTGGCGGTGGCCCTGTGGCGGGCCGGTGAGCGCGGGCCCGCGGCGCTGCTGGCGGTGATGGGCCTGCTGGCGGCCGCGGTGCAGCACGGGGCGAAGGCGCTGGTGGGCCGGGAGCGGCCGCGGTGGCCGGACCCGGTGGACTCGGCGGAGTTCGCCGCCTTCCCCTCCGGGCACGCCATGACCGCCGCCGTCGTGTGCGGGCTGCTGTGGTGGGCGGCGGCGCGGACGGCCCGGCGGGCCCTGGCCGGGCCGGTGGCGGCGGTGGGGACGGTGTCGGCCGTCGGGGTGGGGGTGACGCGGGTGTACCTGGGGGTGCACTGGCCCTCGGACGTGCTGGGCGGCTGGCTGCTGGGGGCCTGCCTGGCGGCGGCCGCGGTCCTGGCGTACGAGCGGTGGGCGGCGGCGCGGGGGCGCGTTCCGTCCCGGGGCGCCGGAGGCGCCGACCGGAGCCGGTCCGCGGCAGGCACCGCGACCGGGCCGTGATGAGGCCGGGACCAGGACGCGCTCGGGACGCGGACGGCGCGGCGGAGCCGGGAGGCGCACAGCGCGGTCGGCCCGCCCCGATCGGGGCGGGCCGACCGCCGGAGGTCATCGCGGACCGGGCGATCCCCCGCGTCGCCCGGTCCGCATGACACACCGCCCCTGCCGGCGAGGTACCGCGTGCCGGCGGGGACGGTCCGAGTATATTGGCTGGGAGCCAATCAACGCAGGAGTTAAGCATGTCCCCGCGGAGCGCATCAGTCAACGCGGAGCTCCGCCGGCGGTCCCGTGAGCGGCTCCTCCAGGCGACGGTCGACCTCGTGGCCGAGCGCGGCTACGAGGCGACGACCCTCGCGGACATCGCCGACCGGGCCGGTTCGGCACGGGGTCTGGTGTCGTACTACTTCCCGGGCAAGCGCCAGCTGCTCCAGTCGGCCGTCCACCGCCTGATGCACATGACGCTGGCCTCGGCCCTGGAGCGCGAGCCGCGCACCGAGGACGGGCGCGAACTGCTGGCGCGGGCGATCGACGCGATCCTCGGCCTGGCGGTGGACCGGCCGCTGCTGATGCGTACGCACATGGCCGGGATCCTCCAGGCGGAGGGGTTCGTGCGCTGCCCGGAACAGCAGCGGCTCGCCGCTCTCCTGCGGGAGGCGCTCGCCCGGTACGGCGCACGCGACCTGGACGCGGACTACCCGCTGCTGCGGGCGCTGCTGATGGGCGCCGTCTTCGCCGTGCTGCTGCCGGGCGCCCCGATGTCCCCGGCCCGGCTGCGGGCGGAGCTGTTCCAGCGGTACGGCCTGGACTGGGAGCTGGGCTCGCCACCGGAGGGCGGACGGCCGTAGGGGCGGCCCCGCCCGCGTACCCTCCNGCGCCACCGCCCGCGGCGGGACGCCGGGGCCCTCGCGGGAGGGGGCGCCCGCCGTGCTTCGTGTCGCCGTGGCCGGTTCGGGCCCCGGCGGGGTCCGCACCGCCCGGCCCCCGATCGAGCGGACGCCGGCCCGGACCCACCCCGCCGGCCTGCGGGAACACCACTCGGGGAGCCGTTCGCGGCGGGCGGGCGCACACTGGCCCGTATACGCGGCGAAGGCGTCCGGGAGGTGCCGGCCATGACCGATGTACTGCTGATCGTGGGTACGCGCAAGGGCCTGTTCACCGCCCGCAGGCGCGGCGGCCGGTGGGAGTTCGACGGCCCCCGCTTCCCCTCGCAGGCGGTGTACGCGGTCGGTGTCGACCTGCGCCGGACCGTGCCCCGGCTGCTGGTCGGCGCGGACAGCGCGCACTGGGGCCCGTCGGTGTTCCACTCCGACGACCTGGGCGCGACCTGGGCGGAGGCGAAGGCGCCCGTGGGGTTCCCCGAGGACACGGGCGCGTCGCTGGAGCGGGTCTGGCAGCTGCATCCGGCGGGTCCGGCCGCCCCCGGGGTGGTGTACGCGGGCACCGAACCGGCGGCGCTCTTCCGGTCGGTCGACGAGGGCGAGACGTTCGAACTGGTCAGGCCGTTGTGGGAGCATCCGACGCGGTCGCGGTGGCAGCCGGGCGGCGGCGGCGAGGCGCTGCACACGGTGGTGACCGATCCGCGCGACCCCGACGCGGTGACGGTCGCGGTGTCGGCGGCCGGGGTCTTTCGCACGCGGGACGGCGGCGGGACCTGGTCGCCGTCGAACGACGGGGTCTCGGCGGTGTTCCTGCCCGACCCGCACCCGCGGTTCGGGCAGTGCGTGCACAAGATCGCGCAGGACGCCGGCGACCCCGACCGGCTCTACCTGCAGAACCACTGGGGCGTCTACCGCAGCGACGACTCGGGGGCTGCGTGGACCGACATCGGAGCCGGGCTGCCGTCGGACTTCGGCTTCGCGGCCGTCGCGCACCCGAAGCACGCGGACACGGCGTACGTCTTCCCCATCAACGCCGACTCCGACCGCGTGCCGGCGGGCCGCCGCTGCCGGGTGTACCGGACGGCCGACGGGGGCGGCAGCTGGGAGGCGCTGTCCCGGGGCCTCCCGCAGGAGGACCACCACGGCACGGTGCTGCGCGACGCGATGTGCACGGACGGCGCCGACCCGGCGGGCCTGTACTTCGGCAACCGCAACGGCGAGGTGTTCGCGAGCGCCGACGACGGCGACACCTGGCGGCAGTTGGCCGCGCACCTGCCGGACGTGCTGTGCGTGCGGGCCGCGGTCGTCTGAGGACGCGGACGGCGGGCGCGTGACCGCCGGCCGGCGCGGGCCGGCGGCGGGCGGAGGAGGACGGGAGGGGCCGGATGCGCCAGTAGAGTGACGGTCGTGGCAGCGAGACCGTTGAAAGAGATCGTCGAGCCCGGCTGGGCCGAGGCCCTCGCCCCCGTCGCCGGGCGCGTCGCGGCGATGGGGGACTTCCTCCGCGCGGAGGTCGCCGCGGGGCGCACGTACCTTCCCGCCGGGCCGAACGTCCTGAGGGCGTTCCAGCAACCGTTCGACGAGGTGAAGGTCCTGATCGTCGGTCAGGACCCGTACCCGACGCCGGGGCACGCGGTGGGGCTGAGCTTCTCGGTCGCGCCGGACGTGCGGCCGCTGCCGGGCAGCCTGGAGAACATCTTCCGCGAACTCCACGCCGACCTGGGCCTGGCCCGGCCGTCCAGCGGTGACCTGACGCCCTGGACGCGGCAGGGGGTGCTGCTGCTCAACAGGGCCCTGACGACGGCGCCGCGCAAGCCGGGCGCGCACCGCGGCAAGGGCTGGGAAGAGGTCACCGAACAGGCCATCAGGGCGCTGGCGGCGCGCGGCAAACCGCTGGTGTCGGTGTTGTGGGGGCGCGACGCCCGCAACCTGCGGCCGCTCCTGGGCGACCTGCCGGCCGTCGAGTCGGCGCACCCCTCCCCCATGTCGGCGGACCGCGGCTTCTTCGGTTCGCGCCCGTTCAGCCGGGTGAACGACCTGCTGCTGCGTCAGGGGGCGGAGCCGGTCGACTGGCGCCTGCCGTGAGATCGGGCGGCGCGTGGGTCCTGGGCGTCGACTCGGGCGGCTCGGGCCTGCGCGTCGCCCTCGCGGCGGTGGACGGCGCCGCCGCGCCGGTGCCCCCGCCCCGCGCGGTGGCCGCGCGGTCCTTCGACACCCCCGTGCCCACCGGTTCCGGCGGCATCGACGCCGGGTGGCTGGTGGAGCGGCTGGCGCCGACCGCCCGCGCCCTGCTCGCCGAGGCGGGGGCGGACGGGCGGCGGCCCGCCGCCGTCGCCGTGGGCGCCGCCGGGATGGCGGGGCTGGGGGNATCGCTGCGGGCCGTGCTGCCCGGTGCGCTGCGCGACGCGCTGGGCGTGCGGCGGCTCGCGCTGGCCTCCGACGCCGTGACCGCCTACGCGGGCGCCCTGGGCCGCGCGCCCGGCACGGTGGTCGCCGCGGGCACCGGGCTCGTCGCGCTCGGCACCGACCTGGTCCGCTGGCGCCGCGCCGACGGCTGGGGGCACCTGCTCGGCGACTGCGGCGGCGGCGCCTGGATCGGCCGGGCCGGGCTGGAGGCGGCGCTGCGCGCCCACGACGGGCGGCGCGGCGGCTCCCCCGCCCTCCTGGCCCGCGCCGAGGCCCTGTTCGGCCCGGTCGGGGAACTGCCCGGGCGGCTGTACCCGCGTCCGGACCGGGCCGCCGTGCTCGCCTCGTTCGCCCCCGAAGTCGCCCGCCACGCGGCGGATGACCCGGTCGCGGCGGACGTCCTTGCGCGCGCCGCGCGGCACATCGCCGAGGCCGCCGCCGCGGTGCACCCGGCGGGGGGCGGTGCCGTGGCCCTGACCGGCGGCCTGTTCCGGATCGGCGCTCCCCTGCTCGCGCCGCTGCGCGACGAGCTGGCGCGCCGGCTCCCCGGGGTGCGGCCGGTCCCCGCGGCCGGGGACCCGCTGTCCGGTGCGCTGGCGATCGCCGCCGCGCTCGCCGCGGACGCGCCGGCGCTGCCCCGCGAACCCGGCCTCCTGGACACCTACGGCGACTGACACGCCCTTCCCCGACAAACCGCCCATCGGGGACGGGAACGGCCCTCCGCGAACAGCGCGGCGGGCGAACGCAGTAGCATGCGGCGCCATGAGCTCCCCCACTGGGCCCGCTGGCCTGCCTGTACGAATGCCACGCCCCCGCCAGCCCGGGCGGCACCGCCGCCCCGACCCGCTGGCGGCTCCCGAGGGCGCGCCCGCACTCGTCCTCGCCGTCCCCGGCACGCCCTCCGCCGCCGCGCGCGGCCTGGCGGAGGAACTCGTGAGCATCGCGCGCTCCGAGCTGCCGGGCCTGGAGGCCGCGGTCGGCTTCCTGGACGGGGACGACGCGGAGTACGTGTCGCTGACCGGGGTCCTGCGGCGCGCCTCGGTGCTCCGCACGGACCGCTACGAGCTGGCCAGGGCGGCCGGCCGGGAGGTCGCCGAGCCCCAGGGCCCGGCCGCGGTCGTGGTGCCGCTGCTGGTCGGCCCGGACGCCGTGCTGACGGACCGGATACGGCAGGCCGTCGCCGACAGCGGCGTGCCGGCGGAGCTGACCGGTGTGCTGGGCCCGCACCCGCTGCTGGCGGAGGCGCTGCACGTGCGGCTCTCCGAAGCGGGGCTGGCGCGTGCCGACCGGGCGCGCCTGTTCACGGTCGCGACGGCGGCCGACGGCATCGTGCTGGCGACGACGGGCGGCACCGAGGCGGTCCAGGCCGCCGGGATCACGGGCATGCTGCTGGCGGCGCGGCTGGCCGTGCCGGTGATGGCGGCGGCGCTGGACGAGGAGGGGTCGGTGGCGGCGGTCGCCGAGCAGCTGCGCGGCTCCGGCTCGACGCAGCTCGCGGTCGCCCCGTACCTGGTCGGACCGGAGCTGTCCGCGGGGATGCTGGACGACGCGGCCCAGGCGGCGGGCTGCCCGGTGGCCGAGCCGCTGGGCGCGTACCCGGCGATCGGCCGGCTGGCGCTGTCGGGGTACATGACGCTGCTGGGGATCTCCCCCCGGGCGCAGCAGGAGGCCCCGGCCCACTGACCGGCCCGGCCGGAACCGCCCGTACGGAAGGGCCCGCACCCCGGTGCGGGCCCTTCCGGTGCGTGCGGGGCCCCTGCCGTGCCCGCGCGGCGCCGGGCCGCGCCATCCGGACGGTGCCGCGCGGGCCGGTCACCGGGCAGCGGGGACGGCGTTCCCGGCCCGGTGGGTCAGGAGCGCACCAGCGGGGAGCGGGGTGCCGTGCGCAGCGGCCCGTCGAGTTCGGCGAGCAGCCGCTCCAGGCCGCGCAGGTGCGCCAGGACCGGGACGGCCGGGGGCGCCTCCGGCTCCCCGGCGGCGGCCGGCACCGGGGCGGCCTCCCGGCCCCGTCCTTCGAGCAGGGCCTCCACGGCGGCCTCGACCCGCCAGCAGGCCGCGGCGAGCCGGGCGTCGTGGCTGGCGTCGGGGTCGGCGGCCACCGCGGCCAGCCCCCGCACCTCCCGCGCGCAGTCGTCGAGCAGGGCGAGGACCCGGCGGGCGCGGGCCTTGCGTTCGCGCAGCGGGCTCAGCGGATGGACGAGGGGCGCCAGGGCGAGCCGTACGCGCCCCAGCAGCACCTCCAGCTCGGCGGCGTGCGGGGCGGGGTCGGCGGTGGGCGAGCCGGCGAGCCGTTCGGCGGTCTCGGCGGTGCAGCGGCGCACGGCGAGCAGCGCGCGCTGGATCCAGGCGTCGTTGGTGGCGTGCGTGGTGACCGGCAGGACGAAGGTCACGGCGAGCGCCGCGAACAGCGCGCCGACCCCGGTCTCGGCGGCCCGCAGGAGGAGCAGGCCCGGGGTGAGCACGCCGAGCAGGCCGTACAGGAGCCCGGCCATCAGCGTCACGGCGAGCATCATCCAGCTGTACGAGACGGGGGCCGTGTAGAAGATGCCGAAGACGCACACGGCGACGAGGACCGCGGTCGGGGCGGGGGCGCCGTGCAGCGGGAGGGCCACGGCCAGTCCGGCGAGGATGCCGACGGCGGTGCCCAGGACGCGCCGGAAGCCCCGTACCAGGGCCTCGCCGCGCGAGGTGGTGTTGACGAAGATCCACCAGGTGGTCCCCACCGCCCAGTACCACCGCTCCTCGGAGAGGGCCTGGCCCACGGCCAGGGCGAAGGCGCAGGCGACGGTGGTCTGGAACGCCTGGCGGGTGGTCGGCCGGGCCAGCCCGCGGCCGGGCAGCGGCGCGGGCGGGGCGGCCGGCGGGTTCCGGCGCTCGATCGGCCACAGGACGAACCGCACGGCGCCCGCCGCGGCCAGGGAGACGCCCGTGGCGAGGTACAGCTCGGGCAGTTGCGCCGGGGCGGCGTGGAGGAACTGCACCACGAAGAACTGCATGAACGCGAAGATGCCGAGCGCGTGGCCGCGCGGTCCCCAGCGCCGGGCGTAGACGCCGCAGAACACCACGGCGAGGAAGGCCGCGTCCCGGGCGAGGGGCAGGTCGTGCAGGGCGGTGGCGAGGGCCAGGACGGGGAACCCGGCGGCGGGCAGCAGCGCGGTGGTGGTCCGCTGGGCGCGGACGGTGCCGTCGGCGACGGTGAACAGGGCGAGCAGTGCGGCGAGTCCGCCGGTGATGGACGCGGTCAGCGACAGGCCGGCCAGTTCGGTGGCCGTGACGGCGAGCCCGACGCCGAGGACGGCCCGGGTCGCGTTCCTCAGCCTCAGGCGCCCCGGGTCCGGGGCCACGAAGATCTTCCTCATGACGGTGGTACCGCCCCCCTTCGCTCTCGCCGGCCGTGGAGGCGCCCGGGGGTGGTGGGCGTCCGCGGACACGGCGAAGGCACCGCGGTCGGATCCGGCCTCGTCGCCGTCCGGCGCTGCGGCGCCGCTGATACGTGGATACGGCAAGCAAACCATCCGTCATGGCACTGGCTCAAATCGTGCGCCCCGCACTGGGCCATCGGCTCGGTGAAATCCGTCTCCGGGCGGCCACTGGGAGGCCGATGGGCCGGATCGCGGCGTGTCCGGTCCGCGGTGTGTCCGGATCGCGGCGTGTCCGGTCCGCGGCGGTCAGGGGCTGCCGGGCAGCTCCGACAGCCGGTGGCCGAGACCGGGGGCGTCCGGCAGGCGGACCCTGCCGGTGTCCGCGGTGCCGGCGAACGCCTCCGGGGCGAGCGGTTCGCCGTCGACGAGCAGGGGGCCGACGAGGTCGGCGGGGACGCCGGCGTGCGGCAGCGCGGCCGCGAGGTGGACGGCCGCGAGGGTGGCGACGCCCAGCTCCGGCATGGAGCCGATCTTCACGGCGAGGCCGGCGGCCTCCGCGAGCGCGGCGACCTGGCGGGCCCGGTACAGCCCGCCCACCTTGAGGATCTTGATGTTGAGGACGTCGGCGGCGCCCCGCCGGACGATCTCCATGGCGTCGTGCAGCGACTGCAGCGACTCGTCCGCCATCACCCGGGGCCCGCCGCGGCCGCGCAGCGCGGCCATCCCGTCGAGGTCCCAGCGCGGCAGCGGCTGCTCGACGAGGTCGAGGCCCTCCTCGCCGAGCCGCGCCACGGTGCGGGCGGCGGTGGACGGGTCGTACCCCTCGTTGGCGTCGAGGGACAGCTCGACGCCGTCCGGTACGGCGGCGCGGACCGCGCGGACCAGCGCGACGTCGCCGTCCGGGTCCTCACCGCCCTTGAGCTTGACGTGGGTGAAGCCGCGGGCGGCGTACTCGGCGGCCTCCTCGGTCATCTCCCGCCGCGTGCCGAGGCCCACCACCCAGGCGGTGGGCACCTCGCCGCGCAGCCGCCCGCCGAGGAGCAGGTGGACGGGCCAGCCGGCGGCGCGGCCCGCGAGGTCGTGCAGGGCCAGGTCCAGGGCGGCCTTGGCCAGGTACTGGCCGCGGATCGCGGCGTCCATCGCGGCGTGGGCGCCGGCCAGGTCGCGCGGGTCGCGGCCGGTCAGGGCGGGGGCCGCGTGGCCGGTGAGCGCGGCGCGCAGCCCGTCGAGGGTCTCCCCGGTGTACGCGGTCATGGGCGACGCCTCGCCGTAGCCGGTGGCACCGTCGTCGGTGCGCACCTCGACGACGAGGCTGACGAGGGCGGGGCTGGTTCCGCTGCTGATGGCGAAGGGGCGCCGGTAGGGGGCCCGGACGACGTGGCAGCGGATCGAGTCGATCTTCACGCGGCTCCTGACGGGTCGCGGTCCGACGCCCTCGCGGCATCGGGCCTAGAGGCGTACGCGGTAGACGATGGGCGGCCGGCCGGTGCGTCCCTCCTGCCGGCTGCCGACGGGGACGGCGACCCCGGCGCGCTCCAGGCGCTTGAGGATGCGCCGGGCGGTGCGCTGCTGGACGTCCAGGTGCTCGGCGACGAGGTGCGCGGTGACGTCCGGTTCCTCCCCGGCGGCGACCAGCTCCCGCAGCCGCTCCAGCGTCCGCGGGTCGAGGCCGGCGCGCCGGGCGAGCACTCCGGTGCCCTCCTCGGCGCCGGGCCCGGCGCCGTCCCGGCCGTCGTGGGCGATGACGATGTCGACGTCGTCCTTCATGCAGACGACGCCGGCGACCGGCCCGACGGAGCGGGCCCGGTTCACCGCCCGCCGGGCCAGCGCCTCGGCCTCGGCGGCGGTGCGGCCGAGGCCGAAGCCGACGTGGGCGGTGCCGTGCCGGGCGGCGGGCCCGTCGAGGAACGGCAGGCGGGTGAACCGGTCGGTGGCCTTCTCCAGCGCGCCGCGCGTGGTCACCGCGAGGCGGCTGCCGTCCGGCAGCCCGGCGAGGCTGCCGCCCAGGACGGCGAGGTCCGCGGCGAGTTCCCCGTCGGCGGCCGGCAGGTCGACGATGCCGAGCGCGACCTGGGCGTCGTCGCTGTGCGCGCCGGCGGTGGCCAGGACCAGCGCCCGCAGGGTCGCGCGTATGGAGTGGCGGGACGGGGCGAGCCGCACGGCGGGGAGGCGGTGCTCCAGTTGCCGGTGGGCGGACCCCAGGCAGGTGAGGGCGGCGGTGGTGCCGTGGCGGTCGTGCGCGGCGAGGTGGAAGTCCACGAGGTCCCGGGAGGTGAGGCCGGGGCGGTGGGGCAGGACCCGGACGTGCTCGGCGGGCAGCCTGGCCTCGACGAGCGTCTCCGTCACCTCGGCGCGGCCGAGGGTGTCGATGGAGACGCGGGACACGTCGTGGCCCAGCCGGAGCAGTTCGACGAGCGCCCGCAGCAGGGTGGCGCCGCTGTACGGGACGTACATGGCGGGCCGGTCCAGCAGGCCCTCCCCGGCGGCGAGGGTGTGCGGGACGACGCCGGTGAACAGCAGGGCGTCGACGCGGGGACCCGCCTCGCGGACCACGTCGGGCGTCTCGTCCTCGTGCCGGTACGGGAGGGCGCGCAGCCGGGCGGCCCCGGCCCCGCCGACCGCCAGCACCTTCTCCACCAGGTCCTCGGGACCCACCACGCCGACCGTGAGCGTCATCGGCCGGTCTCCGTTCTCCTCGGCGAAGTCCTCTCGGCGAGGCCTTCTCGGCGAAGTGCCGCGGAGGGGCCCGCGGGGCCGGTTGACGCCCCGTCCACGGGAGTCCTAGTTTCGGCCCAGGCCGTAACCGCGTATCCGGCGGAAGGATAGTAACCCGATGCCCGAACGGGAAATCCCCCTGCCCACGGTGCTCGACCCGGGCGGCAGGACGATCGGCGAGGAGGAGCGCGCCGCGGTGCTGCGGGTCCTCGACTCGGCGGTGCTGTGCAGCGCGTTCGGCACGGAGGCCCGGTCGCTGGAGGCGGAGATGGCCGCGCTGTACGGACGTCCGCACGCGGTGGCGTGCTCGTCCGGCACGGCGGCGCTGCACCTGGCGGTCGCGGCGTGCGGGGTGGGTCCGGGGGACGAGGTGGTGACGACGCCGATCTCGGACTTCGGCACGGTCGCGCCGGTCATGGCGCAGGGGGCCCTGCCGGTCTTCGCGGACGTGCGCGCCGGGGACGGCAACCTGGACCCGGAGGCCGTGGAGGCCGCGATCACGCCCCGGACGAAGGCGGTGATCGCCGTTCACCTCTTCGGCGGAGCGGCGGACACCGCGCGGCTGCGGGAGGTGTGCGACCGGCACGGGCTGCCGCTGGTCGAGGACTGCGCGCAGGCGTGGCTCGGCGAGGACGCGTCGGGGCGGCTGCTCGGCACGGTCGGCGACGTCGCCTGCTTCAGCCTCCAGCAGTTCAAGCACGTCACCGCGGGCGACGGCGGCCTCGCCGTGACCGGGGACCCGGGGCGGGCCCGGCGGATGCGGCTGTTCATGGACAAGGGCTGGGACCGCTCGGAGGGGCGCATCCACCGCGAGCCGGGGCTCAACTACCGGATGCCGGAGCTGGTGGCGGCCGTGGCGCGGGCCCAGCTCGCGAAGGTCGGGGACGTCGTACGGGCCCGGCGGGACGCGGCCGGGCGGCTGCTGGCCGCGCTGGAGGGGCTGGAGGGGGTGGCGCTCGCCGGGGAGCCCGCGGGGCACGCCTGGTGGATGGTCCCGCTGCTGGTCGACGACAACGCCCGCTGGGCCGGGGAGCTCGCGGCGCTGGGCGTGCCGGCGCTGCCCGGGTACCTGGAGCGTCCGCTGTACGCCAACCCGGCGGTGCCGGGCGGCCGTACGGGGCTGTGCCCGCGTGCGGAGGAGCTGATCGGCCGGACGCTGCTGGCGCTGCCGTGGAACGAGGCGTACACGCCGCGGCACGTGGAGCGCGTCGCCCGCGCCCTGCGCCTGGCCCGTCGGCGGACGGCCGGCGGGTGAGTCGGCGCGCCGGAGTCAGCCGGCGTCGTCCTCCTCGGCGAGGCGCTCCAGGCAGGTGACGACGGCCCGCCGCTCGGCGTCGGGCAGCGGCGGCCCGTACGGGTCGAAGGCGGCCTCCTCGGGGACGGCGCCCTCCCAGACGGCGGCCCACAGCATCCGCTGCACATAGCCCTCGATCGGCGCGCGGAAGGTGGCCTCGGCGAACCGGTCCAGGCGCCCCGACGCCCGCAGGAACCCGGCGGCGTCCCCGGCCGTCCAGGCGTCGAGCACGGCGGTGGTCAGGCCCGCGCGGGCGGCGGCGACGCCGACCAGCGCCGTGTCGGCCCCCCACATCAGCGACGGGCCGAACATGCGGTCCTCGCCGGTCACGACCAGCGCGCCGGTGCCCTCCGCAGCCCGGACGGCGTCCTGGCAGTCCATCGCCCGGTCCAGTGTGGCGATCTTGACGCCGGCCGCGGAGGGCAGCTCCAGCAGCCGCCGGACCAGCTCCGGGGAGTACGGGTGGCCGCCCGCCTCCGCGTGGAGGAGGAAGCCGAGCACGGGCAGCCCGCTCGCCCCGGCCACCCGCTCGTGGAGCCGCACGGTCCGCTCCTCCCCGTCGGGCAGGCCGCGGTGGTGGGCCGCCGGGTACACCATCACGGCGTCGGCGCCCAGCTCCGCGGCCTCCGCCGCCATCGCGACCACGGCGTCCTCGGCGTCCTCGGAGGAGGCGCCGCGCAGGGCGCGCGGCACGCCCGCCCCGGCGACGACCGGCACGTCCACGGCGCTTCGCCACAGCGCCAGCACCCGCCGCCGGTCGCCGGCCGTCAGGTGCAGCCCGCGGCCGGTGTGCGCCCACACCGCGACGCCGCCGATCCGTTCGGCGGCGATCCGTTCGGCGTAACGCCCCAGGGCGGCGAGGTCGACGGTGCCGGCGGCGTCCATCGGGGTGAGCACGGCGGGCAGGACGGTGCCGCGCAGCCGTCCGGCGAGCTCCTCGGTGGCGGACATGGGCGGCCCCCTGTCTGACGGTCTGTCGCCTCGGTGCGCGTTCACGCTAGCCTTTGCGGCCCGGACCGTAAAGGAAGGAACCGGTGCCATGCGCCTCGGCCTCTACGTCAACCTCTACGCCGACAAGGCCGACCGGCCGCGGCTCGCCGACGCGGTGGAGCAGGTGCGGCTGGCGGAGCAGGCGGGCTTCGCCTGGGCGGTGCTCGGCGAGCGGCACCTGCACCGCCCCGGCTACCACGAGGCGATCACCTCCCTGGCGTACCTGGCGGCGCACACCGAGCGGATCGGGCTGGCCACCGCCGGACTGATCGCCCCCGTGTACCACCCGGTGTGGCTCGCGGAGACCCTCGCCCATGTGGACGTGTTGTCCGGGGGGCGGCTGACGGCCGGTTTCGTCCTCGGTTACCGGCCGGAGGAGTTCGCGCTGTACGGCACCCGGCCGCGCGAGCGGGTGGCGCGGTTCGAGGAGTGCCTGGAGCTGGTGACGCGGCTGTGGACCGAGGACGAGGTCACCCACGAGGGCCGGTTCACCTCCCTGGAGGGGGCGTTCCTGTCGCCCCGGCCGGTGCAGAGCCCGCGCCCGCGGATCTGGAACGGCGGGCGGGTGCCCGCCTCTCTGGAGCGGACGGCCCGGATGTGCGACGGCTGGACCACCTCGTTCAACGAGCTGGACGCCGACCTGCCCGGGAAGATCGCCGAGTACCTGGCGTACCCGCGGGGCGCGGCGAGCCTGGGCGCGGAGGTCGTCGTCTGCCGCGAGGGCTACTGCGCGCCGACCACGCGGCTGGCGCGGGCCGCGCTGGAGGGGCCGCTGCGCGGGCTGTACGACGCCTACGGCGACTGGAAGCGCACCTCGGCGGACGCGGCGCGGTACACGCAGGAGTGGGACGACATCGCGGCCCGCTCGGTGATCGGCTCCCCCGAGGAGTGCGCCGACCGGCTCGGCCGGTACGCGGCGATGGGCGCGGACGGGGTCGTCCTGCGCGTCCAGCCGCCGGGCATGCCGCAGGCGGACGCGCTGCGCGCCATCGAGGCGTACGGCACGGACGTGCTGCCGAGGCTGCGGGCGGTGTGACCCGCGGCGGGCGGTGCGCCGTGCGCGGGGCGCCGGCTTCCCGCACGCGGCCGGGCGCCGGCTCGCGGCCGGGCGTCAGCCCTTGAGGCCGGTCGTCGCGACGGAGTCCGTCAGATAGCGCTGGAGGAGCCCGAAGACCAGCAGGCACGGCAGGACCGTGACGGTCGCGCCGGCCATGACCTGGTTGACGGCGACGTTCTCGCCCTCCAGCGTGGCCAGGCCGACGGTGAGGGTCCGCATCCCGGAGGACTGGCCGATCACCAGCGGCCACAGGAAGTCGTTCCAGTGCCACAGGAAGACGAAGACGCCGAGGGTGGCCAGGACCGGGGTGATCAGCGGGACGACGACGGTGGTGTAGGTCCGCCACTCGGACGCCCCGTCGATCCTCGCCGCCTCGAACAGCTCGTCGGGCAGTTGCGCGATGAACTGGCGCATCAGGAACACCGCCTGCGAGTTGGCGAGCGTCGGCACGATCAGGCCCCAGTACGTGTCCACGCCGCCGAGCCGGGAGACCAGGACGAAGTACGGGACGAGCGTCGCCTGGAACGGCACCATCAGCGTCGCCAGGAACGACCAGAACAGCACCTCGCGCCCCGGGAACCGCTTCTTGGCGAAGGCGTACCCGGCCATGGAGGAGAACAGCAGGATCAGCACGACCGACACCAGCGAGTACACCAGGGAGTTGACGGCCCACCGGGTGACGTCGGCGCCCGACAGCACGGCGGAGAAGTTCTCCCACGTGGCCCGGGTCGGGTCGAAGGCGCCCGGCAGGGTCTTCCCGTCCGGCGGTGCGAACGCGACCAGCACCATCACCGCGAAGGGCGTCACCGTCACCAGCGCCACCAGGGCCAGCAGGACCGGCAGTCGCAGTCTCGCCATCACTCGTCCCGTCCGATCAGCCGGCGCTGGATCAGGGAGAACACCAGGACCACCAGGAACAGGGCCAGTCCCAGCGCGCTCGCGTAGCCGAAGTCGAAGAACTTGAACCCGGTGTCGTACAGCAGGTACACGAGGGAGTAGCTGGCGCGCACCGGTCCGCCCGCCGTCATCACGTACATCGCGTCGAACACCTGGAACGCCCCGATCGCCTCGATGACCAGGACGAAGAACAGCACGGGGCGCAGCAGCGGCAGCGTGATCCAGCGCAGCCGCCGCCAGCCGGTGGCGCCGTCGACGACGGCGGCCTCGGTGACCTCGCGCGGGATGGACTGGAGCCCGGCGAGGAGGATGAGCATCGAGTAGCCGAAGCCCTTCCAGGCGGAGGCGGCCGCGATGGCGGGCAGGACCAGCCGCTCGTCGCCGAGGAAGTCGACGGGGCCCAGCGACAGGGCGCCGAGCGCCGCGTTGAGCAGGCCGTCCTCGACGTCGTAGATCCACTTCCAGACGACGGCGGCGAGCACGACGCTGGTGACGTACGGCAGGAAGAACACGCCGCGGAAGAAGCCGCGCAGCCACACCGTGCGGTGCAGCAGCAGGGCCGTGCCGAGCGACAGGCCGACCGTCAGGGGCACGAAGAACAGGGTGTACAGGGCGGTGACGCCGAGGCTGGACCAGAACAGGTCGTCCTTCAGCAGCCGCGCGTAGTTCCCCGTGCCGACGAAGCTCCAGTCGCCGCCGATCCGGTAGTCGGTCAGGGACAGGAACACCGCGCCGAGCGTCGGGCCGAACCGGAAGACCGTGAACAGCAGCAGCATCGGCGCGACGAACAGCAGGCCGGCGCGCGCCTCGCGGCGCCCGGCCGGGCGNGGCGGCCGGGCCGGCGGGCTGTCTNCNATACNNNNGGCGCGGCAGGCTCGGGGGTGGGGGCGGTGCGCTCGCCTGTCGTGCCGGCCGTCAACGCTGCCGCGCCAGCAGGTCGTCGGCCTGCGCGGCCGCCGCGTCCAGGGCCTCCTTCGGGCTCTTGCGCCCGGTGAGGGCGGCCTGGATCTCGGGGGCGAGCAGGGACATCACCTGCCGGGCGGCGGGGCCGGGCTCACCTGGGTAGGCGAACGGCAGCGCCTCCCGGAACTGCCTGGCGTACGGGGCGTCGCTGGGCACCGTCACGTCGGTGCGCGGCGAGAGGAAGCCGCTGGCCGCGCCGAGGCTCCGGATGCGTTCGGGCTCCGCCATGAAGGCGAGGAACTTCTCGGCGCCCGCGACGTTGCGGGAGCGGGCGTTGAGGCCGAGGCCGCCGGGGACGCCGAAGGAGACCTGCTCGACGTTGCGGAGGGGCTTGCCGACGACGACGTTCTCGGCGCCCCACGTCCTGCGGGCCAGGTCGGCGTCGGCGAGGGTGTGGGAGAGGCCCATGGCCGCCTGCTGCTTGCCCATGGGGTGGTCGGCGAAGATGTTGGTGTTGGTGAGGGCCGTCCTGGGCAGGGCGCCCGCCTTGTACAGGTCGGTGAGGAAGGTGAGGGCGGCGACGCCCTCGGGGCCGTTGAAGGCGGCCTTCCGGCCGTCCTCGGAGAAGACCCTGCCGCCGGCCTGCCACAGCAGCGGGTAGAAGTTGAGGTTGAGGGTCGCCTCGTTGCTCGCCGAGTAGTCGAGGGCGGCGACGCCGATCCGCTTCAGCTTCGGCGCGGCGGCCCTGACCTCGTCCCAGGTGGCGGGCGGCTCGGCGATCCCGGCCCGGTCGAGGAGCCGCTTGTTGTAGAGCGTGGTGGTGACGGTGTGGTAGATCGGCACCGCGTACAGCTTGCCGTCGTCGCTGAGGGCCTTCAGGGCGTTGGGGAGGAACGATTCCTCGATGCCCTCGACCGCCTTGTCGACGGGGCGGAGGGCGCCGCTGGCGAGGTACTGCGGGACCTGGTCGGGATTGAGCAGCACCACGTCGGGGCCCTTGCCGCTGCCGAAGGCGGTGGCGAGCTTCTCGTCGCGGTTCTCCCAGGGCTGCTCCTCGATGGTGAGCCGGGTGCCGGGGTGGGCCGCCTCGAAGTCCTTCTCGACCTTCGCCCAGTGGGCGGAGTTGGCCTTCGGGTCCGCGATGACGGGATACATCCAGACGGTGACGTCGTTCGATCCGGACCCGCCGTCGCCGCCGCCGCAGCCGGCCAGCAGGCAGAGGGCGGCGAGGAGGGCGAGGGGGGTGGTGGCGCGCTTGGAGCCTGTCGTCATGGAGGGCCTCCGCAGGACCGGGGAAGGAGAGGCGGGCCCGGTCGCCTCCGGTCGGGGCCGGGGGNGACCGGGCGGGGGTCGGCCGCCCGTGGGGCCGCGACCGGGTTCAGCGGCGCACGTCGACCTTGTACAGCTCGGGGCCGCGGCTGAAGTACAGCCATCCCTCGTGGGCGGCGAGCCGCCGGTGCGGGAAGTTGACCAGGAGGTGCGGGTCGCGGTCCGGGAAGAACGGGTCGACCCGGAAGATCAGCGCGCCGTCGACGGAGACGTACAGCTTGCGGCGGCTGACCACTATCGCCCCGTCGTTGCTGCGCGTGCCGAGTTCCAGGCGGCGCAGGACCCGGGAGGTCTCCGGGTCCAGGGCGAACAGCGAGTGCCCGGCGAGCGCCCAGACCGCGCCGCCGGCGACCTCGACGGCGCTCACCGACGCTATCCCCGGGACGAGTTCCCGCTCCCACAGCTTCTCGGCGCGCTCCACGTCGTACGCGAAGACCGCGCCGGCCGTCCGGGTGGGCGGGGTGGTGCCCAGGCCGCCGAGGATCGACGCGCCGCCGTAGACCACGCTGCCGGCCGCCGCGAGGGCGACGATCGACATGTCCCGGACGACGTTGCGGGTGAAGGTCCACTCGCCGGTGTCCCTGTCGTACACGGCGAGCCCGCCGCCCAGGCGGTTGCCGTCCGGGACCGTGCCGACCGCGATCCTCCCCTCGGCCTCGGCGAGGCTGCGGGCGCGCGCCTGCAGTTCGGGCTTGAGGGTGAGGACGACCTCGGGGTTGGGCGGGGTGCCGGGCGGGCCGTCCGGGGAGTACTCGGGGCTGTTCCACGGCTGGTCCGGCCGGTAGCGGAACAGCCTGGCGTCGGGGTACTGGCCGATCCAGACGGTGCCCTCGGAGTCCCGCAGGATCGCCTCGATCTGGCCGAAGCGGTGGAAGGACGCCGTGCCCGTCGCGGTGTCGACGGCCGACAGGCCGCCGTTGAGGAAGCCGCCCGCGTAGAGGGTGCGCCGGCCGCCGGCCGCGAGGGCCTGGATGTCGATCGGCTCCCTGCGGACCTTCGTCCCCAGTACGGCGTGCGCGCCCGTCGTCGGGTTGTACCGGAACATGTCGCCCCGCCACAGGGTGCCGACGACGCTCCGGCCGGGGTAGTCGGGCAGGCCCAGTTCGGCCCAGCCCAGCGAGCGGGCGTTCTGCACCTTGCCGGTGAGGAACAGGCCCGTGCCGGTGTTCTGCCCGGTGGCCGGGTCGTGGCGGCGCAGTTCGCTGCGCTGGAAGAAGTAGACGGCGCCGGCCTCGTCCGGCGGGGAGACGGTCAGGCCGTGGGCCTCGGGGATCGGATCGGACCAGGTGCGGGTGGCGAGGTCGAAGACGTAGAGCGGGCTGGGGGCGTCGGAGCCGATCCGGGCGTACAGCCTGCCGCCGTGGGCGTTGAGGTCGTAGACCGGCTTGCCGGTGACCGTGCCGAGCCCGGGCGGTGCGGGGAGCTGGGTGAAGACGCCGGTGGCCGGGTCGAGTTCAGCGATGTGGGCGGCGGCGTAGGAGCCGCTGTACACCCTGCCGCCGGAGCAGGCGATGCTGCGCACGTACGTCTGCCCGGGGACGGCCTGCCCGAAGTCGGTGAAGGCGCGGGTGGCCGGGTCGAAGCGGAAGACCTTGCCGCCGGGGAACGTGCCTCCCCACACCCTGCCGTCGGCGTCGGTGGCGAGGCTCCAGATGAAGGTCTGGCCGGCCGCCGGGAGGCCCAGGTCCTCGACGGTGTCGCCGGAGCCCGGCGTCCAGCGGTACAGGTGCGCGTTTCCGTAGGTGCCCGCGTAGACGCCGCTGGGGCCGGCGGTGACGGCCCAGGCGCCGTCACCTCCCGTCAGCGGGGCGCTGACCAGCAGGTCGCCGGTGGTGGGGTCCATCGCATTGAGGCGGGCGGGCTTGCCCGTGGAGGCGTTCCACAGGGCCTGCCTCCCGGAGGGTCCCGGAGCGACGGCACCGCCGAGCAGCAGGACGTCGGAGAGGGGGATTCCGATGAACTGGGGTTCACGCATGAGCTGGCTCCCGGCGTCGGCGTGTGCTTCGGGAGGGAGGGGCAGGAGGGCGGCGGAGATCACTGCGGTCGAGCCGGCGAGGAACGCGCGTCGCGTCGCCACAGGCGGAACACCTCCCTGGAAGGAGAGAGTTACGGCACTAGCCGAAAGTGATACGCCGCAGCTCATGGGCCGTCAACGGTACGCGTCGCCCCCGCGGTGTTCTGATACGACACACGGCCGCCCCGCGTGCGTCAGCCGGAGGGGCGACACCGTGGTCACGGGGTGTGCGGAACCTTCCGCGCCGGTGTTCCGGCGGTTTTCGGCCCACTCCGGAAGCGGCCGGGGGCATACGTCCCCTCCGCCATTCGGACGCGCCGGGCCGTCGGCCGCGCCCGGACGGCCCGCACGGGGCCGTTGGTACAGTCGGTCCGCGCGACGCCGGGCCACGAGGGGGCGACGGACCATGCCGGTCGACGAACTGGACACGCGGATCCTCCGACTGCTGATCGAACAGCCCCGTACGAGTGTGCGGGAGTACGCCCGGATCCTCGGCATCGCGCGCGGCACCCTCCAGGCGCGGCTGAGCCGCCTGGAGCGGGACGGCGTGATCACGGGCACGGGCCCGTCCCTCTCCCCCGCCGCACTGGGGCACCCGGTGCTCGCCTTCATCCACGTCGAGGTGACCCAGGGGCGCCTGGACGAGGTGGGCGACGCGATGGCCGGCGTACCGGAGATCGTCGAGGCGTTCTCGACCACGGGCGACGGGGACCTCCTGGCGCGGGTGGTGGCCCGGGACAACGCCCACCTGGAGGACGTCGTCCAGCAGCTCGTCCGGCTGCCCGGCGTCGTGCGGGCCCGGACCGAGGTGGCGCTGCGCGAACGGGTGCCGTTCCGCCTGCTGCCGCTGGTGCGGTCCCTGGGCCGGGCCCCCCGGCCNGCCCNNNGGACCCCCNGCCCGGACGGGGGGTGAAGGGCGGGGCGGAGGACGGCGGGCGCCGCCGCCTCCGCCCCGGCCCCGCGGCGCGCCCGCCGCCGGGTACCCGGTCGGGCGCCGTGCCGACCGGCGGACAGCCGGACTCAGGTCCGCGCGGCGGCCGCCACGGCCTCGGCGAGGACGTCCAGGCCCTCGGCGAGCTCCCCTTCCGTCGTGGTCAGCGGCGGCAGCAACTTGACCACCTGGTCCGCGGAGCCCGAGGTCTCCACCAGCAGGCCCCGGCTGAAGGCCTCGGCGCCGACCCGGCCGGCGAGGGAGGTGTCGTCGAACTCCAGGCCCCTGACGAGTCCTCGTCCCCGGGTGCGGGCTCCCAGTCCGGAGAAGCGGTCGGCGAGCTGGTCGAGCCGGCCCTCCACGAAGGCGGCCTTGTCGGCGGTCCCCTTCTCCAGCGCGCCGTCCGACCAGAACTCCCGCACTGTCGCCGCGGCCGTGACGAACGCGGGGTTGAAGCCGCGGAACGTGCCGTTGTGCTCGCCGGGATTCCACACGTCCAGTTCGGGCCTGAACAGGGTCAGGGCCATCGGCAGTCCGTAGCCGCTGATCGACTTCGACAGGCAGACGATGTCGGGTTCGACACCCGTCTGCTCGAAGCTGAAGAAGGGCCCGGTGCGGCCGCAGCCCATCTGCACGTCGTCCACGATCAGCAGGACCCCGCGCTCGCGGCACATCTGGGCGAGGCGGACGAGCCACTCGGCCCGGGCGACGTTCACGCCGCCCTCGCCCTGCACGGTCTCGACGATGACGGCGGCCGGCAGCTCCACGCCGCTGCTGCTGTCGTCGAGCGTGCTCTCCAGCAGGTCGAGCCCGAAGGCGCCGGGACCGCCGAAGCCGTCGTACGGCACGCGGAAGGTGTGCCCGAGGGGGACACCCGCTCCGGCGCGTTTGGCCGCGTTCCCCGTGACGGCCAGCGACCCGAGGGACATGCCGTGGAAGGCGCCGGTGAAAGCGACGACGGTGGGGCGCCCCGTCACCTTCCGCGCGAGCTTCAGGGCGGCCTCCACGCTGTTGGTGCCGGTGGGGCCGCAGAACTGCACCCGGTAGTCGAGGTTGCGCGGTGCCAGCACGTGCGTGCCGAAGGCCTCCAGGAAGTCGGCCTTGGCGGCGGTGGCCATGTCGAGGCTGTGCGTGACCCCGTCACCGTCGAGGTAGGACAGCAGCGCCTGTTTCAGGACGGGGTGGTTGTGGCCGTAGTTCAGCGCGCCGGCGCCGGCGAAGAAGTCCAGGTACGCGCGGCCGTCGCCGTCGTACAGCCGGCTGCCGCGGCCGTGGGTGAAGGTGGTGGGCCAGCCGCGGCAGTAGCTGCGGACCTCGGACTCGAGAGCGGCCTGGGTCATGGTGCCTCCTTGGTGGAAGGAACGGGTGGGGCGAGTCGGCGGGATCCGCCGGCGAAGCGCGCGGCGAGGGCACGCGGGGCGAAGTGGTGCGGACCGGCCGGCCGTGGTCACGAGGGCCGCGGTGCCGGGCAGCCAGGGCGGTCGCGTGTCCCGGCCGTGGGAGAGGACGCCGGCGGCGGGGCCGGGGGACATGCCCGCCGCCCGGCACGGACCGGGGAGCGACCGGTACGGGGCGCCCGCACCGGGCGGGGCGGTCTCACCGGCGTACGCGGCGGCCACCGGTGCCGGGAGCGTCCCCCCGGCGGTCGGGACGAGGACCCCGGCCGGCCGGACCGCGAGGGCCGTGCCGAACGCGTTCAGGGCGTGGCCTCCGCAGCCGCGGACCGCTCCGGCCGGGCGCCGGCGGAACGCCCGGGCGCGCCGGTCGTCCTCGCCGGCCGGTGCCGCGACCGCCGGCGGCATGACGGCCCTCCCCCTCCGGGCGCGCCGCGGGCGGCGGCGGCCGCCACCTCCCGGCCGGTGCCGCCATGCCCGGGTGCGGCGGTCCGTGCCGCGGTCATGGCCCTTCCCCGGCCGCCCGGGCGGCCCGGCCGGACCCGCGCGCCGGAGCGGCCGGGCCCGCCCCGCGGTCCGTCACAGCAGGTGTTTCCGCAGTCCGTCGGTGATGGCCTTGGCCCTCAGCGACAGCAGGCTGAACGATCCGGAGTCGCCGATGCCGTGGGACGACTCGCACAGGCCGTTGAGGAACAGCGGGGGTGTGCCCGCCGCGCCGGTCTCGACCTCGTAGTCGTAGGTGACCTTGAGGTAGCCGTGCTCGTCGAAGGCGAAGCGGTCGGTGAGACGGCTCAGCAGCGGCGGCACCGGCTCCTGGTGGGCGGCCGGGCCGAGGTCCCGGAAGCCGGTCGCGAGGACGACCATGTCGGCGCGGGCCTGTTCGTGCGCGCCGGTGTTCAGTTCCTCGATCGTCAGGCCGACCCCGGCCTCGTCGGCTTCGACCCGGCGGACCTGGCGGGAGCCCCGTACGAACACCCGCTGGTCGCCGTCGAGGCGCTGCTCGTAGATGAGGGTGTAGAGCTCGCGCAGCACGTCCCCGTCGGCCGCCGAGTAGTTCGTCAGCCGCATGTAGGAGTCGAGGACGTCCTTCCGCTCGCGCGGGACGCGGTAGTAGTAGTCGGTGAACTCCGGGAAGTAGCCCTCTTCGCTGAAGGGGCTCGTGTCCTTCTCCCGCAGGCCGAACGGCCGGACGTAGGTGGTCACCCGGGCGTCGGGGAAGCGCCGGGAGAGGTCCAGGGTCAGCTCGACGGCGCTCTGGCTGCCGCCGATCACGGCGATGTCCTTCGGGGCGGGGCCGTCACCGCCGACGAGGCCGCGTTCGGCCAGCGTCTCCAGTGCCGGCAGGTACCGGGTGAGGTGGAAGACGCGGGGCGAGTCGACCGTGTCGAACGGCGCGGGCACGTAGGGGCTGCGGCCGGTGCCGACGACGAGGGAGCGGGCCCGGTGCCGGGCGCCCGTGGACGTGGTCACCGCGTAGCAGGGCTCTCCCCCGCCGTCCTGCTCCACCGTGACGGCGGACACGGAGGTGCCGTAGTCGACGCGGTCGGCGAAGTGGCCGGCGGCCCAGCAGACGTACTGCGCGTACTCCTTGCGCAGCGGGAACTCCACCGGCAGGTTCAGGTGGTCGAGCAGCCGGCCCTGTTCGAACAGGTAGTTGATGAAGCTGTAGCGGCTGCGCGGGTTACGCAGCGACACCAGGTCGCGTACGGGGTGGTTCTGGATGTCGGAACCGGGCAGCATCATGGCGCTCTGCCACGACGGTCCGGGCCGGGATTCCAGGAAGTGCGCGTCGAGGCCGCTGTCCTCCTCCTGGAGCGCGATGGCCAGGGCCAGGTTCGCGGGCCCGAAGCCTATGCCGATGACGTCGTGGACGTGGCTCATCTCTCCCCCTCGTACGGAAGCGGACACGAGTACTCGATCCAGCCGGATGTCGAACCGGGGACGGAGGCGTCCGCGAGGAAACGGTCGTAGAGCGCCTGTGCCGCCGTGTTGTCGGGCGCCGTCTGCCAGACGAGGTTGCGGTAGCCGCGCGCGGCGGCCTCCCGGGCGGCGGCCCGCAGCAGCAGGGTCCCGAGGCCGTCCCGGCGCCCACCGCGGTGGTCCGGGTGGACGAACAGGTCGTTGAGCAGGGCCACCGTCGTCGCCCGGGTCGACACCCGGGTCCAGTAGAGGGTGGCGAAGCCGGCGGCCCGGTCGCCGTGGCGGGCGAGGAGCTGCAGGCCGTGGGTGTCGTCGCCGACCATGTCGCCGAAGAAGCGGCGATTGCGCGACTCGTCGGGCTCGCAGCCGTAGAACCGCTGGTAGTCGGCGATCAGGGGAAGCAGGTCGTCGAAGGTCGACGGGTCGACCCGGTCGATCCGGTACGGCGTGGGTGCGTTGTCGTGCACGGTTGTCTCGCTGTCGGTCGGGGGCGGTCAGATGCGGGTGGTCAGCTCGTCGCTGACGTGGAGTTCGGCGATGCGGCGGCCGGCTTCCGGGGCGGTCTTCACTCCGCCGCCGTTCCAGCCCCGCACCGACCACACGTGGGGTGATTCCGTTCGCGTGAGCAGGTGCGAGCCGTCGCCGTAGCCGTCGGCCGCGCGGACGACGGACACCTGCTCGGCGTCCCGGGCCCACGGCAGGTAGGGGTGGGCGGCGCGCGTGGTGGCCAGGGCGTGGGCCGGGTCCGGGGCCGCGTCGAACGGGGCGTCCCACACCAGGTGCGGCATGCCGACGAGGGAGTGGGCCGCGTCGACCGGCTTGCCGTAGACCCCTGTGCGCAGGTCGATGAAGGTGGCGTGCGGGGGCGTGTCCGCGGGCCTGCGGACGATGCCGACCTGGATGGACCGGGAACGCACGGCCGAACGCGGGGCCAGTCCCCGCGGCGGGCGGGCCGTCCAGGGCCCGGTGGCCGCGATGACCGTCCCGGCGCGGACGTCCCCGGCCGTCGTGCGGACGACCGGCCGCCCTCCTTCGGCCTCCACCCCGAGCACCCGGACCCCGCAGTGCAGCGAGGCGCCGTCGGCCAGGGCCCGTCGCAGCCAGTCCTCGGTGACGTCCGCGGGAGGGACCCACCCCGCGTCGGGCTCCACGAGGGCGATGCCTCCGTCGAGGCGGACCCCCATGGCCTCGTCGCGGTCCGCGACCACGTGGGCGGAGGTGTCCGGGCAGGCCGCCGCGAGGTCCTCGGCCGCCCGGCGCAGGACTTGTTCGCAGGCCGGGTCGGCCACCGTGACGGCGCCCACGGTGCGCAGCGGGGACCGTCCGGCCGACCACCGGCGGGGGTCGCGGTAGACGGCGAGGCTCGCCGCCGCCAGGTCGGCGACGACGGGGTCGGTGTCGTACGCCCGCACCATCCCGCCGGACGGGCCGGTGGCGCCGGCCGCGGGTCGTGGCGCCTGCTCCACCACGGCGACCCGGACGCCGAGCAGCGCCAGGTGGTGGGCGATCGAAGCGCCGGTGATCCCCGCGCCCACCACCACGACGTCGGCGGTGCGGGGCGGTTCCGGGTCGGAGCGGAGCGCGGGGGCGTTCGCCGTCGGACGGGTCACCGCGCCTCTTCGGGGACGGGGCGCTCCTGGCGGGGGGCGTCGCGGCGGAAGTCGGCGTCACCGCACACGGTGCCGGTGGGGAGGAAGGACCACTCCTGCTCGCGCCGGGGCTCGCCGGGCAGGCCGAGCCAGCTCCAGACGCGCTGGGCGAGGTCCGGCGTCACCGGGGCGGTCAGACCCGCGAACACCTTGGCGGCCAGGTACTCCAGGGCCAGGCTGGTCCGCGCCTCCTCGGCCATCGAGGGGATCCGGCGCAGCGGCTCCTCGGTGGCGCGGAACTCCACGACGTGGCCGACGAGGGATTCGAGCAGGGCGACGTAGCGGCGGGCGCTGAAGGACGCCGGGACCAGCAGGGCGTCCAGCTGCTGGGTGGCGGAGTTGAGGTAGCGGTAGAACTCGCGGTGGGCGGACGTCCAGGCCCCGGTGCCGGGCACCTTGCCCCCGAACTCCTCCCTCAGCTCCGCGAATCCGGCGAGCCATTCGTGGACCTGGTGGAGGAACGGGTCGTCGTCCAGCCGGTCGGCGGCCTGTGCGGAGATGCGGGTGACCCGGCCCTCCGGGGCGTTGCGCAGCAGCGCCAGGCGCACGGCGTCCGGGCCCGCCGCCGCCAGGGCGTCGTCGGCCCACACCGCGTGACCGCGGCTGGTGGAGAACTTCTCGTCGCCGAGGTGCAGGAACTTGTTCGTGACGAACGAGGAGGGCAGCAGGTCGCGCAGGCCTCCCGCGAAGGCCAGTACGGGCAGCAGCACGGCGTAGTAGTAGCTGTTGTCGTACCCGAGGAAGAGCGAGATCTCCGCCGGGCCGGAGGCGTCGGTCTCCGCCCGGGCCGCGGTGAGGTACGTCAGGGCGAGGTCCACCCACGGGTCGACGGCCTGTCCCGCCTCCTCGCCCCAGCCGACGCCCCAGTCGCTGGTGCGCGTCAGCCGGTAGGGGGCCAGGCCCTCGGGCGAGTCCAGCAGGTTCTCCACCAGGGCGCGCAGGTCGGGGCTCGCGTCGACCTGCGTCAGGTACTCGCGCAGCTCGTCGGCGTGGGCCGCCGTGTCCAGCCACAGGGCCTTCTCCGGCCGCGTGCCCGCGGGCGTGCCGCAGATCCGGCATTCGACGGCGATCAGCTCGCGCGCTTCGTTGGGGCGCCCGCAGGCCTCGCAGATCTCCCCGTCGCTGGCGGCCGAGCAGTGGGCGCACCGTCCGCGGGCGAAGGCCTGGTGCAGGGACAGGTCGCAGGTGGCGCAGTACGCGGTCTCCCGCTCCTCCTCGACGACGGTGGGGGACGCGGCCACCCGGGCGAAGAGCTCCCTGACGCGGTCGGCGTGCCCGTCCGTCGTGGCCGGCCGGGTGAGCCTGTCGCATCCCACCCCGGCGGCCCGCAGCGTCGCCACGATGGCGTCGCCCTCGGTCCTCGCCACGGTGGCGGGGTCGGCGGAGGCGAGGCGCGCGGCGGCCGCCACGTACGACTGGTGGTCGTCCGTGCCGGTCACGTAGCGGGCCTCCTTGCCCATGCCGCGCAGCCCCCGCACCAGCATGTCGGCGCGGACGTACGGGCCGGCGAGGTGCCCGAGGTGCAGGCCGCCGTTCGGGGTGGGCGGCGGGCAGAAGACCAGGGACCGCTCGGCGAGGAGACTGCGCGGCGGGATCTGCGCCAGGGCCTCCACGGCGGAGGGGATGTCCTCCCAGTAGACGGAGACTATGTCGAACGGCTCGTCGGACTCGTTGCGGATCTCGTGGAAGCCGAAGGGCGAGAGGTACACGACCCCGCCGGGTCCGAGTTCGCGTTCCTCCTCGCCGAGGACGACGACCGCCCGGCCCGAGAGGACGATGAACATCTCGCCGTCCTGGTGGGCGTGGCGCTTGGAGACGCTGTGGGCAGGAACGCTGCCGAAGACGGACCCGAAGGGCAGTCCCTTGATGTCGGCCGCGGACAGCATGGGCTGCAGGTGCATTTCGTAGGACCAGCTCATGGCTGACCTGTCGAAGGCGCGCGTGATCATGTGGACACCACCGTTGACGTAGGGGAAAGGGGACTGGTGGGACGGTTCTGAGGGCGTCAGATCGCCGGTGCGCCGCCGGTGGGAGGTCTGCCGTGCACGGTGACGGCGCTCCCCGGGGCGCCGAGGCGCGCGGAGCGCTCCCCGGTGTCGGCGCCCTCGGCGGTGGGGTGGGCGGAACGGGACACGTGGCCGGCGGGTGGGCGGCGCGGTTCGGCGCCGACCGCGACGAGCGGCACGGCCTCGATCAGGCCGGGGTGGTCCTCCGGGCGGGGCGGTTCGATGCCGGTGACGGCGAGGTCCCCGGTGGGGTCGCGGAGCCGGATGCCGACGGTGCGCGGCCCGCCGTGCGGCGCGTCCGCGGAGGCCGGCGGCACCGGCGGCCGGACACCTGCCGCCACCCGGGCCGCCGCCCGGCCGAGGTCCACCCCGGCGGCGGGCCGGCCGGGCCGCGGGATCGGGCCGCCGCCCGGCCGGCCGTTGCTCTCGACGACGGGGCCGCGGGACGTGGGCTTCGCCTCGGCGTGCGTCATGCCGTGGCCGAAGCCGAGGGCCTTGTGCGTGCGCTCCGGGAGGCCGCGGGCCAGCGGGTCGGTCAGGGCGGGGATGTCCGGGAGGCCGCGTATCAGCGGGTCGGTCAGGGCGGGGGCGTCCGCGCCGACCACGTGCCCGGTCTCCACGGAGCGCGGCGGCGAGCCGCCCCTCTCGCGGGCCACGGCGTACGGCTCGTGCCTGCCGTCCGCCACGGACCCGCCGACACCGGTCTCCGGGCCGCCGGGGAGCTCCCCGGCCACCGTGCCGGGGTACCGCTCCACGTCCGGGTGGTCGGCGGCGACCGCGACGGCTGACGCGGTGTCCGCCCGGTCCGGGCCCTCCGCCTCGATCACGCCCGAACTCGCTTCCGGGCCGGGGGGCTTGAGGGCGACGGGGTATCCGTACTCCCCGGCGACCGCGCGCGGGCCGTCCGCGGACTCGACCGTGGTGCGACGCGGCTGCGGCAGGTCCGCTTCCGTGAGCGGCCGCCGGCCCGGCTCCTCGTCCCGGCAGGCCCGCACCGCTTCCACGCTCGCGCCCGGCGGCCCCGGATCCGCCGCGACGCGGGCGGCGGGCGGCAGCAGCGCCTCGTCCGGGCACAGCGCTCCGATGACGTCGTGCCGCCCGGCGACCTCCCGGGCAGCGGCGACGAGCGCCTCGGCGGTCCGTTCGGAAACGATGCCGCTGCCGGCCGCGCAGGGCGCCTGCCGGATGGGTTCGTCCGTCTCCAGCAACCACGGCGGGTACTCCCGGGCCGCGCCGGCCGGCAGGCGCTCCCGATACGGCCGGCTGTCACGGTCCTTCCGGGTGCCGGCGCCGATGACCAGCAGTACGGAGCGCCGGTCGCTCATCGCGCATGCTCCCGCTCGCCCCTGCCCATGGCGCGCAGGCGCGTCGGGGTGCCGTCCGGGGTGAAGGGCCGGCGGAAGGTGAACGCACGCGGGGTGGGCCCGTGGTCGTGCAGGTGCTCGAGTGCCGCGCAGGCGTCCGCCCACGTCGGGATGGTGTCGTCGGAGACCCACCAGGCGGCGTAACTCGGCCACTCGGGCTTGAGGAACCACTCGTGGCGCCTGCGTAAGGTGCTGCGGTGCAGGCCGTTGTAGACGAAGGAGAAGACCGAGTCGAGATCCTCCCACAGGGACAGGGTGGAGGCGCGGCTGTCGGTCTCGTCGGTGCGGCCGCCGGTGTAGAAGCGGGGCACGTCGAAGGCGCCCCACCGGCCCCAGTCCCTCTCGAAGTTCGTCAGGTGGCTCTGGCCGCTCGACTCCTTCGCCCGTGCGACGAATCCGGGGCTGCGCTCCGCCTCTTCGAACGTGGGCGGCGTCAGGTCGTCGAATTCCTGAACCTCGGGATTTCCGTACGGCTGCTTCAGGATCGCGAACGTGGTGAACGCGACGCGAGGCATCCCGGTTCCCCCCTTCATTTCCCTGCGGCGCTTCGTTTTCTCCGCTTTATCAAGCTTGCCGACCACCACTTCCCCGAGTCAACCCCCGTTCATTTCACGGGAGGCGACAAGGCTCACCCGGAAATCGAGAGGCAACCGGCCCCGGCGTGAAACAGTATGACGCCCTTTCCGTGCGGCGGCCCCGGAAACGGAAAAATCTTTGAAGAACTGGATATTACGAGGTGTGGATACCGATCTTCCCGAAAACGTCCTCGCACCGCGCCGTCGCCTCGTGGCAGTCGCGGCCCGAAGCGATCACGTAGCCGGCGCGCCGGTTCCAGCCGGCGTCCAGGGGCGGCACCACGTCACCCGGGTTGAGCTGCAGCATGACACCGACCTCCGCGTCGGCGAGCTCCACGATGCCCGGCGTGCCCGGGACGACGACGCCCGGCGGCGTCCGGACGACGGTGGCGTCCACCTCGTCCAGCCCGGTGACGTGCGTGACCACCCCCGGATCCGGCGCGAACATGCGGATGGCCGCCCCGCGGTGCTCCGGCACCGCGGTCGGCAGTGCCTCCAGACCGGTCGGCACGGAGAGGAACATCCTGGCGAAGTCCAGGCCGTGGGCGCGGCGCACCAGTTCCGGCATGCCGCCCCCGGCCATGCGGTTGTGCGACTCCAGGATCCGGGGCCCGCGAGGGGTGAGGACGAATTCCGTGTGGGCCGGGCCCTCCACCAGCCCGACGGCGTCCAGCAGCGCCGTCGTCAGGTCGAACAGCTGCCGGGTGACGCCGTCGGTGATCCGGCTCGGCATGGTGGTGCCTATCTCGACGAACCGGTCGTTGACGACGTACTCCGTGACGGTGACCGGAAGGTGCCGGCCCCCCGCGGAGAACGACTCGACGCTGCCGACCGGCCCTTCCAGGAACTCCTCGGCCAGCGCCTCCGTGTATCCGGCGTCGCGCATGGCCTTCCAGGCCGCGGCGGCCTCTTCCTCGCCGCGCACCAGCTGCACGTGGGCGCTGGCGGTGCCGTCGACGGGCTTCACCACCATGCGGCCGTCGACGGAGGGCAGGAAACCGACGATGTCCTCCGCGCTGCGCACCAGGCGGTGGGCGACCGGGCTCAGGCCGTGCTCGTCCAGGACGCGGCGCATCAGCGCCTTGTCCTTGAGGATCTCCGCGGTCCTGACGCTGTTGCCGGGGAGCGAGAACTCCTCGGCGACCCGGGCGGCGGTGACGCCGCCGAACTCGCTGGTCGTGACGACCCGGTCGAAGGGCCGGGCGCGATGCAGGGGTCTGAGGGCCTCGACGACGGCCTCGCTGTCCGCGAGGGCGCCGACCTCGAGCACCTGCTCGCAGTAGTGGGCGACGCGCTCGTCGTACTTGCCCGGGACGTGGACCTGCACCACGTCGATGCCGAGGTCCTTCGCGTGGCGGACGGCGTACAGCTCCCCGCCGATCACTGCTACTCGGGGCATTCTTCCTCCTCGTTTCCGTGACGTCTGCTGGGCCGGTCAGGCGGTCGGCTCGACCGTGACGGCGGCGTGGAACCATTCGCGGATGTCGTCGATGCGGACGCGCAGGGCCTCCTCGTCGTCCGCCGCGATGATCGCGCTGCCGGCGCGGGCGAAGCTGTTCCGGGTCATGTCGGGGGTCTCGGCACCGATGCGCAGGTCCACGGCGCCCTCCAGCACGCCGGGCCGGGCGAGCAGCTCCTCTTCGGCGGGGGCGGCGGTGACGCGCCCGTGAGGCGCTCTCAGCAGGGTCCGGCCGTAGGCGCGCGGCGAGGCGGCGGGCGTGCCGGGGGCCATTCCGACCAGGGACTTGACGTGTTCCGCGAGCAGGTCGAGGCCGAACTTGTACCGGAACGACTGGAAGACGCCGTTGCCGCCGTGCCGCGCGGCGCACTCGGAGAAGCAGTAGCCGTCGGGCGTCTCGAACACCTCCATGTGGAAGACGCCTCGGGTGAGGCCGAGCGTCCGCAGGGCGTGCGCGGTGAGGGCACCGACCTCCGCGTACACGGCCGGGAACCTGCCGGGGTCCAGCATGTAGGCGCCGTTGATACCGCCCGACCGGACGTGCAGGTTGTTGGTGAAGTAGCGGGAGACGCCGTAGGTGGTGATCTCGCCGTCGAAGAGGACGCCGTCCACGTGCATCTCGCTGCCGTCGACGTACTCCTCCAGGAGGAACGGCCCGGAGCGGGGGCTGTCCCCGAGCACCTCGGCCAGCGCCTCGCGGAGCTCCTCCACGGTGTCGACCCGCTGGGTGAGCATGGTTCCCGCCCCCGCCATCGGCTTGAGCACCGCCGGGAAGCCGACCTCCGCGGCGGCCCCGGACGCCAGGTCGTCGAGGCAGGAGAGGACCGCCGTGCGGGCGACCCGGATGCCGGCCTGCCGCACCGCGCGCTTCTGCAGGAACTTGTCGCGGAAGAGCAGTGCCGTGGCGGGGTCGAACCGGGACGGCCTGCCGAGGACCGCGGCGACGGCCGCCGCGGAGACGATGTTGAACTCGTCGGTGCCCCAGACCATCGACACGTCGTCCAGGCGGGCGTCGGCGCGGGCGAGCGCCCCGAGGACCGCCTCGACGTCACTCGTGTCCCCGCAGGGCAGGAACGTCGCCTCCTGCCGGCGCGTCTCCCTCGCCTTCGGGTACTTGTGCATCTCGACGACCGTGGTGTGGGGGACGCCCAGGGCCTCCAGCGCCTCCTCGACGAGTTGCTTCCAACCGATCACCAGCACGTTCACTTCATCGGGCCTTTCGGGAGTTCGCGCAGCCCCGGAATGGGGGACGTGAGGATCAGGACAGGGGTGCAGAAGAGTGCGGCGGCGCTCACGAAGAGGGCCTCGCGCAGGCCCAGGACCTCGCCCATCACGCCTCCCAGCAGTGCTCCCAGGGGCAGGGCGCTCCCCGCGCAGAAGCGGTGGCTGGCGGTCGCCCGGCCGATGAGGTCCTGGGGTGTGATGGTCTGGCGCAGGGCGACGACGTGGACGTTCGACGTGGTGGCGCCCACGCCGCTGAGGAAGAACGACAGGGCGATCACCGCGATGACCAGCGCCGTGGGTCCGCCGGCGAGGGGCAGCAGCAGCGGCGCGGAGCAGCCGAGCACCACGGCGCCGGCGATGGTCCGTCCGGTGCCGAACCGCAGGGCCGTCCGCCGCGTGGTGAAGGACGCGATGAGGGAACCGACCGCGCCGCCCGCCGAGGTGAGCCCGATCAGTGCCGGGGAGAGCCCGAGCTGACGTGTCGCGTACATGATGTACACGGCCTGGATCGAGGCGATGAACAGATTCCAGCAGGTGGCCTGGATGGTGACGGCGCGCAGGAGCGGCTGGCCGAACGAGTAGCGCAGCCCTTCCGTGATGCTGGTCCACACGCGTCCGGCGCGCTCCTCCTTGGACCGCACCCGTTCCTCCGCCTCGATGGAGGACAGGCCGACGGCGGAGACCAGGAACGAGAGCGCGTCGACGAGGAGCGCGACCGGGGCGGAGAGCGCCTGCACCAGGAGGCCCCCGACCCCGGGGCCGCCGACCCGCGCGGCCGAGTACGTCGCCTGCAGCCGGCCGTTGGCGGCGACCAGTTGCTCCGGGGGGACGATCGTGGGCAGGTACGCCTGGTAGCACACGTCGAACAGCACGCCCAGCGAGCCCAGGACGAGGGTGATGGCGTACAGGTACTCCATGCGCAGCACGCCCGCGAAGGCGAGGCAGGGCACGGCGGCGATCGTGACGGCCCGCGCGACATTGGTGGCGATCATGACGGGTCTGCGTCTGACCCGGTCCACCCAGGCCCCGGCGAGGAGGGTGAGGACGACGATGGGCACGTGTCCCGCCGCGTTGAGGAACCCCATCTGCAGGGAGGTCGCGTCGAGCGAGGAGACCGCGATGAGCGGAAAGGCGAGCAGGGTGATCTGCGTGCCGAAGTCGGAGACGGCCTGCCCGGACCAGAGTTTCAGGAAGTCGCGGTTGTGCCGCGGTCCCGGTGCGGTGGTGCCGGCCGGCTGTGCGTCGGTGCTCGTGGTCATGCGCCCCCCCGGGGTCTGCTCGTTGGATGGTTCGCCGTGCGTGTCAGGGCGCGAGGCCGTCGTGCCTCCGGGAAGCGCGCTTCGCCAGTTCGGACTCGTCGAAGCGGCGTTCGACGAACGACAGCATGTTCAGGAGGTGGTCGGCACCGATCCGCTCGGGGGCGCCCGTACGGACGGAGCCGGTGATGGGCATCCGCCCCGTGTCGACCCAGCCCAGCCGCCCCTCCTCGTCGATGTAGCTCCGGGCCCGGCCGTGGTTGTCGGCATGGAGGCAGTACGGCACGTCGAGCAGGCCCTGTTCGAAGGCCTTCACCAGAGCCGTGCCGATGTCCGCGTCGAGGCTCAGGACCGCCTCGACGAGCGCGCGGCTCTCCGCCCCGATCCCCGTGTCCCGCGGTGCGGCCGGCGGCGCCGAGGCGCCGAGCAGCGACCGCTCCTCCGCCGCGGCCTCTTCGGCGATCTCCAGTGCCCGGACGTTCTCCGCGATCGTCGGAATGCGGTACGCCTCGACCTCGGTCTTGACGATCAGCCGTTCCGCTCCCGTCCTCACCGCCAGCCCGGCGCTCTGGCGGAGCAGGTTCGCGGCACCGGCACGGGTCCGGGGGTACACGCCCATGTAGGTGTAGATCACGACGTGCCAGTCGGTGTCCGCGAGGTACTCGCCGGCCAGCTCCCGCAGGACGGACACCGCCTCCGTGTCCTGCCGGGGGTTCGTCTGCTGGGCGTAGCTCAGGGAGACGCTGCGGATCCCGGCCTGCCGGAAGAACAGGCCCTCCAGGAGGGTGACGGCGACCAGCAGGCCGGGCGGGCAGAGCTGGCCGAGCAGGCAGCCGCCGAAGCTCTCCATGTGCACCGGGCCGGCTCTGCCGTCGTGGGAGGCCAGCATCTCGCAGGCGCCGCGCCAGGCGCGCACGGAGTCCCGCAGCGGCGTCCGGCCGTAGGGCAGGCAGTACGACACGGGCCCGCCCTCGGTGGCCGTGAGACCGGCCTCCGCCAGGGTCCGCAGGATGTCGTACGGCAGTGGCGCACCGTGCCGGACCTGAACGGGGAACTCGGCCGACTCCACTCCCCGGAGCATCTCGCGGGTCACGGCGGGCCCGTGGGCCACCAGCGGGAAGCCGTTGAGGTCCGCGCCGGCGGCCAGGGCCTCGCGGGCCCCGTCGTGGTCGCCGGTGCGGGTGTAGCTGTCCACGGTGATGGTGCCGATGGTGCGGGCCCGCGCGGCCTTCACGGCGTCGAGGCCCTCCCGCATCCGGCGGGGGTCCGGGAAGCCCATGCGGGGCTGCACGACGAGTCGTTTCTCCGCCCTGGCCCGGGCGATGAAGCCGCCGAACGCGCCGAGCGGCGCCGGAGGGTCCGGACGTGTCGTCATCGGTGCCGGCTCCCCGCGGGAAGCCGCCGCGTACTAACGGACTCGACGTAACGGCGGAAGTCGTCGGGGGAGGCGCTGTCGTCGAACACGGCGCTGAAGCCCTCCCCGATGAGCTCCAGGCCGGCGTCCTGCGGCAGGCCGCCCCGGATTCCGAGCTTGCCGCCGATGACGACCGGCAGGCGGTCCAGGGCGGTCTCCTCGCGGACGCGCCGGATCAGCCGTCTGCCGTCGGCGTACCCGTGGCCGTTCACGGTGCTCACGACGGCGAGGTCCGGCCGGTGCCGCAGGCACTCGTCGACGAATAACCGGTCCGGGACGCACGCCCCGATGTTGACGACGTCGTGCCCCATCTCCTCGAGGAGCAGTTGCAGGTAGACCAGGTTCCAGGTGTGCGAGTCGGAGGACACGCTGGAGACGAGGACCGTCTTCCTCGCGACGGGAGCCCGGTCCCGGCAGGGCGTCGGGACGGTCACCGCGCCACCGCCCGGGTGGTGATCGTCACGGTGTCCAGGGCCCTTTCGCAGCGCGCGACGGCGTCCGCCTCGTCCGCACCGGAGCAGACGACGTAGCAGCCGAGGGTGTCGCGGTCGATCGAGGTGCGCTGCTCCGCGACCGTGTCGCCGACCGCGACGCCCAGGGCCAGGCGCAGCGTCCCGTCGTCGGGCAGGTGCTCCGTGCCGGTGATCGCGGTGACCACGCCGGGGGGCGGCGTGAAGTAGCGGACGGCGGCGCCCGCCAGGGTGTCGGGGGTCTTCTCCGGGGCCGGTTCCAGGCCGAGCGGGACGGCCACGGCGAGGCGGATGATGTCGATGCCGAAGGCGAGGGACATCATCTCGTAGAGCCGCGAGCCGCCGATCCGGTTCTGGGACTCGATGATGCGCGGGCCCTTCGGGGTCAGGCGTACTTCGGTGTGGGTCGGGCCCTCCACGAGGCCGACGGCGTCGAGCATCGCGCGGACCATGCGCGTCATCTCCGACCGCGTGTCCTCTTCGAGCTGGGCGGGCATCGAGTGCCCGATCTCCAGGGAGTTGGGGGCGAGCAGCTTGCGCGTGACGGCGATGACGGTGTGCCGGCCCTGCCACGAGTAGGCGTCGACGCTGAACTCCGGCCCCTCCAGGAACTCCTCCGCTATGGCCTCGTCGTACCCCGCCGCGGTGAGGCGGGCCCAGGCCGACGCCGCGTCGGCGGACGTGTCCACGCGCTGCACGGCCACGCTGGCGGAGCCGTTCACCGGCTTGACGAAGACGGGACCGCCGATCAGCTGCCGGAACGCGTCGAGCTCCTGCCGGCTGCGCACGGCGCGGTAGGCGACGGGGCTTATGCCTTCCTCGTCGAGACGGCGGCGCATGGACACCTTGTCCTTGAGCAGCTCGGCCGTGCGCAGGGAGTTGCCGCCCAGCCCGAGGATCTCGTTGAGCCGGGCGGCCGGCACCAGGCCGTTCTCGGTCAGCGACATGACCCGGTCGAACGGCCGGCGCTCGTGGTGGGCCCGCACCAGTTCCACCAGGGCTTCGGGGTCGTCGACGAAGTCGACGTGGACCAGTTCCGTGCAGTACTTGACGGATTCCGGGTCGTAGGCGCCCTCCTTGTGGAACAGCACGACGCTCACGTCCAGAGCGGCGGCGCGGAGGAGGATGTTGATGGTGCCTCCGATGACGGCCACGCGTGGCAAGGGAGGGTCCTTTCGGCTGGGGGCGGGCGGCGGCTGCGCGTCCGGCGGAGCGACGGGCGGGGTCGTCAGGCGTGCGGCGGGGGATCGATCACGGCGGCGTCCTCGAACCACCGGCGGGCCAGGCCCAGTCGGCGCTCGCACTCCCGCCGGTCGGGCGCGGACACGACCAGTGAGGCGATCACGTCGCCGCAGAAGGCGGCCGGGTCGAGCCGCTGCCCCGGCTCCACCAGGAGTTCGTACCGCTCCGCCCAGGGGAAGTCGGCGGTCCGCGGCACGTCGCGGACCAGCCCCGGACGGGACAGCATCAGCAGCGATCCGGCCATGGTGCGGGGCCGCGGCCGCCGGGGGCCGCGCAGGGCGCGGGGCGGTTCCAGCCCGACTTCGGCCCGCAGCCACGCCTCGGTCAGGTCCACGCCGAACATGACCTCGATCGTTTCCTTGATCTTGGCGCCACCGGTGCGGCTCGCGACCTCGCACAGCACGAGTCGATCGTCCGGGGTGTGGAAGACCTCGATGTGGAAGGCGCAGTTCGGCGGCGTCGGCATGGCGCTCATCAGCCGGTCGCAGAGAGCCAGCAGGCGCGCGGCGAGCGGATCGTCCGGATCGAGGGAGACATCGGCGAGGATTCCGCCGACCGGGAAGGACACCAGTGCGTCCAGGTACCGCGACGGCCAGGCGAGGACGACCTCGCCGTCGAGGACCAGGCCGTCGACGTGGCACATCCCACCGGGGACGAACGCCTCGACGAGCAGGTTGGGCCGGCCCTGGTCCGCCGTCATCCGCAGCGCGACGAGTTCGTCGAGCTCCTCCGGGGTGCGGACGACGGTGGTCCCCACCGACCCGGCGGCGTTGCGCGGTTTGACGACCAGCGGGAAGCCGTGGTCGGCGGCGAAGGCGTGGACGTCGGCGGCGCACTCGACCGTACGGTAGGGAGCGACGGGCACACCGCCGGCGAGGGCGGCCTCCTTCATGAGGACCTTGTCGCGGAACGCCTGTGCGCTGTCGCTTCCCTGCCCGGGAATCCGGAGGATCTCCCGGAGGAGCGCCGCTCTTTCCAGGTCGTACTCGTTGCTCGCGAAGACGTGTTGGACGTCGTACTTCTCGGCGAGTTCCAGGGCCCGCGACTCCAGCCGGCCGCTCAGGTCGTATCCGGTTATCGCTTCGGCGTGCAGGAAGCCGTCGGCCGTCGGCCGCAGTTCCTCCTTCACCGCGTCCAGCTTCTCCTGCGAAGCCAGGAGGACGACGTCTCCGCCGAAATCCGCGAGCCACTCGGCATAGCGGTTCGCACGGAGGGAACCGCGGTGCAGGATGAGCAAGCTCACGGCTGTGCCTCTCGTATTCGGGGGGCCGGAACGGGATCACCGGCCGTGAGCCCCACCGTCAGTTCGTCGATCAGGACTCCCTCCGGAGTCCGGATCAGTTTCGCCTGCCAGTGGTGGCCGGCGGGAACGGACAGGACGTCGAGCGCGGCGGCGACGAGCCCCGCCACTTCCTCGTCGGCGACCGGACCGCCCTGCGGCGTCACGGGGATTCCCCCGCCGGTCGTCACGGGGATTCCCCCGCCGGTCGTGCCCGCCAGGTCCATCCGGCGCCCTTGCGGAACCGATTCGACGGCGAGGTCGGGCAGGTGCTCCTTGCGCGCGGTGAGTCCGCCGGCGACGTACGCCTCGACCTCCCCGGTGCTTCCGAGTTCCACGGTCGCACCGTGCCGGGCTCCTCGTGGCCGGACCCGGACGGGAAACCCGTGCTCCGCGGCGAACCCGAAGACGTCCAGTATCTGCGTCACCGGCGAGCAGTTCACCGTGGGGAGACCCGCGGCTTCCAGTTCGTGCCGGAGGGCGCAGACGTCGTTGAACAGAAGGGCGCTTCTTCTCGTCTGCCCGGGCAGATCCCGCCGTTCACGCAGCACTGCCGCGAGCAGCAGATCCATTCGGGCCGGCGCGACGACGGCCGTGACGTCGGGCTGCCCCGCGCGTCGCAGCGCGTCGCGCTCCAGAAGCGTGAGCGCGTCCTCCGTCGAATAGTGGTGCATTTCGAGGTAACGCGCGGTCTCGACGGATGAGAACGCCTCCGCCGGCCGAGTGGTGAACAGGACCAGCCGGCCGTCGGACGGGGTGAACCACTCGTGATAGGGAACCGCCGCTTCGGCGAGCCGGTCCACGACAAGGATCGTCTGCATGAAAGCCTCTAACCGCGTGGAGGCTCAGCTCATCTCGGGAGATTCACTGACGCGTCCGCTTGACGTAGTGACGTACCGGGTGACCGGTCGTGAAGCCCTCGGCCTCGTAGAGCGCCTGCGCGGACACGTTGTCCTCGGCCGTGGCCAGGGTGACCCTGACGACCCCCTCGGCCCGGGCCCTGTCGGTGACGAACCGGACGAGCGCACGGCCGGCCCCGAGGCGCCTCGCGTCCGGGACGACGTACAGGTCGTTGAGGATCCACACCCGCCCCATGGAGACGGACGCGAAGGTCGGGTAGACCTGAGTGAAACCCAGGGCGGTCCCGTCCGCGTCCCGGGCGATGAAAATCATCGAATCGGCCTTGGCCAACCGTTCCGCGATAAAAGAACCGGCTGCCTCCCTGGAGGCCGGAGCCTTGTAGAAGTCCAGATAGCCGAGAAAAAGATCGGTGACGATTTCTATGTCGTCCGCACCGGCCCTGTCAATGGTGATCGACGTCACGGCGGGTACTTCCACGAAGACCCTCCCCCTGTCCCTTGTCCGCGGATCGCGCGCTTCACGATCATAACCACAACTCCCCTCATATTCCAGGGGTCTTTGCCGGGGCTCCGGCGCCGTCGGGTGGCGCCCGTTTGCCGATGTCTCGCCGTGTTGGGCGGGGTTCGGTACACAGCAGGCGCAGACGTCCGTGATCACGGAGTTCCCTCCGTTCCATGACCTTGGACTGCGAGCGTCTACCGGCGTACGGTCTCCGGTCTCCCCCGCATTTGGCCAGCTCAGAGGGCATCAAGAAGTACCCGGGAGCGGGTTTTTGAATATTGAAATTCTTTGTTCGGGCCCCCGCCCTTGTGATCCGCGGGGAGCACGGTATATGCGCGTGAAGCCCCGGCGCCGACGGCCTGCGCGGTCCTCGCCGGATCGAAGCGGAGTCCGATGACGTCCACGACGGCCTGCGGGAACACGTCACCTACAGGCCGGGGGTCGGCGGTGTCCCGATCGTCGACGACACCGGCCGCCTCACCCATGCCTCTGCCCGTGGCCGGGCCCCGGTCGAGACACCGGTTTCCCCAGGGAGGTACGGGCCCCGGGCGGGCATCCGCCCGGGGCCCCGTTCCCGTCAGAACGCCGCGAACTCCACGAACGCGGCCCACGCCGGGGCGCCGACGGCCAGCGGCGCGCGAGCGGTGTCCTTCGAGTCACGGACGTGGACCCCGCCGGGACCGGCGGCGACCTCGACGCACTCGCCGCCGTCACCGGCGCTGTAACTGCTCTTGAACCAGGCCGGTCCGTCCGGACCGAGCCCGCCCTCTTCCCCGTTCATCCCTCTCCCAACAGCTCCTCGATCAACGAACGTGATTCTGCCGGAGTGCGGGCCTGTGCGCGCAGGGACCCGTATGTGCATTCAAGCTCCCGGACCTTCTGACGCGCTGTGTGGACCCTGCTGTCGCCTTGCACTTCCGCATAGGCGATCCTGCGCCCTTCCCTCAGCTCCATCAAGGTGAACGGGCCAGCCAGTCCCGCGTGTTCGTGACGGCAGAGCGGCATCACCTGGATCTCCACGTTCCGCTTCTCCTCGATCAGCAGGATCTGCTCCAACTGCCCCTTCCACACCGCCTCCCCACCGAGCGGCCGAAGCAGGACGGCTTCCTCGATCACGAAACTCAGGTGTGGAGCGGACCTCCGGAAGATCCCCTGCCGCGCCAGTCGGGCGGCCAGCCTCTGCTCGATGACGTCTCTTTCCAACCGGGGGCGCCACATGGCGAAGACCGCTCGCGCGTACTCCTCGGTCTGCAACAGCCCCGGTACGGCCTGAACTGCGTACACCTGCAGCACGGCCGCTTCCGCCTCCAGTCGGGCCGCGTCCCGGAAGAACGCCGGGTACTGGGCCCGGGCCACCTCCTCCTTGCCCGCGCTCAGGACCCCGCCCGCCTCCAACAGTTCGTCCGCCTTATCGATGAACCTCGGTGGCGGGATCCGCCTCCCCTGCTCGAACGCCGCGATGGTCGAGGGCGAGTATCCGGTCAGCGAACCGAACTTCGCCCGGTCCATCCCCGCCCGGTCCCGCAGCAGCTTCAACTGGCGCCCGAAGACGGACAACATGCCCGTTCCGAAGCCGTGTTCCGAATGCTGAACCTCGTCGTCCACGCCGCAGCTCCTCCCGTACGACCCTCACCGTCACCGGACTCCGCCCGCCCAACGCACCGCCCGGAGATCGGTCACGCCCACACCGGGTACAGGCACGCCGGTCACGCGTACAACCCGCACCCGTCAGCACGCCGCACCCGGTCGGCGCTGTGCGCCGGCCACGGCCGTCGACCGCACGGAGCAGGCGGAGGAGCCAGACGGCCCCGGCGGAGCCGGCTCGTGAGGGCGGGCGAGGCGAGGACGAGGGGTGTGTTCGTCGTCGGCGAAGGCACGCATCGGTACGGCTGCCGCTGCCAGGGGGCCCATGAGCACGACACCGGACGGACGGCCGATTCCTCCCACGCACGCCGACGAGCGGACCGTGCTGGAAGCATGGTTGGGGATCCGTCGGCGCATGAGGTGTGCTCGTACGGCCGGAAGGCGACCGGAACCCCTGGTCGGCTTCCGGCCGTACGGCAGCCTGGAGGAGCGGTGCGGAGTCGCGTCGTCCGCCGGAACGCCTCCGCCTCCGCCTCCGCCTCCGCCTCCGAAGAACGGTGGCGGAGCCTGCCGAGTGGCTCTGCCCATGAGATCGGCTTCTGGCACGCATTCCGTGGCGCTGCCCCGGAAGGTCAGTTCCTCGGAGCCGTGCGGTGACGGTTCGGATGGGCTCGAAGCCGGGGTGAGGTGAGTTCCAGAGCCCGGTTGTCTCGTCCGGCGCTCATGTGGTTGAGCCAGCGTTCGTACCAGTCGAGGAAGTCGGTGGCGGAGGAGAGGTGAGGGCCCCAGAACCCGTCGCCGTTGCCGATGAGGACGCGGCCGGTGAGGGGACCGGTCACTGCGATGACGCAGACGTCGGTGCAGCCCATCTCGATGATGTGGAGGAAGAGATCACGCCCGTGGGGCCTGGGGCCTGTGCCGTCGAAACCGCGGGGCGCCCCCGGTTCTCCACGTGGGTTCATGACCAGCAGGGAACACCGCTCCAGCGGCATGAGGCCGTAGAACGGCGCCGCGCCGGAGCCGCCGACGTGCGTGAGGAACTGCCGATAGGCGTCGGGCAGGACGATGTCGTGCTCGGCCTCAAAAGCGGCGACACGTACTTCCGCGAGCTTCGGACCGAGGCGGAACCCGTGTCGTTCCTCCCCGAAGGAGTGGCTGCGCAGCGGCTGGAACGGGATCGCGGCCAGCTTGCGCCGCAGGCGGGGTATGCGGGGATCCATCACGCATCTTCTCTCGTTCCCGTCACCTCGTGGGTGGCCGGGGTCGGTCGGAGGCCCACTCCTCCGCGGAAGAGCGAAGCCGATTCGGCCGAACATCTGACATTTGAATATCCTGGTCCGGTTGACGTGGCCTTGGACAGTGCCGGAGCTCCAGGACAGTGTGAGTTTGGCGATGACGGCGTCGCGGTCACGGTCGATGCCTGCGGCGGAGAAGCCGGTCTCGCTCCTTCGGGTGCAGATCAGGTCCTCAGACCGGGAAACCGGCGCATCAGGTGCATCAGGGGCATCGGGGGCGGCACGGCAGGTGACCGGGGAGCCCCCCGCTCCGGGCGGCAGTCGGCGCTGTCCCAATGGGCAGGGAGCTTCCGGCGTCGCTGGCCCCGCCACCACCCGGGCCTGGCATGGCCGGAAGGACTCGGCCGTAGGGACATGACTTCGCCGAACAAGTCAAGAATTACCTTCGGGGAATCCTGATTGTATGGTGTGCCCCGAATCGAAGGAGTCCCCTGTTGTCGAACATAAACAACCCCGCCATGCGCGCGGTCGAATCGGAGCAGAATTACGTGTCCTCCTTATACGAGTTGCTCACCGAGCGGCTTTCCGAGGCGCGAGCAGATCGGGCGAAGGTGCTGAAGACCCCGGCGGACAGCGCCGGCGAAGCCTACGAGAGGGAACTCGTCGTCGAGCGTCTGACCAGGGAAATCGGCCGACTGGAGGGTGCCGAGAAGGGACTGGTCTTCGGGCGCGTCGACCGGACGGACGGCACGGCCCTGCGTGTCGGGCGGATCGGACTGCACCGGGAGGAGGACGATCTGCCGCTGCTCGTGGATTGGCGCGCGCACGCGGCGCGGCCCTTCTACGAGGCGACACCGGTGCATCCGATGGGACTGCGGCGGCGCCGGCACCTGCGCCTCGAGGAACGCGCGGTCGTCTCGGTGAGCGACGAGCTGCTGGACGGGACCGAGCCGACCGACGAGGACGTCGTGGGGGACGGCCCGTTGGCCGAGGCCCTGTCGGCACGGCGTACGGGCAGGATGCATTCGGCCGTCGCGACGCTGCAGGCCGAACAGGACAAGATCGTCCGCTCCGCCCACCGCGGGGTGACCGTGGTGCAGGGCGGGCCCGGCACCGGCAAGACGGTGGTCGCCCTGCACCGGGCGGCCTACGTCCTGTACGCCTTTCCGCGCGCCGCGGAGGAGGGGGTACTGGTGGTGGGTCCGAATGCCCGGTTCCTCGACTACATCTCCCAGGTCCTTCCCTCGCTCGGGGAGAACGACGTCGTCCTGGCGACCTGCCGGGAACTGGCCGGGATGCCCGCGGACACGGCGGACGCGGCGAAAACGGTGGGCACGGCGGACTCGTTCGACACGGCACGGCTGAAGGGCGGCTCCGGCCTCGCCGACACCTTGGCCGGCCTGCTGCGCGCCCACCAGGCCCCCGCCGGTGACTTCACCGTGCGGGTCGGACGGGAGTCGGTCCGCCTCTCCGGCGAGGAGGTCGCCGTGGCGCGCGACGCCGCCGCGGCCGCCGTACCGGGGCACAACCCCGCGCGCCGGGTGTTCAAAAAGCTTCTGATCGACGCCGTCACCGACGCGATGCAGCGAGACGTGGGCGACATCCTGGAGCAGATCGACGCCGATGCGGAAAAGATGACGGGCATCGACCTCGACCGGTTCACGGGAGTCGCCCAGCGCCGTGCCGAAGGTGCGGCCGACCCCGGTCCGGCCCACGAACTGGACGTGGACGCCATCCGGGCCGATCTCCTCGACGACGCCGGCGTCGACCGGGCGGTCGAGGCGTTGTGGCCGCGGCTGGTACCCGGCGACCTCGTGAGGGCGCTCCTGACGGACGCCGACGCCCTCGCCGAGCACCTGCCCCGCCTGACCGCGCGGGAGCGGTCCCTTCTGCTGCGCGGTCCGGACGCCCCGTGGACCGATGCGGACGTGCCGCTGCTGGACGAGGCGGCGAGCCTGGTCGACGGCCCTCCCGAGCGGACGTACGGGCACGTCGTCGTCGACGAGGCGCAGGAACTGACCGCCATGCAGTGGCGGATGATCGTCCGCCGCTGCCCGGCACGGTCGATGACGCTGGTGGGCGACTTCGCCCAGGCGGGCCCGGTCACGACGGCACGCGACTGGGAGGAGGCGCTGAGCCCCCACGTCGGACCGCGGTTCACACTGCACGAACTGACCGTCAGCTACCGCACCACGCAGGAGATCCTGGACAGCGTCCGGGACCTGCTCACGCGGATCGCACCGGAGCAGAAGCCCACACGGTCACTGCGAAGCGGTGAGAGCCCCCGCACCGTGACCACACCTCCGGACGGGTTGGCCACCGCGGTCGTCCGGGAACTCCGCGCCCAGAGCACCGCGCACCCGGGCGAGCTTCTGGGAGTGATCTGCGCCGACACCAGGGTGAGCGAGTTGACGGCCCGGGGCGTCGCCCACCACGCACGCGTCGTGCCGGCGTCCGAAGCACGCGGCCTGGAATTCGACGGGGTCGTCGTCCTGAACCCCGAGGAGATCGTCACGGCCCGCCCCAATGGGGAGAGGGACCTGTACGTGGCGCTGACCCGGGCCACCAAGCGCCTCTGCACCATCGCCGCCCGGCCCGCCTGACGGCCCGGCGTCCGCGTCGTCCTCGCGCGCGTACCCGGCGCGGTACGGACACCGACCCGCGCACGGGACCGCTCACCCCGGCCCAGCCGGCCTCCATCCCGGAACGGGCCGGCCGGGCGGTCCGCCCACGGGCCTCCGCCCCGGGCGCACGGGGCACCGGCCCACCGGAGACCGGGGCCGGGACCGGGCCGGGACCGGGCCGGGGCCGGCCGTCTGCCCGGTGTCAGCGGACGTCGGGGCCCTGCCCCCGGCTCCGCCCGGCGCCCATCGGCAGCGCCACGACCCGGGTGCCCGTCGAGACGTACAACGTGGCCCCGTCCAGAAGGGCTCCCCCGCCCCACTCCTGGGACGTGGCGGAGCCGCGGAGAACCCAGCGCGTCGCGTGCGTGCGCGTGTCGACGGCGACGATCGGCCGGGTCCCGTCGCCCGTGTCGACGTACACCGTGCCGCGGCGGACCAGGGGCGCGCCCATCCGGTCGAACATTCCTCTGGCGGACCGGTGGGTCCACAGGTGCCGGCCCGTCGCCGCGTCCAGCGCGATCAGGCTGAACGTCGAACTGCCGTCGGGCTTCCTGCCGTCCGGCGCAACGGTGTGGACCACGCCGCCCACCGGCTGCGGGGCCTGGTAGTACTGCCGGTCCGGCCGGGGGCCGGCCTTCCGGTCCGCCCCCCATCGCCAGAGCTCCTCGCCGCCGTCGGCGTCCAGCGCGACGACCTCCCGGCCGCCCAGGTACACCGTTCCGGCCCCGACCGACCTCGGGCCGATGGGGCCGAGGGCGCCCGGGGCGAATGTCCGGCGCCACCGTCGGGTGCCGTCGGCCCGATCGAGGCCGACGACCGCGTCCCTCCCCTCGGTGGTGCAGAGCAGGACCCCACCGGCGACCGCGCCCGGCCGACAGGACGAGTGGCGCGCGATCCACAGGCGGCTGCGGGACGCGAGGTCGTACGCGGCGACGGCCTCGGGACCGCTCAGGTGGACGACACCGGGCTGCCCGGTCGCGTGCACGGTGTCCAGGCCGTCTCCGGGGCGGCCGAGATCGCCCCGGAGGGGGACCATCTCGCCCGTCCTCGGATCGACGCCCCTGACCGTCCCGTCCGCGACGTGGCCCAGCTCCTCCACGTTCACGCCGACGGCGAGCAACTCGCCCACGTCGGTCACGGTGCTGTACGAACGGGACTGCCACAGCCTCGCCCCGCTGAGGACGTCGACGCCGGCCAGCCACCACGACTGCGGGCCTTCTCCCGCGCCGGAGACCACGAGCACGCCGCCGGCCACCCCCACGAGGCTCGACGGGGTGGAGAAGTCACGCGTCCAGCGGGGTTGCGGCGCGGGCACGGTCCCGGTGTCCCGGGGTTCCGCGTCCCCTCCGCGTACGCAGGCCGCCCACGCCGCGGTCCCGCCGGCCCCCAGCGCGGTCAACGCGGCGCCCCCGGTGAGCAGTCGTCGACGCGACAGCCCGCCCGGTTCGGCGCCGGACGGCGGGTCGGTCGGCTGAGGAGCTGTCGCGGTCACGACGGACGACTCTAGCGTCGGCATGGTGCCGCAGACGACGGCACCGAGCCCGCGCCAACCACTGCGAACGACGCGGACGACGACCGGATCTGCGGAAACCGGCCCGCCCGGCCGGCACGGGAACGGCCGCACCGGCGAACGGGCCGGCACCGGTCATCCCTGTCAGGGGCGGGGCACGGAGCCGTTCCGGCCGGGACCGCGCCCCCGGCCGGTCGGGTCACTCTCCGAAGTCGGCAGTGGCCTGGCGCAGTTGCACCTCGGCGCCGGTCTGCTTGAACGACTCCGCGGACACCGGGACGAGCACCGCGTCGCGGTGGAAGTCCCGCAGGTTCGTCGACCCGCAGCTGATCAGCGTCGAGACGATCTTGGCCCGGGTCCGCTCCACGTTGTCGTACAGGCTGCCGGCGTAGGGCACGTAACCGTCGACGCCCTCCTCGAAGACCATCCGGCCGCGCTGGCCGTAGCGGGCCGCGTTCTGGGCGCGCCGTGAGCCCTCACCCCAGTACTCCTTGTACCACTGGCCTCCGATCTGCAGCTTCCTCGACGGGCTCTCGTCGAGCCGGGCGAAGTAACGGCCGAGCATGACGAAGTCCGCCCCCATGGCCAGCGCCATCGCCATGTGGGAGTCGTCGAGCAGGCCCCCGTCGCAGCACAGCGGCACGTACTGCCCGGTCTCCCGGGCGTAGGCGTCGCGTTCCTGGACCACGTCGAGCAGCGCGGACGCCTGCCCGCGGCCGATGCCCTTCTGCGCCCGGGTGGTGCAGATGGCGCCGCCGCCGATCCCGACCTTCACGAACGCGGCGCCCGCGTCGGCCAGGTACCGGAAGGCCCGGCCGTCGACGACGTTCCCCGCGCCGACGTGGACGTCGTCGCCGTACGTCTTCCGGGCGAATTCGAGGACCCTCGCCTGGTACACGGAGTAGCCGTCGGAGGAGTCCAGGCACAGCACGTCCGCGCCGGCCTCCACCAGGGCGGGGATGCGGTCCCGGTAGTCGCGGGAGTTGACGCCGGCGCCCACCCGCAGGCGCTTCCCGGCGTCCACGGTCGCGCGGTGGTACGTCTTGTGGGCTTGGTAGTCGCTCCTGAGGACCAGGGAGACGACCCGGTCGCCTTCGAGCACCGGCAGGACGTCCAGGTGGTGCCGCCAGATCGACTCGTTCGCCTCGGACAGCGAGACCGAGGCGGGCGCGGTGACCAGGTCGTCCCGGCGCCGCATCCGGTTGGCGGCGGTCTCGGAGGCCCCGTGGCGCTCCAGGTGGAAGTCGTCGAGGCCGATGATCCCCAGGAACCCGCCGTCCGCCTCGCCGTTCTCCGTGACCACGGCCACGCCCTGCTCGGTGTCGGCCAGCCGCCGGGCGACCTCGCCGAGGGGCGTCAGCGGTGCCACGGTGACCTCGCCGGTCCGGAAGCCGGCCTTGTGCCGCTTCACCGCCGTCACGTCCGCGGCCTGGTCCTCGATCCGCTGGTTCTGGTGGACGAACGACAGTCCGCCGACCTGCGCCAGCGCCACCGCCAGCGTCGGCGACGACACCGCCTGCATGATAGCGCTCACCATGGGGGTGGCGATCCGGATCGCCGGTTCCCCGCCGACCGGGTGGCGCACCAGCGGCGCCCCGAGGTCCACGTTGTCCGGCGTGCAGTCTTCCGTGGTCAGGCCCGGGATGAGGAGGTATTCGCTCAGGGTGCGGGAAATCTCGGGGAGGATTCTCACGTCGTCTCCAGAAAGGAGCCCGCGCGTCGGTCGGCCGACCGGCGGGGCTCGTACGGGCGGTACGGATCGACGCCGGCCGGTGGTGCGTTGACGGAAGAATCCGCTCCGGACGTTCTGGGGGCGGGCGCACTCGGCGGGTCGGTGCTCGCACATGCGGCCGGGTGGGCGGCGAGGTCACGACGAACCGGGACCCGCGCGGTGCTGCACAGGCGCTGCTTCCATCACGCCATGCGTGACCTTATCGCACCGCCCGTCCCCCCTCCGGTGGCGCCGTTGTGCGTGCGGTGGTTGTACGGGTCCCTGCCGTGGTTGTACCGGTCCGTGCGGTGGTTGTACCGGTCTTCGGCCGCGACCGGAGTGGCGGGGCGGTCGTTCCCCACGCGACGGAACACCGCGGCAGGCAGGGGGCGTGATGGACAGGGCAGAGGAACGGAAGTGCCGGACGGCCGGACGGCGCGGACCGGACAGGGAGCACCCTTCGGTGTGGTGCGCGTACGGCAAGCTGGTCCGCCTCTTCCGCGAGCGGGCCGGTCTCACCCAGCAGGCCCTCGCGGACGCGATCGGCTACTCGATGGAGCAGGTCTCCTCGGTCGAGCGGGGGCGGCGCCCCGCCAAGCGCGCCTTCACCGAGGCCGCGGAACGGGTGCTGGAGGCGGGCGGGGCGCTGCGGGTGCTCCAGGAGGACGTGGACCGGGCCAAACTGCCGTTGTTCTTCCAGGACTTCGCCCTGCTGGAGGCCGAGGCCGTCAGCCGCTTCTCGTACGACCCGATGCTGGTGCCGGGGTTGCTGCAGACCGAGGCGTACGCGCGCGCCCTTCTCGAAGCGCACTTCCCCCCGCTGGGCGAGGAAGTGATCGAGCAGCACCTCGCAGCGCGGCTCGCCCGCCAGGAACTCCTGAGCCGTAAGAACCCGAGCCGCAAGAACTCGTGCGTGGTGTTCTCCTTCGTCATCGAAGAGGGCGCCCTCCGCCGAATGGTGGGGGGCACCACCGTGATGAAGGAGCAGTTGACGTACCTCCACGAACAGACCCGTCTGCGCAACATCGGAGTTCAGGTGATGCCGACACAGCGGGGTGCCCACAGCAGGGTGAACGGCCAGATGGTCCTGTTGGAGACACTCGAACACCGGCGGTTCGTCTGCATCGAGGCACAGGGGGTCGTGAGCATCCGATCCGACCGGAACGAGGTGAGCGAGTTCTGGCTGCGGTATGGAATGCTGCGGTCACAGGCTCTGTACCCGGAGGAGTCTGCCCACCTCATCGAGCGCATGGCAGGAGAGCTATGAGCGTCGAACAGCACACCAGGCAGCCTGGTGGACTCGCTTGGTTCAAGAGCAGCCACAGCGGTACGAACGGCGGCGACTGCGTGGAGGTCGCCGCCTCTCCCGGCACCGTGCACGTCCGGGACTCGAAGAAGACGGAAGCGACGCTGGCCTTCTCCCGTGAGCAGTGGGCGGCGTTCACCGCCCACGCGCGCGGGGCCTCCGTCTGACGGCGGACCGACGCACAGGGCGGCGCACCCGCTCGGGGTGCCTCCGGATCTCGTTCCGGAGGCACCCCGAGGCGTTTCACCGGTGCATTTCACCGGTGCATTTCGCCGGTCCGGTTCGCCGGCCGTCCGGGCGACCCCTTCGGGCGGCCCGTCCCGGCGGCCCGTTCGGGCGGCCCGTTCGGTCCGGGTGCCGGGCCGGTTCAGTCTCCGTGCGGGTGCAGGGTGGCCTCGCCGGTGAGGCGGACGCCGACCCTCCGGCCGGGTTCCACCCGCAGGGGGGCGGGGGCGCGGACGTCGACCGGTCCGTCCAGGCCGTCGACGGCGACGGTGACCAGGGCGTCGTGGCCGAAGAAGCGGACGTCGGTCACGACGCCCTCGGCGTCGGCGCCGCCCGGTTCCACGATCCGGAGCTGTTCGGGCCTGAGCAGGACCAGGCCCTCGCGCCGGCCGGCCGGGGCGGCGGCCAGCGGGACGCGGCCCAGCGCGGTCGTGGCGGTGTCCCCGTCAGCGGTGCCGGGGACCAGGACGGCGTCCCCGACGAAGGAGGCCAGCCACGGGTCGACGGGCCGGCGGTAGAGCTCCTCGGGGGCGGCGCACTGCGCCACCCGCCCGCCGCGCAGGACGGCGACGACGTCGGCGGTGGAGAGCGCCTCCTGCTGGTCGTGCGTGACGAGCAGGCCGGTCGCGCCGCTCTCCCGGAGCACGGCGCGGACCTCCGCCCGCACGGCGCCGCGCAGTCCGCTGTCGAGCGCGCTGAACGGCTCGTCGAGCAGGACGAGGTGGGGGCGCGGGGCGAGGGCGCGGGCGAGGGCCACGCGCTGCTGCTGGCCGCCGGAGAGTTCGTGCGGCATGCGGTCGCCGTAGCCGGGCAGGCCCACCAGGTCGAGCATCTCCCCCACGCGCGTCCGCCGGGCCGGGCGGTCGAGGTCCCGCAGGCCGAAGGCGATGTTCCGGGCGACGCTCAGGTGCGGGAAGAGCGCGCCCTCCTGGGGGACGATCCCGATGCGGCGCCGCTCGGGCGGCAGGTGGACGCCGGGGCCGCCGAGGAGGCGTCCGGCGACCGTGACGGTGCCGGCGTCGGCCTTCAGGAAGCCGGCCACCACCCGCAGCAGGGTCGTCTTGCCGCAGCCGGACGGGCCCAGGACGGCGGCGAGGGCGCCCCCGCGGACGGTGAGGTCGAGCCCGTCGAGGACCGGAGCTCCCGGCCCGTACGCCTTGACCAGGCCGCTGACCTGGAGGTCGTTCATGTGCGGTGCCTTCCGAGGAGGTACGAGGGGACGGCGGCCAGCAGGATCAGCGCGGCGGCGTAGGGGGCGGCGGCGGCGAAGGACCCGGTGCCGGTCTCGGTCCACAGCCGGGTCGCCAGGGTGTCCATGCCGGTGGGGCGCAGCAGCAGTGTGGCGGGGAGTTCCTTCATGCAGACGACGAAGGTGAGGGCGGCGCCGGCCGCGACGCCGGGCGCGGCGAGCGGCAGGGTGACCTCCCGCAGCACGCCGAGGGGGGTGCGCCCCAGGGAGCGGGCGACGTCGTCGAGGACGGGCGGCGCCTGGAGGACGGCGGCGCGGGTGGCGGCGACCGCGACGGGCAGGAAGAGCACCGCGTACGCGCAGACCAGCAGGGGTGTCTCCTGATAGAGCGGGCGCGCGTAGCGGACGGCGAGGAACACCAGGGCGAGCGCGACGGTGATGCCCGGCACGGCGTGGCCCGCGTAGGCGGCCTGTTCGAGGAGGTGGGCGAGGCGGCCGCGGTGGCGGGCGGCGATGACGCCGAGCGGCAGCGCGAGCAGGGTGGTCACGGCGGCGCCCGCGGCGGCGACGCCGAGGGTGGTGAGGGCGGTGGTGGTCAGCGCGGCCGGGTCCCAGGTGGCGGAGGTGCCGACGGCGAGCCAGTAGCCGAGCGTGGCGAGCGGGAAGCCGACGGCCAGGGCGACGATCGCGCCGCACCAGGCGAGGGCGAGGGGCTTGAGGCGTCCGAGGGCGAGGGGGACGGCCCGCCGGGCGGTGCCGGTGCCGGTGCGGGCGTAGTCGGCGCGGCCCCGGGTGCGGGTCTCGGCGGTGACGAGCAGCACGGTCATGACGACCAGGACGACGCTGAGCGCGGCGGCCGGGGTGCGGTCGAAGCTGGCGCGGTAGGAGGTGTAGATGCCCCGGGTGAAGGTGTCGTACCGCATGAGGGAGACGGCGCCGAAGTCGGAGAGCACGTACAGCGCGACGAGGAGGGCGCCGCCCGCCGCGGCGGGCCGCAGCTGGGGCAGGGTGACGCGCAGGAAGGTGCGGCAGGGGCCGTGGCCGAGGGAGCGGGCCGCCTCCTCGTGCCCGGGGTCGGTGCCGCGCAGCGCGGCGGCGACGGGCAGGTAGACGTACGGGAAGCAGGCCAGGGTGAGGGCGAGGGCCGATCCGGTGAAGCCGGCCAGCGACGGCACGGCGGACAGCCAAGCGTAGGCGGTGACGTAACTCGGCACGGCCAGCGGCAGGGTGACCAGGACGGACCAGGCGCGGGCGCCGGGCAGCGCGGTGCGGGCCGTGAGCCAGGCGAGGGGGACGGCGATGGCCAGGCAGGCGGCGACGACCGCGGCGGTCAGGCCGAGGCTGCGCAGGAGGAGTTGGCCGGTCCGCTCGTCCGCGACGACGTCCCAGGCGTGGGCGGGGCCGCGTTCGAGGGCGCGGACGGCGAGGTAGCCCAGGGGGAGGACGGCGAGCAGGGCGGCGGCCGTGGCGGGCACGACCAGGATCCAGGCGGGCCGGCCGGTGGCGCGCCGCCGCCCGGCGGGTGCCGGGGCACCCGCCGGGCGGGAGGCGTCACGCGGCCGGACGGGGGCGTCCGGTGAGGCCATGTCAGACGAGCCCGACGTCCTGGAGCATGGCGAGGGTCTGCTTGAGGGAGTCGAGCCTGCCGAGGTCGATCTTCGGCGGCTGGAGGGACTCCATCGACGGGACGCCCTCGGCCGTCTTCACGCCGGCGGCCAGCGGGTACTCCTTGGTCTCCTCGGCGAAGTACCGCTGGGACTCGGCCGACAGGAGGAAGTCGACGGCCTTGCGGGCGTGCGCGGCCTGCTTGGCGCCGGCGCCCTTGAGGACGGCCGCGCCGGCGACGTTGACGAGGCCGCCCGGGTCGCCGCCGGGCAGGTAGTGGACCTTGGCCGCGACCTTGTCGGCGCCCTTCTCGGCGACCCGCTCGTACCAGTAGTAGTGGTTGAGCAGTCCGACGGCGACCTCGCCCTTGTCGACGGCCTCCAGGACCTCGGTGTTCTTCTCGTACGCCTTGGGCGCGTTGGCCTTGAGGCCCCGGAGCCAGGTGCGAGTGGCCTCGTCGCCCTCCAGGACGCGCATGCCGGTGACGAACGCCTGGAAGGAGGCGTTGGTCGGCGCGAAGCCGATCTTGCCCTTCCACTCCGGCTTCACGAGGTCGTGGACGCTGTTCGGCGGGGTGGGGACCTGGCCGGGGTGGTAGGCGAGGACGCGGACCCGGCCGCTGACGCCGACCCAGTCGCCGGCGGAACCGCGGTGGGCGGGGGCGACCTTGCCGAGGGTGGCCTCGGGGAGCGGGGCGAGGCGCTGCTCCTTGGAGAGCGCGCCGAGGGCGCCGGCGTCCTGGGAGAGGAAGAGGCCGGCCTCGGTCCTGTCGCCCTCTTCGAGGAGCTGGGCGGAGAGTTCGGCGCTGTCGCCGTAGCGGACCTCGACGTCGGCGCCGAGGTGCTTCTCCAGCTTCTCGATGAGCGGCTGCACGAGGTTCTCGTTGCGGCCGGAGTAGATGACGAGGTCGGCCGGTTCGTCACTGCCGCAGGCGGCGAGCGCCGGGGTGAGCAGGACGGCCGCGGCTATCGCGGTCAACGTGCGGGCCAAGGGGCGGCGCATACGGGTGGTGCCTTCCTGCCGTCATCAGTGGGGAGAACCGGTGAATACGGCATTGATAAGGTAAAGCTTACCTAATAGTCAAGCCGGGTTTGATAGCGGCCCGGTCGCGCGGAGGCGTCCGGAACCACCTCCCTCTTCTCGATAAGGGAAGCCTTACCTACGATGCGTCCGTGACGCTCCTCCCCGCCCCGCCCGTCGACGGCCACGCCCTGCCCCTCGCCCGCGACCTCGCACGCCACGGCGACCGCACCGCCCTGGTGACGGCCGGCGGCGAGGTCTCGTACCGCGACCTGGCGGCCCGGGTCGAGGAGGCGGCGCGGCGGCTCGGCCCGGAGCGGCGGCTGGTCCTGCTGCCCGGCGCCAACGAGACCGGGGCGCTCGTGGCGTACCTGGCCGCGCTGGCGGCCGGCCACCCGGTGCTGCTGGTGCCCGGCGACCACCCCGAGGCGGTCGCCGCCCTCACCGCCGCGTACGACCCCGACGTGGTGGTCCGCCCGGAGGCGGGCGGCGAGTGGCGGATCGAGGAGCGCCGGGCCGTCTCCGCGCACGCCCTCCACCCCGACCTGGCGCTGCTGCTCAGCACCTCCGGCTCCACCGGCTCCCCGAAGCTGGTGCGGCTGTCGTACGAGAACCTCCAGGCGAACGCCGAGTCGATCGCCGCGTACCTCGGCATCCGCGGCACCGACCGGGCCGCGACCACCCTGCCGATGCACTACTGCTACGGGCTGTCGGTGATCCACAGCCACCTGCTGCGCGGCGCCGGGCTCGTCCTGACCGGCCTCTCGGTGGCCGACGCCTGCTTCTGGGACCTCTTCCGGTCCGCCCGCGGCACCGCCCTGGCCGGCGTCCCGTACACCTTCGACCTGCTCGACCGGGTCGGCTTCGCCGACATGGACCTGCCCCACCTGCGGTACGTCACCCAGGCGGGCGGGCGGCTGGCGCCCGAGCGGGTCGCCCGGTACGCCGCGCTGGGGCGGCGGCGCGGCTGGGACCTGTTCGTCATGTACGGGCAGACGGAGGCGACCGCCCGCATGGCGTACCTGCCGCCCGCCCTGGCCGCCGAGCACCCCGGCGCGATCGGCGTCCCGGTCCCCGGCGGCTCGTTCCGCCTGGAGCCGGTCGAGGACGCGCCCGACGGCGTGGGCGAACTCGTCTACACCGGCCCGAACGTCATGCTCGGCTACGCCAGCACCCCCGGCGACCTCGCCCTCGGCCGCACGGTCGACGCCCTGCGCACCGGCGACCTCGCCCGCCGCACCGAGGCCGGCCTGTACGAGATCGTCGGGCGCCGCAGCCGCTTCCTGAAGATCCTCGGCCTGCGCGTCGACCCGCAGCGGATCGAGGCGATGCTGGAACGGCACGGGCAGGCCGCCCTGTGCACGGGGGACGACGAGCGGATCGTCCTCGCCGTCGTCCGCGCGCCCGGGTGGGACGAGCGGCGGGTCCGCGGGATCGTGGCGGAGGAGTGCGGCCTGCCCGCCCGCGCCGTCCACGTCCACCTGGTGCGCGAACTGCCCCGGCTGCCCACGGGGAAGCCCGACTACCGGGCCGTGCGCGCCCTCGACGGCCCGGCCGGGGAGACCGCGGCAAAGGCGCCCCCGGCGGAGGAGGGCGTGACCCCGGAATCCCTGTGCGCGCTGTACGCGCGGCTCCTGGACCGCCCGGACGCGACGCCCGACGACTCCTTCGTCTCCCTCGGCGGCGACTCCCTGTCGTACGTGGAGACCTCGCTCCACCTCGAACAGCGCCTCGGCCGGGTGCCGCCCCAGTGGCACACCGCCACCATCCGCGAACTGGCGGGGCACGCCCCGGCGTCCGGACCGGGCGGCCGGGCGCGGCGGCGGAGCGTCGAGACCAGCGTCGCCCTGCGCGCGGTGGCCATCGTGTGCGTCGTCGGCTCGCACATCCGCCTCTTCGAGCTGCGCGGCGGGGCCCACCTCCTGCTCGCCGTCGCCGGGTTCAACTTCGCCCGGTTCCTCCTGTCCTCGCCCGGACGCCGCGAACGGGCGCGCCGCTCCCTGCGCAGCGTCGCGCGGATCGCCGTCCCCACCATGGCCTGGACCGCCGCCGCGCTCCTCGTCACCGACGACTACGACCTGTCCAACGTCCTGCTCCTGCACAACGCGCTCTGGCCGGAGGCGATGGGCCCCGGGATCCACCTGTGGTTCGTCGAGGCCCTCGTCTACATCCTGCTGGTCGTGACGGCGCTGCTCGCCGTCCCCGCGGTCCACCGCCTGGAGCGCCGCCTGCCGTACGGGCTGCCGGCCGCCCTGGCCGGCCTCGGCCTGCTCGCCCGCTACGAACTGGTGGGCCTGCCGGCCCGCGCCCAGATGACCGACGCGGTCACCGTCTTCTGGCTCTTCGCCCTCGGCTGGGCCGCGGCCCGGTCCCGCACGGTGCCCCAGCGGCTCCTGGTGACCGTCGCGGCCCTCGCCGCCGTCCCCGGGTTCTTCCCCGGCGAGCCGCGCCGGGAGGCGTTCGTCATGGTGGGCTTCTGCCTCCTGGCGTGGTTCCCGACCCTGCCGAGCACCCGCCGCCTCAACCGGGCGGCCGGCCTACTCGCGAGCAGTTCGCTCGCCATCTACCTGACGCACTGGCAGGTCTACCCGGTCCTCGACGGCGTCTCGAAGCACCTGGCGCTCGTCGCGTCCCTGCTCTTCGGCATCGGGTACGCCGCGGCGACCGGCCGGCTCGCCCGGCGCCTGCCGACGCTCCGGGCCGCCGGGCGCCGCGCCGCGACCCGCCTCGGGAGGCGGTACCCGGCGCTCGGGAGGCGGTACCCGGCGGCCCGGGGCTGAGGGGCGGGAGCCGGGGGCTCCGGACGGGAGGACCGGTGTCCGTCCCGTCCGGGGCCTCCGCCGGTACCGGCCCCGTCAGCCCAGGAAGCTCAGCCGCACCTGGCGGTCGGGGTTGTCCTTGTTGGTGTCGACCAGGCACACCGACTGCCAGGTGCCCAGCGCCAGGCGCCCGGAGACGACCGGGAGGGTCGCGTGGGGCGGGACCAGGGCCGGCAGGACGTGGTCGCGGCCGTGGCCGGGGCTGCCGTGGCGGTGCTGCCAGCGCTCGTCGGCGGGCAGGAGGGTGTGCAGGGCGGCCAGCAGGTCGTCGTCGCTGCCGGAGCCCGTCTCGATGAGGGCGACGCCTGCCGTGGCGTGCGGGGTGAAGACGTTCAGCAGGCCGTCGCGGCCGGCCGCCACCTCGCCGAGGAAGGCGGCGCACGCCTCGGTCAGGTCGTGGACCGTCTCGCGGCGTCCGGTGGTGATGTTCAGGATGCGGGTGGTGAATGCGTCGCTCATGGCTCCATGGTGCCCGCCCGGCGGGCCGGGAAGATCCCCCGCGTCCGGGGAGTTGGTGGAGGTGTGAGCGGGTTCGAGGTACGGGACGTGGACGTGGCCGTCGTGGGCGCCGGCCAGGCCGGGCTGTCCGCCGCGTACCACCTGCGGCGCGCCGGGTACGCGCCCGACCGGGACTTCGTCGTGCTGGACCGCGCCCCGGGCCCGGGCGGCGCTTGGCGGTTCCGGTGGCCGTCGCTGACGTACGGCAGGGTGCACGGGATGCACGCGCTGCCCGGCATGGAGCTGACCGGGGCGGACGCGGGCCGCCCCTCGTCCGAGGTGATCGGGGAGTACTTCGCCCGCTACGAGGAGGCGTTCGGCCTGCGGGTGCACCGGCCCGTCGACGTGGCGGCGGTGCGGGACGGGGAGCGCGGGCGGTTGCGCGTGGAGACGTCCGAGGGGGTGTACGCGGCGCGGGCGCTGATCAACGCGACGGGCACCTGGGACCGGCCGTTCTGGCCGCGCTACCCGGGGCAGGGGACGTTCCGGGGGCGGCAGCTGCACACGGCGGACTACCCGGGGCCCGGGCCGTTCGCCGGGCTGCGGGTGGTCGTGGTCGGCGGCGGGGCCTCCGGCACGCAGCACCTGATGGAGGTCGCCGGGGTGGCGGCGGAGACGACGTGGGTGACGCGGCGCGAGCCCGAGTACCGCGAGGAGGGCTTCGGCGAGGCCGAGGGGCGGGCGGCGGTCGCCCTGGTGGAGGAGCGGGTGCGCCGGGGCCTGCCGCCGCGCAGCGTGGTGAGCGTGACGGGACTGCCGCTGAACGACGCGGTCCGGGAGGCGCGGGCGCGCGGCGTCCTGGACCGGCTGCCGATGTTCGACCGGATCACCCCGACCGGCGTGGCCTGGGACGCGGACGCGGCGGGCGGGCAGGGGTGGTCCGTGGAGGCGGACGTGATCCTCTGGGCGACCGGCTTCCGGGCGGCGATCGGCCACCTGGCGCCGCTGCGGCTGCGCGAGCCGGGCGGCGGGGTGCGGATGGACGGCACCCGGGCCGTGCGCGACGAGCGGGTCCACCTCGTCGGCTACGGTCCGTCCGCGTCGACCGTCGGGGCGAACCGGGCCGGGCGGGCCGCCGTCCGGGACGTGCGGCGGCTGCTGGAGCGCGGTCCGGCGGCGGCCTGAGCGCCGCGGCCTGTCGGGGGGTGGCGGTGGCGCGACGGCGTGTCAGGGGGCGGCGGTGCGGCGGTGCTGGTTGAACTCCGCGACGTTGGCCAGGTGCTCGTCGTAGTCGGCGGTGAAGCGGGTGTCGCCGGGCTTGACGGTGGCGAAGTACAGCCAGTCGCCGGGCGGCGGGCCGACCGCGGCGCGCACGGCCTGCTCGCCGGGGTTGCCGATCGGCGTCGGCGGCAGCCCGGCGGTGGTGTAGGTGTTGTACGGGCTCTTGACGCGGGTGTCGGCGTGCGAGGTGTCGAGGGTGGAGCGGTCGAGGGCGTAGTTGAGCGTCGAGTCCATCTGGAGGGGCATGCCGCGGGCGAGCCGGTTGCGGATGACGCGGGCGACCTTCCCCATGTCGCCCTCCGTGTCCGCCTCGGCCTGCACGATGCTGGCGATGACGACCGTCTCGTAGAGGCCGGCGCCGGTGCGCTGGGCCCCCTGGGCGACCTCCGGCTTGCCGAACCGCTCCCTGGCCGTGGTGACCATGTACCTCAGCAGGCTCCGCGGCGTGGTCGTGTCGTCGACCGGGTACGTCGCCGGGAAGAGGAAGCCCTCGGGGTTGCCCCGCGCGGCGGCCGGCAGGTCGAGGCCGGCGCCGGCCGCCTCCATGCGGGTGGTGCCGGGCGGCAGGCGCAACGCCTTGTCCACCGCCTCGTAGACCTGGGCGGCGCGCCAGCCCTCCGGGACGAGGAGCGTCCGGGTCGCCCGTGGCGGGGGCGGCGGGGCGGGGGGTTCCCGGAGGAGGAGCAGCGGCACCAGGACGCCCGCCGCGACGAGGGCGAGCACGCCGGTGATCAGGACGATCCGGCCGCGGCGGGTCAGCCGCAGCCCGCCGTGTCCGCGGTGTCTGCCATGTCTGCCGCGTCTGCGGTGGGGCGCCTTCGGAGCCTGGTACCTCATGCAGGCACGGTAACCCGCACACTCCCCCAAATTTCGCATATCGGACAGACGGAGGGGCGTGACCGGGTCGGTGGAGGGGCGGAGCGGCCACCGGGGCGGGGTCCGTCACCGGTCTTCCGCCGGGTCCGTCACCGGTCTTCCGCCGGGTCCGTCACCGGTCTTCCCCCGGGGCCCTCACCGGTCTTCCCCCGGGGCCCTCACCGGTCTCCCGCCGGGGCCCTCACCGGTCTCCCGCCGGTGTCAGCCGCCCCGCGGGCCGGCCGGCCCGACGCCCGCTCCGTCCGCCTNNCNNGNNCCCCNGCCCCACGGGAGCGGGGCCCCGTCCGCCCGCAGGTCCCCGGAGACCAGCGCCGCGTACCGGCCGCCCCTGGCGAGCAGTTCGTCGTGGGTGCCGCGCTCGACGATGCGGCCGGCGTCCAGGACGACGATCTGGTCGGCGTCGCGGACGGTGGAGAGCCGGTGGGCGATGGTGATCGTCGTCCGGCCGGCGGACAGGTCGTCGATCGCCTGCTGGACGGCGTGCTCGGTCCGGGCGTCCAGGGCGCTGGTCGCCTCGTCGAGGATGAGCACGGGCGGGTCGCGCAGGATGGTCCGGGCGATGGCCAGGCGCTGCTTCTCGCCGCCGGAGAAGCGGTAGCCGCGCTCGCCGACCAGGGTGTCGTACCCCTCGGGCAGCGAGGCGATGTGGTCGTGGATCTGGGCCGCCCGGGCGGCGGCCTCGATCTCGGCGTCGGTGGCGCCGGGCCGGGCGAAGCGGAGGTTGTCGGCGACCGACGCGTGGAACAGGTACGTCTCCTGGGAGACGACGCCCACCGCGCGGGTGAGGCTGTCGAAGTCGAGGTCGCGCACGTCGACGCCGTCGAGCGTGACCCGGCCCCCGGTCACGTCGTACAGGCGGGGCACCAGGTAGCCGAGGGTGGACTTGCCGGAGCCGGTGGCGCCGACGACGGCCAGGCTGCTGCCCGCCGGGACGGTGATGTCGATGCCGTCGAGGGCGGGGCCGCTCTTCTCGTCGCCCTCGTCGTAGTGGAAGCGGACGTCCTCGAACCGGACCTCGCCGCGGATCCTGCCCAGGCGGACCGGGCGCTCGGGCTCGGCGATGTCGACCGGCAGGTCGAGGTATTCGAAGATCCTCTGGAAGAGCGCGAGCGAGGTCTGGATCTGCACCCCCGTGGACAGGAGGCCGACGGCGGGGCGGAACAGCCCCTGCTGGAGGGAGACGAAGGCGACGAGCGTACCGATGGAGATGGCCGGTCCGCCCGCCTGGAGCGCGAGCCCGGCCGCCCAGTAGAGCGCCGCGGGCATGGCGGCCATGACGATGCTGACGGACGCCATCCGCCACCGCCCGGCCATGGAGGCGCGGACCTCCAGGTCGACGAGGCGCTCGGACTCGGCCGCGAAGGACCTGGTCAGCGAGTCGGTACGGCCCATGGTGCGCCCCAGCAGGACGCCGCTGACGGACAGGGACTCGGTGACCGTCGCCGCCATGGCGGCCATCTGCTTCTGCCGCTGCGTGGTGATCGCCTTGCGCTCCCTGCCGACCCGGCGGCTGATCCACACGAAGACGGGCAGCAGGAGGAGCGAGACGACCGTGAGCCGCCAGTCGAGCGCGAGCATCGCGACGACCGTGGCGACGACGGCCGTCAGGTTCGAGACGAGCGAGGTGGCCGTCGAGGTGACGGTGGCCTGCATGCCGCCGATGTCGTTGGCGATGCGCGACTGGACCTCGCCCGTGCGCGTCCTGGTGAAGAAGGCGAGCGGCATCCGCTGGAGTTGCGCGTAGACCGCCGTGCGCAGGTCGTGCATGACGCGCTGCCCGACCGTGGTCGAGATCAGCGTCTGCAGGACGCCGAAGACGCTGGTCACCACCGCGGTGAGGATCATGCCGAGCGCGAGCAGGCTGAGCAGGCCCGTGCGCCCCTGCGGGATGGCCGTGTCCAGGATCTCCCGCAGGAGGAACGGGGAGGCGACCCCGACCAGCGACGAGGCGCCGACGAGCAGGCCGACGAGGGCGAGCCGGCCGCGGTAGGCGCGGAAGAGGCGCAGGATGCGGCCGATCTGCGCCGGGGGCTGGTCCGGGTCGGGAGGGGGCGGGGTCCAGGTGGACTCGGCGTGGATACGCATGGGCTCCTTCCGGCCGGTCGTGCGCCCCGGGGGAACGGGGCGCGGCCCTGCGTCGCAGAGCCTAGCCCATTGTTACCTGTGTTCACCATGAGCATGGTCCTGATACTCTCCCGATTATGAACGCACCCGACGCCGACGGCCTGCTCGCCGAGCGGCTGCTGCGGCTGACCCGCCGGCTCCACCGCAGCCAGCAAAGGCAGTTGGAGGCCGCGGACATCAGCATCACGCCCGCGCAGTCGCGTCTGCTGCGCACGGTCGCGTGCTACGAGGCGCCGCCCCGCATGGCCGACCTCGCCGAGCGGCTGGAGGTCGTCCCCCGCGCGGTGACCAGCCTGGTCGACGGACTGGAGGCGAGCGGCCGGGTGCGCCGCGTCCCCGACCCGGCCAACCGCCGCGTCACCCGGATCGAGCTCACGGACGAGGGCCGCGCCACGCTGAAACTGCTCGGGAGCGCGCGCCGGACCGCGGCGGAGGACGTACTGGCCCCGCTGACCGCCGAGCAGCGCCAGGTGCTCGGCGGTCTGCTGTCCGCCCTGGTCGACGGGGTGCCGGAGCGGCACCGCTGAGCCTCCGCGCGCCGCCGGGGCGGACCGCGCCGGGGTCAGACCACGTCGAGCGCGGCCAGGCCGCCGTACCCGCCGAGCACCGTGAACAGCGGCATCAGCACCCTGACCTCCACCCAGCTGCCCGCCCTGAACCGCAGCGCCTTCGGCGGCCCGACCGGGTACCAGCGCTTCCGCGCGATCGGCAGGGGCCACAGGAGGGGGCAGCCCGAGACGGTCAGCGCGTCGCCGAGATCGTGCACCAGCGCGCCGAGCACGACGGGCAGCCCCAGCCACAGGTACTCCTGGCCGGGGGCGTCGAACAGCCAGTCCGCGCCGTTGCCGGGCCGGTCCAGGATGCCGGCGAGGATCCAGGCGCCGGCCGCGCCGAGCAGCCACACCAGCACGTCGCTGGAGACGCGGGCCGCCCGCCACAGCAGGCCCTCGACGGCGAGGACCACATGGACGAAGAGGAGGCCGAGGACGGCCCAGCGGCCGCCGGCGACGGCGAGCGCGGAGCAGCCGGCGCCGGTCGCGACCGCCCAGAGCGCCGTGTGGGTCAGCGTGCGGTGGCCGCCGTTCCTGCGCGGGTCGGTACGGGTGCGGGTCGCCTTGTACACGGCGTACGCCAGCCGGTCGACGACCTCGCACACCCAGCGGGACAGCGGCCCGAAGGCGCGGGATATCGTCGCCGACCTGTGGTCGAGGTCGGGGGCGAGCGCCGCGCCGGCGCAGATCAGCGCCCCGGCGACGAGGACCGGCCACGGCATCGGGTGCCCGGCGGCCTCGGTCGCGGCGCCCACCCCCAGCCAGGCCGCCGCCCCGGAGAGCGAGTGCGCCGGTCCCATCATGTGCGTGCCCCGCCCCGGTGGTGTGGTGTGCCGAATCGACGGCACAGGGTACCGCCGGTGATCTCCGTGGCGGCGGCCGGTTCCCGTTTCCCGCGGTGGGCCAGGCAAGATGGGGGCGTGACCCTCATCGATCAGCTTCCGCCGTCCACCGATCCCGATGCCCTCTTCGAGGCCTTCTCGTCGTGGGCGGAGGGCCGGGGCATCTCGCTCTACCCGGCCCAGGAGGAGGCGCTGATCGAGGTGGTGTCCGGCGCCAACGTGATCCTCTCCACCCCCACCGGCTCGGGGAAGAGCCTGGTCGCGGCGGGGGCGCACTTCACGGCGCTCGCCCACGACCAGGTGACGTTCTACACGGCGCCGATCAAGGCGCTCGTGTCGGAGAAGTTCTTCGACCTGTGCAAGCTGTTCGGCACGGAGAACGTCGGCATGCTGACCGGCGACGCCTCCGTGAACGCCGACGCGCCGGTGATCTGCTGCACGGCGGAGGTGCTGGCGTCGATCGCGCTGCGCGACGGCCGGGCCGCCGACGTCGGCCAGGTCGTGATGGACGAGTTCCACTTCTACGCGGAGCCGGACCGGGGCTGGGCGTGGCAGATCCCGCTGCTGGAGCTGCCGCAGGCGCAGTTCGTCCTGATGTCGGCGACGCTCGGCGACGTGTCGATGTTCGAGAAGGACCTGACGCGCCGCACGGGCCGCCCCACGGCGGTGGTCCGCTCGGCGACCCGCCCGGTGCCGCTGTCGTACGAGTACCGGACGACGCCGATCACGGACACCCTGACCGAGCTGCTGGAGACCCGGCAGGCGCCGGTCTACATCGTGCACTTCACGCAGGCCGCCGCCGTCGAGCGGGCGCAGTCGCTGATGAGCATCAACATGTGCTCCCGCGAGGAGAAGGACCGGATCGCCGAGCTGATCGGCGACTTCCGCTTCACCACCGCGTTCGGCCGGAACCTGTCGCGGTACGTCCGCCACGGCATCGGCGTGCACCACGCGGGCATGCTGCCGAAGTACCGGCGGCTGGTGGAGAAGCTCGCCCAGGCTGGTCTGCTGAAGGTCATCTGCGGCACGGACACGCTCGGCGTCGGCGTCAACGTCCCGATCCGCACGGTGCTGTTCACCGCCCTGACCAAGTACGACGGGAACCGGGTGCGCACCCTGCGCGCCCGCGAGTTCCACCAGATCGCCGGGCGCGCCGGGCGGGCCGGGTTCGACACGGCGGGGCTGGTGGTCGCGCAGGCCCCGGAGCACGTCGTCGAGAACGAGAAGGCCCTGGCGAAGGCGGGCGACGACCCGAAGAAGCGCCGCAAGGTCGTCCGCAAGAAGGCCCCCGAGGGCTTCGTCAACTGGACGCAGACCACCTACGAGAAGCTGATCGCGTCCGACCCCGAGCCGCTGACCTCCCGGTTCCGGGTGACGCACACGATGCTGCTGTCGGTGATCGCCCGGCCCGGCGACGCCTTCGCGGCGATGCGCCGCCTGCTGGAGGACAACCACGAGCCGCGCAGGAACCAGCTGCGCCACATCCGCCGCGCCATCGCGATCTACCGGTCGCTGCTGGCCGGCGGGGTCGTCGAGCAGCTGGACGAGCCGGACGCGCAGGGCCGCACGATCCGGCTCACCGTCGACCTCCAGCAGGACTTCGCGCTGAACCAGCCGCTGTCGACGTTCGCGCTGGCCGCGTTCGAGCTGCTCGACCCGGAGTCCCCGTCGTACGCCCTCGACATGGTGTCGGTCGTCGAGTCGACGCTGGACGACCCGCGGCAGATCCTCGCCGCCCAGCAGAACAAGGCGCGCGGCGAGGCCGTCCAGGCGATGAAGGCGGACGGCGTCGAGTACGAGGAGCGGATGGAGCGGCTCCAGGAGGTGTCGTACCCCAAGCCGCTGGAGGAGCTGCTGTGGCACGCGTACAACCTCTACCGGAAGTCGCACCCGTGGGTCGGTGACCACCCGGTGTCGCCGAAGTCGGTGGTCCGCGACATGTACGAGCGGGCGCTGTCCTTCACCGAGTTCACCTCCTTCTACGAGCTGGCGCGCACCGAGGGCATCGTGCTGCGGTACCTGGCGAGCGCGTACAAGGCGCTGGAGCACACGATCCCCGACGACCTGAAGTCCGAGGACCTCCAGGACCTGATCGCCTGGCTGGGCGAGATGGTGCGCCAGGTCGACTCCAGCCTGCTCGACGAGTGGGAGCAGCTGGCCAACCCGGAGGTGGAGACGGCCGAGGAGGCCCAGGAGAAGGCCGACCAGGTCAAGCCGGTCACGGCCAACGCCCGCGCCTTCCGGGTCCTGGTGCGGAACGCGATGTTCCGCCGGGTGGAGCTGGCCGCCCTGGACCACGTCGAGGAGCTCGGCGAGCTGGACGGGGAGTCCGGCTGGGACGCCGACGCCTGGGGCGGGGCGATGGACGGGTACTGGGACGAGTACGACGACCTGGGCACCGGTCCGGACGCGCGCGGCCCGAAGCTGCTGTCCATCGAGGAGGACCCGGAGCACGGCCTGTGGCGCGTGCGGCAGACCTTCGCCGACCCCAACGGCGACCACGACTGGGGCATCAGCGCCGAGGTCGACCTGGCCGCCTCCGACGAGGAGGGCCGGGCGGTGGTCCGCGTCACCCACGTCGGCCCGCTCTGACCCCGGCCCCGGCCCNNGNCCTCGGNNGCCCCCGCGCACGACCTTCGCCCACGGCCCTCGCCCACGCCCCCCGCCCACGACAGGAAGCACCGGACACCCCATGACGACGAACCCCGCCGAGAGGCTGGTCGACCTGCTCGACCTGGAACGGATCGAGGTGGACATCTTCCGCGGCCTCAGCCCCGAGGAGTCGCTGCAGCGGGTCTTCGGCGGCCAGGTCGCCGGGCAGGCGCTGGTGGCCGCGGGCCGCACCACCGAGGGCGACCGCCCGGTGCACTCGCTGCACGCGTACTTCCTGCGGCCGGGCATCCCGGGCGTGCCGATCGTGTACCAGGTGGAGCGGGTGCGCGACGGCCGGTCGTTCACCACGCGGCGGGTCACGGCGGTGCAGCGCGGCAAGACGATCTTCAACCTGACGGCGTCGTTCCACCGGCCGGAGGAGGCCGGGTTCGAACACCAGCTCCCGCCGCGCCTGGACTTCCCCGACCCGGAGACGCTGCCCCCGGTCGTGGACGAGATCCGCGCGCACCTGGGGACGCTGCCGGAGTCGCTGGAGCGGATGGCGCGGCGCCAGCCGTTCGACATCCGGTACGCGGACCGGCTGCGCTGGAGCGCCGAGGAGATCGAGGGGGCCGACCCGCGCAGCGCCGTGTGGATGCGCGCGGTGGGCCCGCTGGGCGACGACCCGCTGGTCCACACCTGCGCGCTGACGTACGCCTCCGACATGACGCTGCTGGACGCGGTCCGCATCCCGGTCGAGCCGCTGTGGGGGCCGCGCGGGTTCGACATGGCGTCGCTGGACCACGCGATGTGGTTCCACCGGCCGTTCCGGGCCGACGAGTGGTTCCTGTACGACCAGGAGTCCCCGATCGCCACCGGCGGCCGCGGACTGGCCCGCGGGCGGATCTACGACCGGGACGGGCGGCTGCTGGTCTCCGTCGTCCAGGAGGGCCTGTTCCGGCCGCTGCGCTAGCCGTGCCGACCGCTTCCGCGGCGGCCCGTCAGAACAGCGGCTCCTGCTCGACGTCGTGGCGGCGGGGGCGGATGTCGGGGCNTNNCGGGTGGAGCTTCGCGTCGCACGCCGGGCCGAGGCCGGTGCGGCGCGAGGCCCGGCCGGTCAGCGGCCGGCCGCACAGCCGGCACCGCACGGGCGGCCGGCCGGACTCCTCGGGGACGGGCGCCCCNGAGGGGNNCTCCTCNGGGNCNNNNGGGCGCCCCGGAGGGGGACTCCTCGGGGACGGGCGCCCCGGAGGGGGACTCCTCGGGGACGGGCGCCCCGAAGGCGCTGTGGGGAAGTGGCTCGTCGTTCACGGTACGTGTCTACCCTGTCGTCTGATCCGACGACGACGAGGAGGGCCCATGAGCCTGTACGACATCCCGCTGCGCACCCTGTCCGGTGAGCCGACGAGCCTGGCGGAGTACCGCGGCCGGGCGGTGCTGGTGGTGAACGTGGCGTCCGAGTGCGGTCTGACCCCGCAGTACGCCGGGCTGGAGAAGCTCCAGCAGGAGTACGGCGAGCGCGGCCTGACCGTGCTCGGCGTGCCGTGCAACCAGTTCGGCGGGCAGGAGCCGGGCGGTCCGGAGGAGATCCGGACGTTCTGCTCCACCACGTACGGGGTGACCTTCCCGCTGCTGGAGAAGACGGATGTCAACGGGCCCGGCCGGCACCCGCTGTACGCGGAGCTGACGCGGGTCGCGGACGCCTCGGGCGAGGCGGGCGACGTGCAGTGGAACTTCGAGAAGTTCCTGATCTCGCCGGACGGCGGGGTCGTCCGCTTCCGGCCGCGCACGGAGCCGGACGCGCCGGAGCTGGTCGCCGCGATCGAGGAGCGGCTCCCGGCCTGACGCGGCCCCGGGAGGGGCGGGGGCGGCGGGACCCGGGCCGCCGCCCCCGCCGTGTCGTGCACGGCCCGGCGGGAGGACCGGCCGGCCTCCGGGGCCGCCCCGCCGGGTACGGGCGGGGCTCCGGCCGGCGGCGCCCGCGGACCCGCGCATCCGGTGGGAGCGGTTCACGTGCGGAACCTGCTGTCCAGGTAGGCGAGCACCGCCAGCACCCGGCGGTGTCCGCTGTCGCTGGGCGGCAGCCCCAGTTTGAGGAACACGTTGCCGATGTGCTTGCTCACCGCCCGTTCGGTGACTACGAGCCGGGCGGCGATGGTCGCGTTGTCCCGGCCTTCCGCCATCAGCCGGAGCACCTCGCGCTCGCGCGGGGTCAGCGAGTCGACGGGGTCGCTCCTGCGGGTGGCCAGGAGTTCGGCCACCACCTCCGGGTCCAGGACCGTGCCGCCGGAGGTGACCCGGTCCAGGGCGTCGAGGAACTGGTCCACCCGGCCGACCCGGTCCTTCAGCAGGTACCCCACCCCGCTCGCCCCACCGCCCAGCAGCTCGGCGGCGTAGGTCTCCTCGACGTACTGGGACAGGACGAGGACCGGCAGCTCCGGGATCTCGGCGCGGGCCGCGAGCGCCGCCCGCAGCCCCTCGTCACGGAAGCCGGGCGGCATCCGGACGTCCAGCACCGCGGCGTCGGGCCGGTGCTCCAGGAGCGTGGGCAGCACCTCGGGGCCGCTGGACGCGACCGCCACCACCTCGTGCCCCGCGGAGGTCAGGAGCAGGACCAGCCCCTCCCGCAGGAGGGCGTTGTCCTCGGCGATCACCACACGCACGGAAGCTCCACCTCGATCACGGTCGGCCCCCCGGCGGGGCTCGACACCTGCACGACGCCGTCGAGTGCCGCGATCCGCCGCCGCATGCCGAGCAGTCCGCTGCCGCCGGTCTCGTCGGCCCCGCCGCGGCCCTCGTCCCGCACGGAGACGCCCAACGACCGGGGCCCCCGGCGGAGCTCCACCCGGGCCCGGCGGGATCCGCTGTGCTTGGCGGCGTTGGTCAGCGCCTCGGCGACCGCGAAGTACGCCGCCGCCTCGACCGCGGCCGGCGGACGCGGCCCGGCTTCCAGGCCGTCCTGGGCCACCTCGACCTCCAGGCCGCTGCCTGCGGCCAGGGCCCGTACGGCGCCGGCCAGGCCCCGGTCGGTGAGGATCGGCGGGTGGATGCCGCGCACCACGTGGCGCAGTTCGGTGAGCGCCTCCTCGACCTGGTCCTGTGCGTCGTCGAGCAGCCTGCGGGTCGCGTCGAGGTCGTTGTCGTACGCCCGCCTCGCCAGTCCCACCCTCATCGACAGGGCCACCAGGCGGGCCTGCGTGCCGTCGTGCAGGTCCCGTTCGATGCGCCGCAGTTCGGCGCCGTGCGCGGCGACCGCCCCGGCCCGGGTGGCCGTCAGCTCCTCGACCCGTCCGGCGAGTTCGATGCTGCGCCGAGTGTCCGCGGACGGTTCCAGCAGGGAGCGGGACCAGCGCGCGTCGAGGTCGGCGAGCCGCCCGACGAGCGGCAGCACCACGGCCCCGCGCCCCGGCACCCGGCACCACACGCCGTCCACGAGCAGGCCGATGATCCACACGAGCAGCGCGGCGTAGGCCAGCAGCCAGCCGTAGAGGAAGTGGGCCGCCAGCCACCGGAGGTCGCGGTACGTTCCGGGGTCCTGGACCGCCGTCCGCACGCGCACGCGCAACTCGCCGGCGATCGGTACGTACGCCTCCGGGACGGTCTCCCCCGTCCACCTCTCGACCTCGCGCCGCTTGGCGCCGGCGAGCCGGCGCAGCAGCAGGACCGTTTCGGGCAGTCCGCCCGCGCCGATCACCAGTACGGTCGTGGCGAGGGTGAACACCAGGACGGGCAGGAACAGAAGCGAGGCCAGGGCCAGACCCGCCGATCTCAACAACTGCCCCGTCGCCCGGAGTTCACGCCGCAGCCCCTGTGTCATGCCGACCAGACTAGGTGACCGGACCGGACCCGGGCGGTGTGCGCGGCACCCGGACGGTGGTGTAGCGGGCTACACCGGGACTCCGGTAGGGCGCCCCCTCGATCGCCACCGCGGAAGCGGGCATCGTGGTTCCCCGAGGGGCACCGGCTCCTCCACCGACGAAGGGAACAGCCATGAAGGTCCTGCTCTGGCTCCTGCTCGTGGCGGCCGTCGCCGCCAACGTGTCCACCAGCTTCGCCTTCGACGGCGGCAAGCAGGTGGCCCTCAGCGTCAGCACGGGCGGGATCGCCCTGGCCTCGGCGGCATGCCTCTTCCTCACCCGCGACAAGCGCCGCGCGGGCCGGGCCTGAGTCCGTCACGCGAAGCCGCCGGTCCCCCCGGCGCACCCGTCGTGACCGCGGCCGCGAGCCGCCCCTTGCGGCATCTTCCGCGGAAGAACCCCGGGTGCGGTCGGCGGAAGACGGGAGGCCCCGCCGCGGGATCCGCGCCGGACACCCTCCTGCCTCCGCCCCGAGGCGGGCCCTCGGGGGGAATCGTCCGCGGGCGGCCCGCGGAGCGGGGGCCCCGGCCGGCGGGGTACCCGCCCGCCTGCGCGAGCCGGGCGTTCGGCCCGGTGGCGGAAGGGTCCGCGCCGGACCGGCCCGCCCCGTCCGGTCAGCGGATGGGGACGCCCGACAGGGCGCGGGCGATGACGAGGCGCTGGATCTCGCTGGTCCCTTCGAAGATGGTGTAGATCCCGCTGTCACGGTGCATGCGCTCGACCGGGTACTCGCGGGTGTAGCCGTTGCCCCCGAGGATCTGCACGGCCCGGGCGGTGACGTCCTTGGCGGTCTCGCTGGCGTACAGCTTCGACATGGAGCCCTCCGCCGAGGTGAAGGGCTTGCCCGTGGCGGCCATCCAGGACGCCCGCCACACCAGGAGGCGGGCCGCGTCGATCCGGGTGCGCATGTCGGCGAGCTGGAAGGCGACGCCCTGGTTGTCGATGATCGGGCGGCCGAACTGGTGGCGCGTGGTGGCGTAGTCGAGGGCGACCTCGTACGCGGCGCGGGCCGTGCCGACGGCCATCGCGCCGACCGCCGGGCGGGACGCCTCGAAGGTGGCCATCGCGGCGTTCTTCACGCGCTCGCCGCCCTTCCGTGCGCGCTCCCGCGCGCGGGCCAGGCGCTCGTCCAGCTTCTCCTTGCCGCCGAGCAGGCAGGAGCCGGGCACGCGCACGCCCTGGAGGACCACCTCCGCCGTGTGGGAGGCCCGGATGCCGTGCTTCCTGAACTTCTGGCCCTGCGACAGGCCGGGGGTGCCCGGCGGGACGACGAAGGAGGCGTGGCCCCTGGAGCCCAGCTCGGGGTCGACGACGGCCACGACGACGTGGACGTCGGCGATGCCGCCGTTGGTGGCCCAGGTCTTGGTCCCGTCCAGGACCCACTCGTCCTTGGCCCCGTCGTACACGGCGCGGGTCCGCATGGCGGCGACGTCCGAGCCGGCGTCGGGTTCGGACGAGCAGAACGCGGCGACCTTCACGTCCTCGGGGGTGCCGTACATCTGGGGGATCCAGGTGCCGATCTGCTCCTCGGTGCCGTTGGCGAGGACGCCCACCGCGGCGAGGCCGGTGCCGACGATGGACAGGGCGATGCCCGCGTCGCCCCAGAACAGCTCCTCCATCGCCACGGGGATGCCGAGGCCGGTCGGGTCGAAGAACTGCCGGGCGTAGAAGTCGAGGGAGTAGATGCCGACCTTGGCGGCCTCCTGGATGACCGGCCAGGGGGTCTCCTCGCGCTCGTCCCACTCGGCGGCGGCCGGGCGGATCACGTCCCGGGCGAATCCGTGCAGCCAGTCACGGACCTCTTTCTGGTCGTCGTTCAGCTCGAGCGTGAACTCGGCCATGGCCCCTCCCGGCGGACGTACGCGTGTTACCAAAGGTAACGGCAGTCTGTTACCGGCAGGTAGACGCTGTCAACCGGCGGCCCCCGCCGGGTCGGTGTTACGTTGCGCTGGCCTCAGAGCACCGACGGGCGGGGAGAGACGCTATGGAGACCACACACCGGGCCGGGCAGCAGCGGTCGGCCGAGCGGCGGCGGCGCGAACTGCTCGACGCGGCGGACCGGGTCGTCCTGCGCGACGGCCCGCAGGCGTCGATGAACGCCATCGCCGCCGAGGCCGGCATCACCAAGCCGATCCTCTACCGCCACTTCGGCGACAAGGGCGGACTGTACCGGGCGCTCGCCCAGCGGCACACCGACGCCCTGCTGGACGCGCTGCGCGCCGCCCTCGACGCCCCCGCCGACCGCCGGCGGCGCGTCGAGGCGACCCTCGACACGTACCTCGCCGCGATCGAGGCGCGCCCGCAGGTGTACCGGTTCCTGATGCACCCCGCCGAGGAGGCCGCCCAGCCCGCGGAGCAGGGGTTCGACGCGGGCCGGCACTCGGCGCCGCTGCTGCGCCGCATGGGCGAGGAGCTCGCCGGGGTCATCGCCGAGCGCATCGACCCGGGCGAGGGCGGCGAGGCCCTGGCCCGGGTGTGGGGGCACGGCATCGTCGGGATGATGCACGCGGCGGGCGACTGGTGGCTGGGCGAACGCCCGTGCAGCCGGGCCGCGTTGGTGTCGGCCCTGGCCGACCTCCTGTGGGGCCGGCTCGCCGAGGCGGACGACCGGGCGGACGGCCCCCGGTTCTGACCGCCGCGCCCCGGGCGGCACGGGCCGCGCCCCGCCGCCGACGCCCCGTCGCCCTCAGGCCCGGCGCCCCCACGGTGCGCGCCGCGCCGCGCGCAGGACCCTCGCGCGGCGCCGGCCGCCCAGGCGGTCCGGGTACACCAGGCCGTCCAGGTGGTCGCACTCGTGCTGGAGGCACCGGGCGAAGAACCCCGTGCCCGCCACCCGCACCGGCTCGCCCCGCACGTCGACGCCCTCGACCACGGCCCGGTCGAAGCGCTCCGTCGCGGCCTCCAGACCGGGCAGCGACAGGCAGCCCTCGGGGCCGCGCACGCTCACCCCGCCGGCCTCCACCAGGCGCGGGTTGACGACGTGCCCGAGGTGCCGGACGTCCTCGTCGTCGGGGCAGTCGTAGACGAAGACGCGCAGGCCCACGCCTATCTGGTTGGCCGCGAGGCCGACGCCGTCCGCCGCGTACATCGTGGCGAACAGGTCCTCCACCAGACGGGCCAGGGACGGCCCGAAGTCGGTGACGGTCTCGCAGGGGGTGTGCAGCGCGGACGAGCCGAGCAGGCTCATCGCCCGCACGGCGCCGGAACTGCCGGGGATTGGCCGGTTTCGCATGGCGTTCAGGGTACGTTCAGCCCCGCCACCTGCTCTCCGGCAGGTGGCGGGGTTCGGGACGGCGGGCGGATCTCGATAGGCTGAGGCGACCCACGCTAGGAGGAACAAGGACGATGGCAGGCAACTCGGAGCCGTTGTCGCCGCGCGCCAAGCTGGCCGTGACGGCGGGCAGGGCCGCAGCGGCGGTGTCTCGCGCGGCGGGCCGCGGCAGCGGATCGGTGATCGGCGGCCGGGTGGCGCTGAAGCTCGACCCCGACCTTCTGGGCCGGCTCGCGCAGCACCTGGACGTCGTCCTGGTCTCGGCGACCAACGGCAAGACCACCACGACCCGCCTCATCGCGGAGGCGCTGCGCGCCAGCGGCCCGGTCGTCTCCAACGCGCTCGGCGCGAACATGCCCGCGGGCATCACCTCCGCGCTGGCCGGCGGGACGGAGTCGAAGTACGGCGTCATCGAGGTGGACGAGAAGTACCTGGCCGGCGTGGCCCGGGACACCGAGCCCAAGGTGATCGCGCTGCTCAACCTCTCCCGCGACCAGCTCGACCGCGCCGCCGAGACCCGGATGCTCGCCGAGAAGTGGCGCGAGGGCCTCGCCGGCACGAAGGCCGTCGTCGTCGCCAACGCCGACGACCCGCTCGTCGTGTGGGCCGCCTCCTCCTCCCCCAACGTGGTGTGGGTGGCGGCCGGCCAGGAGTGGAAGGACGACGCCTGGTCGTGCCCGGCGTGCGGCGGCGTGATGCAGCGCCCCGGCGACGACTGGTTCTGCGGCGAGTGCGGTTTCCGCCGCCCCGCCCCCACCTGGGCGCTCAGCGGCGACCACGTCCTGGACCCGAACGGCTCCGCCTGGCCGATCCACCTCCAGCTGCCGGGCCGCGCGAACAAGGCGAACGCCGCGACCTCCGCCGCCGTCGCCGCCGTGTTCGGCGTCCCCCCGCAGGTCGCGCTGGAGCGCATGTACCAGGTGCAGGCCGTCGCCGGCCGGTACGACGTGGTCTCCTTCCAGGGCCGCGACGTGCGGCTGCTGCTGGCGAAGAACCCGGCCGGCTGGCTGGAGACGTTCTCCCTCATCGACCGGCCTCCGACGCCGGTCGTCCTCTCCGTGAACGCGCGCGGCGCGGACGGCACGGACACCTCGTGGCTGTGGGACGTCGACTACGGGCGCCTCGCCGGCCACCCCATCCTCGTGATCGGCGACCGCAGGCTGGACCTCGCCGTCCGGCTGGAGGTCGCGGGCCTGGAGTTCCGGGTGTGCGACACCGTCGACGAGGCCGTGCGGCTGGCCCCGCCGGGGCGGATCGAGCTGATCGCCAACTACACCGCGTTCCAGGACGTCCGCCGCCGCGTCGGCAACTGACCCACGAGCCCAAGGACAGAAGATCATGAGCGAGAGCAGCCTGCGCGTGGTGTGGGTCTACCCCGACCTGCTCAGCACCTACGGAGACCAGGGCAACGTCCTCGTCGTCGAGCGCCGCGCCCGCCAGCGCGGCCTGGGCGTGCAGCGCGTGGACGTGCGCAGCGACCAGCCGATCCCGACCTCCGGCGACATCTACCTCATCGGCGGCGGCGAGGACCGGCCGCAGCGGCTGGCCGCCGAGCGGCTCGGGCGCGACGGCGGTCTGAGCCGGGCCGCGGGCAACGGCGCGATCATCTTCTCGGTGTGCGCCGGCTACCAGATCCTCGGCCACGAGTTCGTCAACGACCTGGGCGAGCGGCAGCCCGGCCTGGGCCTGATCGACGTGGTCTCCACCCGCGGCGAGGGCGAGCGGTGCGTCGGCGACGTCCTCGCCGACATCGACCCGCGCTTCGGCCTGCCGCAGCTGACGGGCTTCGAGAACCACCAGGGCATCACGCACCTGGGCCCGACGGCCCGCCCGTTCGCCCGGACCGTCTTCGGCAAGGGCAACGGCACCGGGGACGGCACGGAGGGCGCGTACAACGACACCGTCTTCGGCACGTACATGCACGGCCCGGTCATGGCGCGCAACCCGCAGATCGCGGACCTGCTGCTGAAGCTGGCCCTCGACGTGAACGCGCTGCCGCCGGCGGACGACCGGTGGTACGAGGCGCTGCGCGCCGAGCGGATCGCGGCGGCCGGCCAGCCGGCCTGAACCCGTCCCCGGCGGGCGCGGCCGCCCCGCGCCCGCCGGGAGCGGGGCGGGCGGAGGCCCCNNGGGGCCGCCGCCCACGGGGGCGGCCGGGAGGCGGTGCGCCACCCGCGGCAC
>NZ_CP095474.1:4787321-4787397 GCF_023614315.1 Streptomyces sudanensis | reverse complement strand
AAGGAGTCGTGGGCGCGCCCGGGGCCGTCGCGGGAGCCGGGTCCGGCCGCCGGGCGCGCCCGCATCCGGGTGGNGC
>NZ_CP095474.1:4743586-4787311 GCF_023614315.1 Streptomyces sudanensis | reverse complement strand
GCCGAAGCCGCCCCCGGTCGCCGGGGCGGCCGGGGGCGGTTCTAGTCTGGTGCGGCAAGCGGACAACCCCGTACGAACCAGGAGCCGTCGGATGGACCACAGCGGACACGGCGTGATGGCGGACCTGCCGCCGTTCACGCTGGGGCGGGGACTGGCCTTCTCGCCGGACACGTTCTTCCTGGTGGGCTGCCTGCTCGCGCTGGCCCTGTACGGCTGGGGCGTCGTGCGGCTGCGCAGGCGCGGCGACGCCTGGCAGGCCGGCCGCACGGTCTTCTTCGTCCTGGGCGTGCTCTCCGTGGCCCTGGTGATGTGCACGGGGCTGAACGACTACGGCATGGTCATGTTCAGCGTGCACATGGTGCAGCACATGGTGATCAGCATGCTGTCGCCGATCATGCTGCTGCTCGGCGCGCCGGTGACGCTGGCGCTGCGGGCGCTGCCGGTGGCGGGCCGGGGCGGCAAGGGGCCGCGCGAACTGCTACTGATGCTGCTGCACAGCCGGTACATGCGGGTGATCACGCACCCGGCGTTCACCATCCCGATGTTCATCGCCAGCCTGTACGGGCTGTACTTCACCCCGCTCTTCGACTTCCTCATGGGGTCCACGGCCGGGCACATCGCGATGATGATCCACTTCCTCGCGGTCGGCCTGGTCTTCTTCTGGCCGATCATGGGCGTCGACCCGGGCCCGCACCGGCCGGGTTACGTGATGCGGATGCTGGAGCTGTTCGCGGGCATGCCGTTCCACGCGTTCTTCGGGATCGCGCTGATGATGGCGTCGGAGCCGATGGTGGGGGCGTACGCGAACCCGCCGGCGTCGCTCGGCATCGACGCGCTGGACGACCAGAACGCGGCCGGCGGCATCGCCTGGGCGTTCAGCGAGGTCCCCTCCGTGGTGGTGCTGGTCGCGCTGCTGTACCAGTGGTACCGCTCCGAGCAGCGGGTGGCCAGGCGCTCGGACCGGGCCGCGGACCGGGACGGCGACAAGGAGCTGGCCGCGTACAACGCGTACCTCGCCTCCCTCCAGGCGCGCGGCCGGTAGCGCACCCGCTGGCGCCGCCCCGGGGCGCGGGGCGACCATGGCAGGGCGGGGTCCGCGGGCGGGAGGAGGACGCGATGTCCGGTCCCACGAGGACCATGGGGATCCTCACCGCCGGTGCGCTGGTGCTGACGACGGCGTACACGGTGGCGCTGGGGAGCAACGGCTGGCTGTGGTTCGCCTGGATCGTGCTCGGCCTGCTGACGCTGGCGATGGCGGCCGCGGGCGACGGCTGAGCCCGTCAGGAGGCTCCCCCGCGGCGGCCCCTCGGCGGCGGCGACGGCCGGACGCGGACGGTGTCCCGCGCACGGAGCCGTGCGGAGCCGCACGGACGGGGGCGCCGCGCCCCCGCACGGCGTACCCGCCGCCCGTACCGGTGCCCCGACGCGCCCCCCCACCACGTGTCCGCCGCCCGCGNCNGNGCCGCCCNCGNCNGNGGNCNGGCGCCCGGCCGCGNGNCCGGCCCGGTGGCGGGCCGCGCGCCGGTCCCGGACGCGGGCGGCTCCGGCGCGGCGCGCGGCGGCTCCGGCACCCCGGCGCACGGAAGCACCCCTGCGCGCAACACCGACACGCCAGCGCACCTCCGCCGATCGTATGACTAACTCTCCTCGTGCTTTCGGCGGAGCCCGTCGTGGACACACAGTTGACGGACGGCCCGCACACGGCCGGACCCGTCCGCCGGACCGCCCCACGAGGAGGCCGCATGTTGCAGGTCGAGCGTCTGCTCGCGGACTGCCTCCGCGACGTGCGCACCGATCCCTCCGGTCCCCTGCCGGTGCCGCCCGACGGCGACGCCTACGCGGCGGCCCGCCACACCTTCCTCGCCGCCGGGCTGCGCGCCCTGCGCGACGAGCGGCGGCCGGACAGCGGCTGGGTGCAGGTCAACGTCGCCCCCGACGGAACGCACGCCTGGCCCGCCCTGTACCGGCGGCTCGCCGGGACCGCCCGCGAGCTGACCGGGTCGGGGGCGGCCGACGACTTCTTCTTCCTCCACAAGCCGCCGGGCGTGCGCATCCGCTTCCACGCGCCCGAACCCGCCGGCGCCGCCGCGCTGCGCGAACTGCTCGTACGGCTCCTCGGCCGGACCCGGGACGGCTGGGCACCGCCGGTACCGGCCGTCTACGAGCCGGAGACGTACCTCTTCGGCGGGGCCCGGTCGATGGAGTCCGTGCACCGGCTGCACACCGCCGACTCCCGGGCGTGGCTGGACCACCACACGGGGACGTGTCCGCCGGCGGACTGGCGGGTGTCGCTGACGCTGCTGCGCGCGGTCCTGGACGGGCTGGGCGTGGTCGGCTGGGAGCACCGCGGGGTGTGGCAGGCGGTGCGGGAGGAGACCGGCCGCCGGCTGGCGGGCGGGGCGGGCGGAGCGGACCGGGAGCGCGCCGCCGCGGGGATCCGGGCGTACTGGGAGCAGCCGGACGAGGCCCGCCTGGAGGCGCTGCCGGAGGCGTGGCGGGCCGGGGTGGCCGCGCACCGGGACGCGCTGCGCGCGGCGGCCGAACGGTGGCGGACCGGCTACTTCGAGTCCGGCGGGGCGCGGATCGGGCCGCGCAGGGCCGCCGCGCACTGGGTGGTCTTCCACTGGAACCGGGGACGCTTCTCCACCGCCCGGCAGGCGCTGCTCACCGAGGCGCTCGCCGACGACGGGAGGGCGTGACGTGACCGCCGGGACGATCGGGGGCCTCGCGCTGCTGCGCGTCGCGGGCATGCCGTGCGCCGCGTGGACGGCGGCGGGCGCCCCCGCCCTGTTCGACCGGATCGCCCGGCACGCCGGGACCGCCGAGCGGCAGGCCGCCCGGGCCCGGGCGCTGGCCGGGCGGGTGGGTGCCGAGGTGGTCCCGGACGCCCGGCTCTCCGGTGCCGAGCGGGGTGCCGTACTGGCGCTGCGGCGGCGCCTGCACGCCGGGGAGGCGCCCGGGCCGGAGGACTGCCGGCTGCTGGAGGCCGTGCCGGCCGTCGCCGCGGAGGCCCGGGCGCTGCTCGCGGACGCGCGGCGCGCCCGGGAGGAGGCGCGGCTGCTGGAGGAGGCGGTCGAGGCCGAGCAGGTGCGGGTGGCGGTCCGCGCCTGGGAGACCGCCCGCGGCGACGCGGTGCTGCGGTCGTTCCTGGCCGGGGCGGCGCCCGCCGTCGTCGAGGACGTGGAGCGCCGGCTGGCCCGGGGCGAGTCCTGGCGGGGCGGGCGGCTGCGCAAGCGGACCGCGTACCTGTGGCGCGTCCTGGGCCGGGCGGCCGCGAAGACCACGCCGAGGGGCTGGGCCGGTCACGTCGCCGCGGTCCCGGTCGGGGACGCGGACGGCGCCCGGACGCTGCTCGCGGGCAGGTGCGTGCTCGGCGGCGCGGCCCTCGGGGAGGTGGAGAACGTCCACCTCGTACGGGCCGGGAACGGACCGGCCGACCTGCTGGACGCCCCGCCGTCGACGCTGCTCGCGCCCGCGCCCCTGCACTTCACGGAGGGCGATCCGGCCGACGGCTCGGCGGTGCTGCGCTGCTGGGTGGTGGAACCGCACGCGCCGGAGCGGCTGCGCCACGTCGTCCTGCGGCGCACCGGCGCGCTGGGCCGCGTCCTGGCGCTGCTCGCGGACGGGCCGGTGGCGCTCGGGGACGTGGAGGGGGCGCTGCTCGCCGCGGTGCCGGGCGGGCGTCCCGCGGACCCGGCGGTGCTGCGCGGGTTCCTCCGGCACCTGGCCGGGACGGGGGTGCTCCAGGTGTGTGCGGCGCCCCGGCGGCGGTACGGGGCGTGGTCCCCGCCGGGCGCGGTGCCGCCGGCCCCGGAGGCGGCGGACACCGGGAGGTGGTTCGTGGACGTGTACCGGCGGGCGGACGCCGTCGTGGGCGCGCGGGCCGCCGACCGCGTACGGGACGGGGTGCGGGTCGCCGCGCGGGTCGCCGCGCTGCGCGAGGCCGGGGCCGCGCGGCAGGCCCCCGACCCCTGGCCGGTCGGGGCGGAGCCCCGGCGGGTCGGCGAGGTCCTCGCGGACCGGCTCGCCCGCGGCGAGGACACCGCCCCCGTCGCGGGCCGCAGGTACGGGGGCTGGGCCGCGCCCGAGGCGCCGGGCGGGGGCTTTGGGTACGCGGCGCTGCTGGACCACCTGGCGGCCCGTGCCGGCGAGGAGCAGGTCGACCTGGACGACGCGCTGCTGGACGCGCTCGGCGCGCAGCCCGCCGGCGAGGCCCTGCCGCCCTGGCCGTTCGACTGCCTGCTGCGGCCCCTGGCGGGCGGGCCGGGGACCCCGGCCGCCGTGCTGGAGACGGCCTCCCCGGCGGGGATGCTGGACGCCCGGTTCGCCGACGGGATGCGGGCGCTGGACGGCGGGTACGGGGCCGCCAACGCGTACCGGGCGTTCCTGGCGGACCTGGAGCGGCGCACGGGCGTGCGGTTCGTGGAGCTGCTGGTGCCGCCGCTCGCGGAGCGGGCCGCCAACGCCGTACGGCGCCCGGCGGTCACGTCCTGGTGGACGGGCGACCCGGACCCGACCCCGTACTACGGCCCGGACCGCGGTGGGGCGCGGTACCTGCCGCTGGACCGGATCACGGTGCGGCTGCGGGACGGGCGGCCGGTCGCCGAGGCGGACGGGCGGCGGATCGTGCCGGTCCACCACGCCACGCGGAATCCCGTGCCGCCGTACGACCGGCTGCTGCAGCTGCTGCTCGCGGCGGGCCTGCCGGCCACCCGGCGGGTGGTCCGGCTGGACGGCCTGGAGGCGGCGCTGCCCGGGCACGCCCGGCTGCCGCGGCTGACGGTGGCGGGCGGCGCGCTCGTGGTGGCCCCGGCGATGTGGCGGCTGGACCGCGCCCGGCTGTGGGACCCGCACGGCACCGCCCTGGCGAAGGTGCGCGCGCTGGCGCTGCTGCGGCGCTCCGCGGGCCTCCCCCGCCACGTCTTCCTGCGCACCGCCGCCGGAGCGCGGCCCGTCCCGGCCGACCTGGACTCCGTGACCGCCGTCCCGCTGGTCGAGCGGCTCTGCGCCCGGCAGGCGGGCGGCGAGCTGTTCGTCGACGAGATGCTGCCCGGCCCGGACGGCCTGGTCCTGCGCGACCCGCTGCACGGCGGGGAGCCGGTCGCCGCCCAGGTCCTGCTGCGCCTCCCCCACCGCGCCCGTCCGGAGGAGCTCGCCGCGCAGGCCGCGGCCGCGCTGCTGCCCGACGAGGCGCCCCCAGGCGTCCCCGGTCCGGCCGTCCCGCAGGGGCGGCGGACCGCCGGGGCGGTCAACACCTCATGAGGGAACCGAGGAAGCACCAACGAAACGAAAGGTGAGAGCCGTGCCCGACACCCTGGAACTGACCGACCTGGACGCTCTGATCGACGACCTCGACGAGCGCGTCACCGAGACCGAGCTGCCCGAGGCGCAGGCCACCTCGGAGTTCTGCAGCCTGCTGTGCACGATCGTCGTCTGCGCCTCGGCCGTCTGCGTGTAGCGGCCGTCCGCACGACAGGAGCCGCCCGGTCCGCCGGGCGGCTCCGCCGCGCCCGAGGACACCGCGACCCGAGGACACCGCGACCCGAGGACACCGCGACCCGAGGAGTACCGTGCAGCACCGGCCAGACCCCTTCGCCCCGCCGAACCCCCTCGCCCCGCCGGACCCGCTCGGCCTCGCCGTCGGCCGCCTGGCCGCCTGGGCCGCCGCGCCGGACGGCCCGGGCTCCGCCCGGTTCCCCTCCGACCCGGGCGTCCCCATCCTGGCCCACGTCGTGGCGAGCGTCGGCGGGCCGGAGGCGGAGCGCACGGCCGCCCGCGCCGTCGCCGTCTGGGCGCGGAACGCCGGCCGGGGCCCGGGGCACCCCGGGCTGTACGACGGCGGGCTGGCCGGCACCCTCGCCGGCCTGCGCCTCGGCGCCGCCCTCGACCCCCGCCTCCACCACGTCGCCGACCGGCTCCGCGACCGGCTGGTCACCGCCGCCGCGACGCACGGCGGTCGCCGCCGGGGGGTCCGGCTGGCCGACTACGACCTGGTCCTCGGCCCCGCGGGGGCGCTCCTCGCGCACTGCGCCGGCGCCCGCCCCGAACCGGGCGCCCTCCTGCCCTACCGGCGCAGGCTCGCCGCCCTGTGCGACGGCGACGACCTGGGGCGGCTGCGCGCCGACGGGTACGCGGACCACCCCCACCTGGCATGGCTCCAGGGCCGCGTCAACACCGGTATGGGCCACGGCGCGGCCGGGGTCGCCGCCGCGCTCGCCGCCGCCGTGCGGCACGCCGGCCCGGCGGCCGGCGACGCGCTGCGCCGGGTCGTGCGGTGGCTGGAGGGGCAGGTGTACGAGGACGGGCGGGGGCTGCTCACCTGGCCGGGCGCCGGGCTCGACGGGGGGGTGCCGCCGCGGGGCGCGGCGCCCCGGCAGGCGTGGTGCTACGGGGCGCCGGGCGTGGCGTGGGCGCTGTGGGACGCGGCGGACGCCCTGGGCGACGCCGGTGCGGCGGACCGGGCGGCGGCCGTCTTCACGCGGCTGGCCGAACGGTACGACGAGGGGTTCCACCTGTCCGGCGACGGCCCGGCCGACCTGCTGGGGCTGTGCCACGGCGCGGCGGGCGTGCTGGCGGTGGCGGACGCGTTCGCCCGGCACGCCCGGCACGCGGGCGCGGCCCGGCTGCGGGAACGGCTCGCCGCGCTGCTGCGCCGGCGCCTGCCGGGGGCTTCGGCGGCACCGGACTGGTCGGCGGAGCTGCTGACGGGCGCGCCGGGGGCGCTGGCCGCCCTGCTCACCGCGGCGCACGGCGCGTCCCGGGCGTGGCTCCCCTGCCTGGGGCTCCGCTAGCCGGGACTCCGGGCGACCCTGCGCGGCGGGCCGTGGCCGCGTGGCGCGCCGCCGTGGACCGCCCGGCGCCGAACGGCGGCCGAACGGCCAAGAGACCCGTACGTGCCGGGGGAGGGCCCCCGCCACCGCCCCGGTCCCCGGCCCGGGGCGGGGCGGGGCGGGGCGTCGTCAGCGGACGTGGGCCAGCAGGGTGCGCAGGACGGTCCCGGCGTGGGTCCAGAGCAGGGACCCCCCGGCGGTGGGGAGCAGGTGCCGAGTCGCCCCCGGGATCGTCGCGGCGAGGGATTCGCCCAGGTCCGGGGAGTGGACCGGGCTGGTGTCCCGCCGCCCGTACCAGAGGTCGACCGGGACGGCGATGCCGGCGGGGTCGAACGGCCAGCGGCCCATCGCCAGGACGGTGTCGCGGGCGTAGCCCGCCGGGCCCCGGCCGAAGGCCTCGTCCATCGCTCGGCAAAAGGCGCGGCGGAAGACCGGTTCGGTGTAGACCGCGAGGTCGGTCTCGGGGCTCGTGGCGACGACCAGGTCCCACAGCGCGTCGGCGCTGCCGAATCCGGCGAAGGCCGCCTCGGCGGCGCCGGGGTCGGCCGCGACGGCGTCCACCATGTCCCTCACCTGCGGGACCAGGGCACGGGCGAAGCGGGGGTGGGCGAGTTCGTCGCTGCCGGACACCACGGCCACCGCGTTCACCAGGCCGCCGGCCGCCAGGGCGAGGGCGAACGGCGCCCCTTGCGAGAACCCCACCGCCAGCGGCTCGCGCAGGGCCCGCTCCCCGACGAGGTGCCGGATGTCGGCGGCCCAGTCGGTCAGGGTCCGGCCGGGGGCCGGGTCGGAGGCGCCGAGACCGGGCCGGTCCACGCTGACGAGCCGGACGCCCGCCGCGTCGACGACGCCGCCGCCGAAACCGAGCCACCTGCTGGTGGCCGCCCCCGGGCACAGCAGCACCGGGGTGCCGTCGGCCGGCCCCCACTCCGCCCAGCCCAGGTGCCTGCCGTCCGGCAGCCCGGTCCGTCCGAGCCGGTCCGGCTCCCGCACACCGTAATCCATGATCCGTACCATCCCCCGCCGCCGTCCCCGGCGGCCCCCGGCGGCGCCGCCCGGCCCCTCCGGCCCTACTGCCCGACGAGGCCGGGCTGGAGCACCTTCGTGAACAGCACCGTACCGTCCTGCTCGCGCAGCCGGACCGTCAGTTCGGCGCTGCCGCCGTCGATGTCGACCTCGCCGAAGAACTGGTAGCCCTCGGCGGGGGAGACGTTCGCCCTGGTCGGCGCCTTCACGAAGACCCGTTCCGGGCCGAAGGTGCCGTCGAGCGCGTTCGCCGGGAAGGCACCGGCGTTCAGCGGCCCCGACACGAACTCCCAGAACGGCTCGAAGTCGGTGAACGCGGCCCGCGACGGCTGGTAGTGCTGCGCGGAGGTGTAGTGCACGTCGGCCGTCAGCCAGACCGTGCCGGTGATCCGGCGGTGCTTGACGAACCGCAGCAGCTCCGCGATCTGCAGCTCACGGCCGAGCGGGGCCCCCGGGTCGCCCTGCGCCACGGCCTCGATGTTCGGCTTGCCGTCCCCGCCGTCGGGCACGACCAGGCCGAGCGGCATGTCGGAGGCGATCACCTTCCACACCGCACGCGACCGGGACAGCTCCTTCTTCAGCCACTCCAGCTGCTCCCGGCCGAGGACGCCCTGCGGGTCGCTGCTCTGGCGGCCCGGGGAGTTCGCGTTGCGGTGGGTCCGCATGTCGAGCACGAAGACGTCCAGCAGCGGGCCGTGGCGCTGCACCCGGTAGACGCGGCCGTCGGGGCGGCGCAGCGTGGAGATCGGGAAGTACTCCGAGAACGCCTGGCGGGCCCGTGCGGCGAGCACGTCGACGCTTTTCTCCGTGTAGCGGCCGTCGGTGAGGATCTCGCCGGGGTACCAGTTGTTGGTGACCTCGTGGTCGTCCCACTGGATGATCGAGGGCACGCGGGCGTTGAACGCGCGCAGGTTGTGGTCCAGCAGGTTGTAGCGGAAGTTGCCGCGGAACTCGGCCAGGGTCTCGGCGACCTTGGACTTCTCCTCGGTGGTGACGTTCCGCCAGGTCCGGCCGTCGGGCAGGGGCACGGTGTCGGTGAGCGGGCCGTCGGCGTAGACGTTGTCGCCGGAGCACAGGAAGAAGTCCGGGTCCAGGGCGGCCATCGTGTCGTAGATGCGGTAGCCGCCGATGTCCGGGTTGATGCCCCAGCCCTGTCCGGCCAGGTCGCCCGACCAGACGAACCGCACCCCGTCACGGCGCCGGACGGACGCGGTGCGGAAGGTGCCGGTGACCGGCTCGCCGGTGCGGCGCGGGTCGTCCGGGTCGGCCAGCAGCACCCGGTAGTGGATCTGCTCGCCGGGCGGCAGGCCGCGCAGCCGGGTGGTGCCGGTGAAGTCGGTCCCCGCGTCCAGCAGCGGGCCGCGCCACCTGCGCGGGTTGCGGAACGACTCGGTGGCGGACGTCTCGACGACCATCCGGGCCGGCCGGTCCGAGCGCACCCACACCAGCCCGGAGTCCGTCGTCACGTCGCCGGTCTGCACGCCCCAGCCGGCCCGCGGACGCCCCGACAGGGCGAGCGCGGGTGCCGCGCCGAGACCGGTGGGCAGCGCCAGGGCGGCGGACGCGGCGAGCGAGCCGCGCAGCACGGTGCGGCGGTCGGGAAGCGAACGGGGTGCCATGAGAGGGCCTCCAGGCGGGATCCGGCCAATGTGTCCCGCCACACCTACTGGTGCGCCGAGGCGTGCGCGGAAACGGCGGGTGAACAGCCGGCCGCCCGCGTCCGGACCCGTGGCGGGCGGGCGCGGCCCGCCCTTCGGGCGGTCGGGAAACTTCCTGGGACGGAAGCCCGGGAGCGGGCATACGTCACTGTGGTCCGATCCTTCTCCGCAAGAGGCCGAGGTCAGGGCAGCGCGCACACGGTCAGGGGTGGTCACGCATGGCGGCGTCCGCGCACGTCCCGGTCCCCCTCCGCGTGCCGCCCGGCCCGGCGGGACGCGCCTCACAGGTCGATCCGGCAGCGTAGGGAGCCAGCCCGTGTTCTACCACCTCCTCAAGTACGTGCTCCTCGGCCCGCTGCTGCGGCTGCTGTTCCGGCCGAGGATCGAAGGGCTGGAGCACGTCCCGGAGACGGGCGCGGCCATCATCGCGGGGAACCACCTGTCGTTCTCCGACCACTTCCTGATGCCGGCCGTGCTGAAGCGGCGCATCACGTTCCTGGCCAAGCAGGAGTACTTCACGGGCCCGGGCCTCAAGGGGCGGCTGACCGCCGCGTTCTTCCGCGGGGCGGGGCAGATCCCGGTGGACCGCTCCGGCCGCGAGGCGGGGCAGGCGGCCATCCGGGAGGGCCTGCGGGTGCTGGGGCGCGGCGAGTTGCTCGGCATCTACCCGGAGGGGACCCGCTCGCCCGACGGGCGGCTCTACAAGGGCAAGGTGGGGGTCGCGGTGATGGCGCTGAGGGCGGGCGTGCCGGTGGTGCCGTGCGCGATGGTGGGCACGTTCGAGATCCAGCCGCCGGGGAAGGCCCTGCCGAGGATCGGGCGGGTGACGATCCGGTTCGGCGAGCCGCTGGACTTCTCCCGCTTCGCGGGCATGGAGAACGAGAAGGCCGTCGTCCGCGCCGTGACGGACGAGATCATGTACCGCATCCTCGCCCTGTCGGAGCAGGAGTACGTGGACGAGTACGCGGCCGGGGCGAAGGCGACGGCCGCGGAGGGCTCCCCGGGGTCCGGCTCCGGGTGCGCCCTGCCGCGGCGCCGCGGCTGAACCGCGCCCCGCAGGGATCCGGCCGGGCCGGCCCACCGCGCCTGCGGACCGGCGCGGCGGCCGTCGCGCCGGCCTCCGCCCGCACCGGGCGGAGCACTCGTCCGCGTGCGGCACGGCGCCGGTCAGCCGCCGTAGGGGCGGTGCTCCGCCGCGATGCCGAACCTGCGCTGTTCGCGCGGAGCGGACGGGGCGTCGCCCAGTTCCGAGACCGAGCCGATCGCGCCCTCCCCGGCGGCCTCCGCGCCGGATTCGAGTCGTTCCAGGTCGGCGGCGGAGACCAGGGCCACCAGCGGCCTGCCGTGGCGGGTCACGACGACCCGCTCGCCGCCGTAGACGACGCGGTTGATCAGATCGGCGAACTCCGCCCGGGCTTGCGTCACCGGAATCTCATGAGCCATGCTCCCAGTGTACCGTCTGTACATCCTGTACATTTTTTACGGATGGAGGCCCTCATGGAACCGAACGCCCGCCACGTCCTCCCCGAATTCACCGAGCGCACCCACTGGGGCGTCCGCTCCCTCGATCCGTACTCCAAGCTCCTCGAAGGGCGGATCATCCTGCTCGGCACCCCGGTCGACGCCACGGCCGCCGGCGACGTGGTCGCCCAGCTCGTCCACCTCGAGTACGCGGCACCGGACCAGGACATCTCCCTCTACGTCAACTCGCCCGGCGGCCCGGTCGACGCCATGACCGCGATCTACGACGCCATGCAGACCATCGCCTGCGACGTGGCGACCACCTGCGTCGGCCAGGCCGCGTCCACCGCCGCGGTCCTGCTCGCCGCCGGCGCGCCGGGCAAGCGCTCCGCCCTGCCCGGCGCCCGGGTGCTGCTCAGGCAGCCGGAGCTCGCCGAACCACTGCACGGCCGGCCCTCCGACCTGGACGTCCACGCCCGGGAACTGACGCGCCAGCACGACCTGCTCCTCGACCTGCTGGCCCGGCACACCGGGCGGGAACGCGACCGGGTGGCCGCCGACCTCGACCGCGACCTGGTCCTCGACGCGGCCGGCGCGCGGGAGCACGGCCTCGTGGACCACGTGGTCCGCTCCCGGAAGGCGTGACCGTGCGCCCCCCGGAGCCTCCCCCGCTGCCGGCCCTCACCCGCGCGGAGGGCGCCTACGTCGACGCGTACCTGGACGTCGTCGACCTGCTGGGCCGCCTCAACCCGGCCCGCGTCACGCACACCTACGGCGCGCTGCGGGCGGCGCAGGCGCTCGTCGGCCAAGCGACCGCGCTGCGCGACGCCCTGACGCTGATGCACCAGCGCGGTGAGCACGAGGTCCACGCGCGGACCCTGGCGCGCGCACTGCGCGCGCTGGACGGCGAGCGGCGCGCGCGGCGGGTGACGGTTCCTCAGGAGCCGTCCGCCTGAGCCGTCCGCCTGAGCCGTTCGGCGGACCCGGTCGGGGGACAGCGACTGGCCCGTTCGGCTGAGACGGGGAAACGGACTTCGTACGGGACGAGTTGCGCGCCGCGGGCCGCCCGCGACCACGACGCCGCAGGTACGGGGCTTGCCGGTGCGCGACCGGCCGGAGGGGAAACCCCGCCGTCCACTCGTGCGGCCCAATCGTGATGAGGCTCACACCGCCCCGTCGCAACCCGGGATTCGGGGTCCGGGCGGGAAAGATCCGTCCCGACGACAAGCCCCCGCCACCCGGGCGGGGCGGCCCGGGCGGACGCCGAATCCTGCCGCCGTCCGGACGACTGGTCGACACCTGTGGATCGGCAGGAGTGGAGGACCCAGGCAGTACGGGGCGACCGCCGCACATGTGCGGGCCGGTCCCCCTCGGGGTGAAGCCGCGTCAGCGGCCGGGCATCTTCGTCCTGTCCGAACCCGACAGGCAATCCTTCACAGGCGGGTTGACGAAGGGTACTGCATGTCCGCGACGCAGGATCAGGTCCCGGTAGCGCACTCCCGCACCACTCCGCACACGCCGCCCGGAGGCACCGCCCCNNNGGNCNNCNNGTGCGGCNNGNGNNGATCGCCGGCGTCCTGTCCGCCCTCACCCTGGTCGCCGCCGGCGGCGCCCTCGCCGGCCCCGGCTCGGCGCCCCCGGCGCACGCCGCGCCGGCCGCCGCCGGCATGGCGCTGAAGATCGCCGCGTCGAAGAAGGGCGCCCCCTACCAGTGGGGGGCCGTCGGCCCGTACCGCTTCGACTGCTCGGGCCTGACGCTCTACTCGTACAAGCGGGCCGGGAAGAAGCTGCCGCGCACCGCGCAGGCCCAGTACAACAGGACCCACCGGGTGGCCAAGTCCGACCGGCGCAAGGGCGACCTGGTGTTCTTCCACGGCAGCGGCGGCGTGTACCACGTCGGGATCTACGCCGGGAGCGACCGGATCTGGCACTCCCCGAAGGCCGGTTCGTGGGTGAAGCTCGAACGCATCTGGTCCCGGTCCGTCTCGTACGGCCGCGTGGGCTGACGGCGGGCGCGGCCCCGGACCGCACCCGCGCCGCGCAGGGCCGCCCTCCGCCTCCGGGGACGCCCGCCCGGNCGCGCCGGACGGCGGGCGGGCGGGCGCGGCGGAGCGGGGTCAGCGGGGCGGCGCGGTGCGCAGGATCACGGACACGGCCCGCCCGATCCGCTCGCCGTCGAGGTCGGCGCGCGCGGTGAGCCGCAGCCGCGACACCCCGTCCGGCACGGACGGCGGCCGGAAGCAGCCGACCGCCACGCCCTGCGCACGGCAGTCCGCCGCCCAGCGCAGGGCCGACTCCGGCGAGGGGGCCCGCACCGACACCACCGCCGCGTCCGGCCGCGCGGCGGTGAGCCCCGCGGCGGTCAGCTCCGTGTGGAGGGCGGCGGCCACCGCACGGGCGCGCCCCGCGAGGTCCGGTTCGCGGCGCAGCAGGCGCAGGGCCGCCAGGGCGGCGCCCGCCGCGGCCGGGGCGAGGCCCGTGTCGAAGATGAAGGTCCGGGCGGCGTTCACCAGGTGCTCGACGACCCGGGCGGGACCGAGGACGACGCCGCCCTGGCTGCCGAGGGACTTGGAGAGCGTCGCCGTGGCGACCACGTCGGGCGCGCCGGCGAGGCCCGCCGCGGCCAGGGCGCCGCGGCCCCCCTCGCCCAGCACGCCCAGACCGTGCGCGTCGTCGACGACGAGGGCGGCGCCGTGCTCCCGGCAGGCGCCGGCGAGGGCCCCGAGCGGTGCGGCGTCGCCGTCGACGGAGAACACCGAGTCGCTGACGACCAGGGCGCGCCGCCCGGGGTGGGCGCCGAGGGTCTCGCGCACGGCCCCCGGATCGGCGTGCGGGACGACGGCGGTCTCGGCGCGGGACAGCCGGCAGCCGTCCACGATCGACGCGTGGTTCCCCGCGTCGGACACGATCAGGGAGCCGCGGGGGCCGAGCGCGGTGAGCACGGCGAGGTTGGCGGCGTATCCGGACGAGAAGACGAGTGCCGCCTCGAAGCCGCAGAACGCGGCGAGTTCCCGTTCCAGTTCGGCGTGGAGGGCGGTCGAGCCGGTGACGAGCCGCGAACCGGTGGAGCCGGCGCCCCAGCGGCGGGCGGCGTCGGCGGCGGCGCCGGCGACCTCCGGGTGGCGGGTGAGACCGAGGTAGTCGTTGCCCGCCAGGTCCAGCAGGTCGGTGTCGGCGGGGCGGGGGCGCAGCGTGCGGACGAGCCCGGCGGCGGCGCGGCGGCGCGCCTCGGCGTCGATCCAGTCGAACGGGGCTCCGGGCGCGGTGTCGCCGGGCACGTCCTCGGGCATCTCTGGGTCCCCCTTTGTAGGCAGCCCACAGACCCTAACGAAGAAGACGCGCGGTCAGGGTGTGGTCATCCACACACCCCCGGGGGGCCGGGTTGTCGGGTTCTTCCTTGGCCGCGGGGCGTGCCGTGCGTCAGGATCAGCGCCATGGATCTGTTGAACACGCTGGTGGACAAGGGGCTGCGGCGCGAGTCGCCGACCCGTGAAGAGGCGCTCGCCGTCCTGGCGACCTCCGACGACGAACTGCTGGACGTGGTGGCCGCGGCGGGCAGGGTGCGGCGCCACTGGTTCGGGCGCCGGGTGAAGCTCAACTACCTGGTCAACCTGAAGTCCGGGCTGTGCCCCGAGGACTGCTCGTACTGTTCGCAGCGGCTGGGGTCGAAGGCCGACATCCTCAAGTACACCTGGCTGAAGCCGGAGGAGGCGTCGAAGGCCGCCGCCGCGGGCATCGCGGGCGGCGCGAAGCGGGTGTGCCTCGTCGCCAGCGGCCGGGGGCCGACGGACCGGGACGTGGACCGGGTCTCCAAGACGATCGAGGCCATCAAGGAGGACAACGAGGGCGTCGAGGTGTGCGCGTGCCTCGGGCTGCTCTCCGACGGCCAGGCCGAGCGGCTGCGTTCGGCGGGCGCCGACGCCTACAACCACAACCTCAACACGTCCGAGTCGACGTACGGGGAGATCACCACCACCCACACCTACGCGGACCGCGTCGACACCGTGCGCAAGGCGCACCAGGCGGGCCTGTCGGCGTGCTCGGGGCTGATCGCCGGCATGGGCGAGAGCGACGAGGACCTGGTCGACGTGGTGTTCTCGCTGCGCGAGCTGGACCCGGACTCGGTGCCGGTGAACTTCCTCATCCCCTTCGAGGGCACGCCGCTGGCCAAGGAGTGGAACCTCACCCCGCAGCGGGCGCTGCGCATCCTGGCGATGGTGCGGTTCGTCTGCCCGGACGTGGAGGTCCGGCTGGCGGGCGGGCGCGAGGTGCACCTGCGCACGCTCCAGCCGCTCGCGCTGCACCTGGCCAACTCCATCTTCCTGGGCGACTACCTGACCAGCGAGGGCCAGGCCGGCAAGGCGGACCTGGAGATGATCGCGGACGCCGGTTTCGAGGTGGAGGGCGCCGGCACGACGACGCTGCCGGAGCACCGGGTGGACGCGGCGGCCGGCGGCTGCGGGACGGGCGGGGGCTGCGGCTCCGGCGGTGTGTGCGGTCCGTCCGCGGAGGCCGGCGCGCCCGCGGAGGCGGAGGTGCCCTCCGGAGCGGAGACGCCCCTCCCGGAGGGCCGGCCGGACCTGGTGGCGGTGCGCCGCCGGGGCGCCGGAACGGACCTCGCGCCCAATGCCTGAGCCGCTCCACGGCCCCGGCGGGCTGGTCGCGCTGGACCGGGAGCACGTGTGGCACCCGTACGGGCCGATGCCGGGCCGGGTCGACCCGCTGGTGGTGGAGTCGGCCTCCGGGGTGCGGCTGCGCCTCGCCGAGCCGGCGCAGGGGCGGACGGAGCTGGTCGACGGCATGTCGTCCTGGTGGTCGGCCGTGCACGGCTACCGCCACCCGGTGCTCGACGGGGCCGTGCGCGACCAGCTCGGCCGGATGAGCCACGTCATGTTCGGCGGGCTCACCCACGAGCCGGCCGTCCGGCTCGCCACCCGCCTGGTGGAGATCACCCCGGCGCCGCTGCGGCACGTGTTCCTCAGCGACTCCGGGTCGGTGTCCGTCGAGGTCGCCGTGAAGATGTGCCTGCAGTACTGGCGGTCCACCGGCCGCCCGGCCAAGCGGCGGCTGCTGACCTGGCGCGGCGGCTACCACGGGGACACCTGGCAGCCGATGTCGGTGTGCGACCCCGAGGGCGGGATGCACGAGCTGTGGACCGGGGTGCTGCCGCGCCAGGTGTTCGCCCCGGCGCCCCCGGCCGCGTACGAGGAGGAGTACGCCCGCACCCTGCGCGAGCTGGTCGCCCGGCACGCCGGCGAACTGGCCGCGGTGATCGTCGAGCCGGTGGTGCAGGGCGCGGGCGGGATGCGCTTCCACTCCCCCGACTACCTGCGGGTGCTGCGGGAGGCGTGCGACGCGCACGACGTGCTGCTGGTGTTCGACGAGATCGCGACGGGCTTCGGCCGGACGGGCGAGCTGTTCGCGGCGGACCACGCGGGTGTGGCACCCGATGTGATGTGCCTGGGCAAGGCGCTGACCGGCGGTTACCTGTCGATGGCGGCGACGCTGTGCACGACGCGGGTCGCGGAGGGCATCTCGCGGGGCGAGGTGCCGGTGCTGGCGCACGGGCCGACGTTCATGGGCAACCCGCTGGCCTCCGCGGTGGCCTGCGCCTCGATCGACCTGCTGCTGTCGCAGGACTGGGCGCGGGAGGTGCGGCGGATCGGGGCCGGGCTGCGCGAGGGGCTGGAACCGGCGCGCGCCCTGCCGGGGGTGGAGGACGTGCGGGTCCTCGGCGCGATCGGCGTGGTCCAGCTGGACCATCCGGTCGACATGGCGGCGGCCACCGCCGCGGCGGTGCGCGAGGGCGTGTGGCTGCGGCCGTTCCGGGACCTGGTGTACGTGATGCCGCCGTACGTCACGGACGACGAGGACGTGGCACGGATCTGCCGCGCGGTGCGCGCGGCGGCGAGGGAGGGCTGACATGCCGGTCGTGGTGGTGAGTGGAACGGGCACGGAGATCGGCAAGACGGTCGTCACGGCGGCCGTCGCGGCGGCCGCGCGGGCCGCGGGCCGTTCGGTGGCCGTGCTGAAGCCCGCGCAGACGGGCGTCGGGCCGGGCGAGCGGGGCGACGCCGACGAGGTCGTACGGCTCGCCGGGCCCGGGGTGACCGGGCGGGAGCTGGCCCGGTTCCCCGAGCCGCTGGCCCCGGAGACGGCCGCCCGGCGGGCCGGGATGACGCCGGTCGGGCCGGACGAGGTGGCGGAGGCGGCACGGGAGCTGGCCGCCGGGCACGACCTGGTGCTCGTCGAGGGCGCGGGCGGGCTGCTGGTCCGGTACGACGCGCGGGGCGGCACCCTCGCGGACGCGGCGCAGCTGCTGGGCGCGCCGGTGCTGGTGGTCGCCGCGGCGGGGCTCGGCACGCTCAACCTGGCCGCGCTGACCGGCGAGGCGCTGCGCGCACGCGGCCTGACGCAGCTCGGCCTGGTCGTGGGGAGCTGGCCGAAGGCGCCGGGGACGGCCGAGCGGTGCAACCTGACGGACCTGCCGGCCTCGGCGGGCGCCCCGCTGCTGGGCGCGGTCCCCGAGGGGGCCGGCGCCCTGCCCCCCGCGGCCTTCCGGGCGGCGGCGCCGGGCTGGCTGGCGCCGGAGCTGGACGGGACGTGGGAAGCGGAGGCGTTCGCGCGGGCCGTCGGCGCCTGAACGCGGGCGCGCACGCCCCGGGCCGGCGGCCCCGGAATCCGGGGTGCGGGCGCGGACGTCCGGTCCCCGCGGGCCGGGCGTCCGCCGTCTACGCTGGCCGGTATGCGAGCGACCGTCAGCGAGATCGTGTTCGACTGCGCGGACCCCGCCGCCCTGGCGCGGTTCTGGGCCGGGCTGCTGGGCGGCGATCCGGTGGACCGGGACCCGGACTGGTCGTACGTGGACCCGCCCGGCTTCGTGCGGGTGGCGTTCCAGCGGGTGCCGGAGGGCAGGTCCGCGAAGAACCGGCTGCACCTGGACCTGAGCGGCGGGGACGTGGAGAGCGCCGCCGAACGGGCGGTCGCCCTGGGGGCCGTGCGGGTCGGCGGATTCGTACGGGACGCGTACGGGGGATTCCGGGTGATGCGCGACCCGGAGGGCAACGAGTTCTGCTTCGTCAGCGGCTGACGGGCTCACGGCGGGCGCCCGCGCCCGTGTCCGCCCGATCGGCCGAACACCGCCGAAGGAGGTCCGCGATGAGGGAACGGCGTGCGGGGACCGGCCCGGGCACCGTGGACCACCCCCTGTTCGCGCGCCTGTACGCGCGGCTGGGCGCCGCCGCCGACAGGGGCGGGTTCGGCGAGCTGCGGAGGGAGCTGCTGGACGGGCTGTCCGGGCGGATCGTCGAGGTGGGGGCGGGCAACGGCCTGAACTTCCCGCACTATCCGGCGGCCGTGTCCGGGGTCGTCGCGGTCGAGCCGGACCGGGTGCTGCGGCGGCTCGCCGCGCGGGAGGCGCCGGGGGTGCGGACGCCGGTGGACGTGGTGGCGGGGACGGCGGAGGCGCTGCCGCTCGGGGACGGGGCGTTCGACGGCGCCGTCGTGTCGCTGGTGCTGTGCAGCGTGCGGGACGTGCGCGGGTCCCTGGCGGAGCTGCGGCGGGTCCTCAGGCCGGGCGGTGAGCTGCGGTTCCTGGAGCACGGCCTCGCGCCGGGGCGGGTGGCGGCGGCGGTGCAGCGGGGCGTGGACGCCACCGTGTGGCCGCGGCTGTTCGGCGGCTGCCACACGGCGCGGGACCCGCTGGCCGGGATCGGGGCGGCCGGGTTCGAGGTCGTCACGTACCGGAGGCTGCGGATTCCGGAACGGGGCGTTCCGCTGCCGGCGTCGCCGATCGTCCTGGGCGTCGCGCGGCGGCCCCCGTCCGGTGCCGCCTGAGCCGGCCGGGCCCGCAGCCGCGCAGGTGGGCCGGGGAGAGCCGGGTGCGGGCACCGCCGGTGACGAAGGCGTTGACCGGGGCCATGGGGTCGGCGGCCATCGCCTTGGCGAACAGGACGCCGAGCGCGAGGGGCAGCAGGGCGCCGGCGAAAGCCGCGCCGAACGCGGCGAGCTGCTCCGGTTCGACGCGGCGGCGGGTCGGTGCACAGGTCATGGGGGCCAGCCAACCGGCGCGGTGGCGCCCCGGGCATCCGCCGGGGTACTCAGGCGCCCCGCCCGCGGTGTACTCACCCGCCCCGGGGCGTCCGGCGCCGCGAACGGCGCCCCGGGAGCGGCCGGCCGGCGGGGCGCGCCGGTCGCGGACCGGACCTGCCGCCGTTTTGCTGGTCCTTTACCATGGGTGGACGATTCCGACCGCATACGAAAGGTGTGTGAGCGTCCGCCCATGGGCGAGCCTCCCAGTAGCACGACCGGCCATCGACACCGCGCGATCACCACTCCTCCGACCGGCCACGGGGCGGGGGTGAACCGATGACGGAAGTGCTGCTGCTCCTCCTGGCGCTGCTGCTCGCGCTGGCGTGCGGCGTGTTCGTCGCGGCCGAGTTCTCCCTCACCACGGTCGAGCGGGCCACGCTGGAGCGGGCGGCGGAACGCGGCGAGCGCGGCGCCCCGGGCGCCCTGAAGGCCGTACGGTCGCTCACGTTCCAGCTCTCCGGCGCGCAGCTCGGCATCACGGTGACCAACCTGATCGTCGGCATGCTCGCCGAACCGTCCGTCGCCCGGCTGATCAGCGGGCCGGTCCGGGACCTCGGCGCCTCCCCGTCCGTCGCCTCCTCACTGGCGCTGGTGATCGGCACGGCCCTGTCGACGGTGGTCCTGATGGTCGTCGGCGAACTGGTGCCGAAGAACTGGGCCATCTCCTCGCCGCTGGCGGTGGCGAAGGTCGTGGCGACTCCGCAGCGGGTGTTCAGCGCCGCCTTCAAGCCGCTGATCAGCCACCTCAACAACACCGCCAACCACATGGTGCGCCGCCTGGGCATGGAGCCCGCCGAGGAACTGGCGTCGGCGCGCGGACCGCAGGAACTGGTCGCGCTGGCCCGCCACTCCGCGAAGGCGGGCGCACTGGAACCGGACACCGCCGAGCTGTTCGTCCGTACGCTCAACCTGGCCGAGCTGACCGCCGAGAACGTGATGACGCCGCGCGTCCAGGTCATCGCCCTGGAGTCGCGGGCCACCGCGGAGGACGTCGCCAACGCGACCCGCGCGACCGGCCTGTCCCGTTTCCCCGTCTACCGCGGCAGCCTGGACACCGTCATCGGCACCGCCCACATCAAGGACGTCCTCACCGTGCCCGCCGAGTGGCGCCACCGCACCCCGGTGGTCGAGCTGCTGCGCGAACCGGTCCTGGTGCCGGAGAGCCTCACCGTGGACCGGCTGCTCGACCGGATGCACGGCAAGGCCACCATGGCCGTCGTCATCGACGAGTACGGCGGCACGGCCGGGATCGTGACGATGGAGGACATCCTGGAGGAGGTCGTCGGCGAGGTGCGCGACGAACACGACCCGCACGAGACGCCCGACCTGGCGCGGACCGGCGAGGACGCCGACGGGCGCGCCCTGTGGTCCGCCGACGGGGCCGCCCGCACCGACCAGCTGCGGTCGATCGGGCTGGACGTCCCGGAGGGCCCGTACGAGACGCTCGCCGGGCTCGTCGCGACGGTGCTGGGCCGCATCCCGAAGGCCGGGGACACCGTCGAGGTGTCCGGCTGGCTGCTGGACGTGACCGACGCCTCGGGGCGCCGGGCGGCGCGCGTCGCGCTGCGCGCCCCCGCGCCGGGCGAGGAGCCGGGGAGGGCCGCCGGCCGGGAGGGCCCCGGCGCTCCCGGCGCGCCGGAGTTCCCGGGCGCTCCGGGCGCCTCGGGCGCCCTGGGTGAGGGGAGGGACCGGTGATCGCCGTCCAGTTGCTGATCGGCTTCCTGACGCTGGTCCTCAACGCGTTCTTCGTCGGCGCGGAGTTCGCCCTCATCTCCGTCCGCCGCAGCCAGGTCGAGCCGCAGGCCCAGGCCGGCGACCGCAGGGCGCGCAGCGTCCTGTGGGGGCTGGAGCACGTGTCGGCGCTGCTGGCCGCCGCCCAGCTCGGCATCACCCTGGCGACGCTGGTCCTCGGCATCGTCGCGGAGCCGGCCATCGCCCACCTGCTGGAGCCGCTGTTCGGCGCGGTCGGCGTGCCCCACGGCCTGGTCCACCCGATCTCGTTCGTGATCGCCCTGACCGTGGCCACCTACCTGCACATGCTGCTGGGCGAGATGGTCCCGAAGAACATCGCCCTCGCCGAGCCGGTCCGCACGGCGCTGCTGCTCGGCCCGCCGCTGGTGGCGCTGGCGCGGGCGCTGCGCCCGGTGATCTTCACGATCAACGCGTTCGCCAACGCGCTGCTGAAGCTGCTGCGGGTGGAGACGCGCGACGAGGTCACGGCGACGTTCTCGGACGACGAGCTGGCCCGGATGGTCACCGACGCCGGCGACGCCGGCCTGCTCGACGACCGCGCGGCCGAGCGGCTGCACGACGTGCTGGAACTGGGCCGGCGCCCGGTGCGCGACGTGGTCATGCCGCTGGAACGGGTCGTGTACGTGCAGGTCGGCGCCACGCCGGACGAGGTGGAGCGGCTCTCCGCGCGGTCCGGGTTCTCCCGTTTCCCCGTGGTGGACCCCTCCCGCCGCATCCTGGGCTACCTCCACGTCAAGGACGCGCTGGACGTCATACCGCGCGACCAGCCGTTCCCGGTGTCGGCGATGCGCCCGATCGCCCGGGTGCGGGCCTCGACCCCGCTGGACGACGTGCTGACGGCGATGCGCCGCAGCCGCACGCACCTGGCGGCCGTCCTCGACGACGACGGACGGCTGGCCGGGCTGGTCACGATGGAGGACGTGCTGCGGGAGCTGGTGGGCGGCCCGGCCTCCTGACGCCCGCGGCGGTCGGCCGCGACCGCTCCCGGACCGTGTTCCGGAGGCGGTCGCGGCCCGCCCGCGATCGTGCGCGGATACCCGGTGGGGGTGTCCGCGCGCACCGCGATACGATCACTCCGCCATGGAGACCGACACCACCTGCACGAGCCTCGTAGCGTTGGGCGACAGCTTCACCGAGGGCATGTCGGACCTGCTGCCCGACGGGTCCTACCGGGGCTGGGCCGACCTCCTCGCGGGCCGCCTCGCCGCCCGCACGCCCGGCTTCCGGTACGCCAACCTCGCGGTGCGCGGCAAGCTCATCGCCCAGATCGTCGACGAGCAGGTGGGCCCGGCCGCCGGAATGGGCGCCGACGTGGTCACGCTGGTCGGCGGGCTCAACGACGCCCTGCGCCCCTCCTGCGACATGGGCCGCGTGCGCGCCCGGCTGGAGGAGGCCGTCGAACGGCTGGCGCCCTCGTGCAGGCGGCTCGTGCTGATGCGCAGCCCCGGCCGGCGCGGCCCGGTGCTGGAGCGCCTGCGCCCGCGGATGGAGGAGCTGTTCGCGCACCTCGACTCCCTCGCCGCGAGGCACGGCGCGCTCGTCGTCGACCTGTACGGGGCACCCGTACTGGGCGACCCCCGCCTGTGGGACGTGGACCGGCTCCACCTGACGGCGGAGGGGCACCGGCGGGTGGCCGAGGCCGTCTGGCAGGCGCTCGGCATGGAGCCCGAGGAGGACTGGCGGGCCCCCCTGCCGCCGCAGGTGCCGGGACCGTGGGCGGAACGGCGCCTGAGCGACCTGCGGTTCGCCCGGCGGCACCTGGCCCCGTGGGTCGTGCGGCGGCTGACCGGCCGCTCGTCCGGCGACGGCCTCCCGGCGAAGCACCCCGAACTCCTGCCGTACCGCAGCCCCGCGGTGTGACCGCCGGGCCGGGCGGCGCGACCCGCGCCCGCCCGCCTCGCGGGAGGGCGTGAACCGGGGCGGGGCGCCGGTCCGCGGAGACCGCCGGCGGGAACCCGCCCGGCCTCCCCGCCGCCCGGTCTCTCCACCGCCCGGCCTCCCCGCCCGGCCTCTCCACCGTCCGCTGCGCCCCGCCCGGACGCGCGGACGGGGCGGGGCCCGGCGCCGGCCGTCCTCCGGCGCCGCCTCCCGGCGGGAGGGCCCCGGCGGTCGCCGGATCAGTGGTGCTCGGCGCCGGTGTGGTGCTCGTGCCCACCGGTGGCAGGGGCGGGACGGTCGGCGGCGGGGCGGTCGGCGGTGGAGAGGGTGAAGGCGGCGGTGCGGACGGTGCCCCGGTGCTTGAAGTCGAGGAAGAGGCGGTACGCACCCGGGGTGGGGGCGGTGGCCGTGAAGGAGACGGCCGGGCCGGGCCGGGTGGTCCCGTCGCCCGGTTCGCCTCCGGGGTGCACGTGCAGGTAGGCGAGGTCTCCCGCGCGCAGGGCGACCAGGTGGCCGTAGGCGCCGAGGTACGGCTCCAGGTCGGTGACGGGCCTGCCGTCCTTCGCGACGCGGAGCGTCAGACCGGTCGCCTTGCCGGCCGCGAGCGTGCCGTCGAGGGTGACGGTGTAGCCGTCGACCTCGGCCGCGGCCTTCTGCGGCGGCAGCTCGCGGGGCCGGTAGGGGCCCGCGACGGCGAGGTCCGCGCCGAGGGTGAGGGGCCGGGCGCCCCGTCCGGCGGGGGTGAAGTCGGCGAAGACGCGGTAGTCACCCGCCGCCGGCAGGTCGACGGGGGTGCTCCAGGTCCCGTCCGGCCCGAGGACGGGGTGCAGGTGGCGGAAGGTGTTCAGGTCGCGTGAGGCGACGATGAGGTGCAGGTCCTTGTCGTGGGACCTGACGTAGCCGGTGACGGCTTCGCCGGTCTCGTCCCTGACGGCGAAGCGCAGCGGGGTCTTCCCGCCGGCGGCCAGGCGCGGGGTCAGCAGGTCGAGGGTGTAGCCGTCCTGCGAGACCTGCAGCCCTCCCGGGGTGCTCCCGCCCGGGGCGGGGGACGTCCGTCCGGTGTGCCGGTCGCCGTGGTCCATCGCGTCGTCCTTCCGGTGGGCGGCGTGCGGGGCGCCCGGGGTCCTGTCGGTGAGCGGGTCGGCTGCCGCCCCCATGCCGTAGGCGCCGGTGAAGGCCAGGGCGAGGGCCGCACCGTAGAGGCCGGTCCTGACTGCGGTGTTCATGGTGCTCTCCCGTGTCGTGCGCGGGCCGGAACGGCGCGCTGAATGTCTCGACCCATCAGAGCATACCCCTGGGGGGTATAAAAGCAATGCGGCGGCAGGTTTGCTTTTCATACGGGGCGGGGGTATATCTGGATCAGCCAAAGATACCCCCACGGGGTATCAAGCCCTACGGTTGGAGAACCACATGTCCTCGTCCTGCTGCTCCCCGAACAACACCTGCTCCACCTCCGCGCCCGCGGGCGCGGACGGCGTCCGCACCGTGTACACGGTGACGGGCATGACCTGCGGCCACTGCAAGGACGCGATCACCAAGGCGCTCGGCTCCGTGGACGGCGTCAGCGGCGTCGAGGTGGACCTCGCCTCCGGCCTGGTCACCGTGGTCGGCGCCGCCGACCCCGACGACCGGGTGATCGCCGCCGCCGTGGAGGGCGCCGGCTACGAGGTCACCGGCCGAGCGGCCTGATCCGCCTCCTTCCCCGCTTCCTCCTTCCGGGCCCGCCGGGGCCGTAGAGGCCCCGGCCGTCCCCCGCCACCAGGAGCACGTATGAGCACTGCCACCACCACCGTCGCCACCACCGGCACCGCCCAGGTCGAGCTCGCCATCGGCGGCATGACCTGCGCCTCGTGTGCGGCCCGGATCGAGAAGAAGCTCAACCGCATGGACGGGGTGAGCGCGACGGTCAACTACGCCACCGAGAAGGCCAAGGTCACCTTCGACGCATCGATCCCGGTCGCGGACCTGATCGGCACGGTCGAGGCCACCGGTTACACCGCCCGCGAGCCCGAACCGCCCCGGCCGGATTCCGGCACGCCCGCGGGCGACGCGGGGCGGGACGGGGACGACGGGTCGCGATCGCTGCGTCAGCGCCTGGTCACCGCCGTACTGCTGTCCGTGCCGGTCGTCGCGATGGCGATGATCCCGCCGCTCCAGTTCGAGTACTGGCAGTGGCTCTCCCTCACCCTCGCCGCGCCCGTGGTCACCTACGCCGCCTGGCCGTTCCACCGCGCTGCCTGGACCAACCTCCGGCACGGCGCCGCCACCATGGACACCCTGATCTCCCTGGGCACCTCGGCCGCGTTCCTGTGGTCGCTGTGGGCGCTGTTCCTCGGCACCGCGGGCACGCCCGGGATGACGCACCCGTTCGAGTTCACCATCGCCCGCAGCGACGGGGCGGGCAACATCTACCTGGAGGCCGCCGCCGGTGTCACCGCCTTCATCCTGGCCGGCCGGTACTTCGAGGCCCGCTCCAAGCGCAAGGCGGGCGCCGCGCTGAAGGCGCTGCTGGAACTCGGCGCGAAGGACGTCGCCGTGCTGCGCGGCGGACGCGAGGAACGCATCCCCACGGCCGAGCTGCGGGTGGGTGACCGGTTCGTCGTCCGGCCCGGCGAGAAGATCGCCACGGACGGCACGGTCGTGGAGGGCACCTCCGCCGTCGACGCCTCCATGCTGACCGGTGAGTCCGTGCCCGTCGAGGTCGCCGTCGGCGACACCGTCACCGGGGCGACCGTCAACGCGGGCGGCCGCCTCGTCGTCGAGGCGACCCGGGTGGGCGCCGACACCCAGCTCGCCCGGATGGCGAGGCTCGTCGAGGACGCCCAGAACGGCAAGGCCGCCGCCCAGCGCCTCGCCGACCGGATCTCCGCCGTGTTCGTCCCCGTCGTCATCGCCCTGGCCCTGGGCACGCTCGGGTTCTGGCTGGGCAACGGCGCGGGCGCGGCCGCCGCGTTCACCGCGGCCGTCGCCGTGCTGATCATCGCCTGCCCGTGCGCCCTGGGCCTGGCCACGCCCACCGCGCTGATGGTCGGCACCGGCCGCGGCGCCCAGCTCGGCATCCTCATCAAGGGCCCCGAGGTGCTGGAGAACACCCGCAGGGTCGACACCGTCGTCCTGGACAAGACCGGCACCGTCACCACCGGCCGGATGACCCTCCTGGCCGTCCACACCGCGAAGGGCACCGACAACACCGAGGCCCTGCGCCTGGCCGGGGCCCTGGAGCACGCCTCCGAGCACCCCATCGCCCGGGCCGTCGCCACCGCCGCCGCCGACGCCGGGGACCTGCCGGCCCCCGAGGACTTCGCGAACCTCCCCGGCCTCGGCGTCCAGGGGATCGTCGAGGGCCGCGCCGTCCTCGTCGGCCGCGAGAAGCTGCTCGCCGAATGGTCCATCACCCTGCCCACCCCCCTGAAAGAGGCCAAGGACCAAGCCGAGGCAGCGGGCCGCACCGCGATCGCCGTCGCCTGGGACGGCCAGGCCCGCGCGGTCCTGGAAGTCGCCGACGCCGTCAAGGACACCAGCGCCGAAGCCATCGCCCGCCTCAAGGCCCTCGGTCTCACGCCGATCCTGCTGACCGGGGACAACCGGGCCGTCGCCGAAGCGGTGGCCGCCGAGGTCGGCATCGAACGGGTCATCGCCGAGGTGATGCCCGAGGAGAAGGTCGGCGTCGTCGAGCGCCTGCAGGGCGAGGGCCGTACCGTCGCCATGGTCGGGGACGGCGTCAACGACGCGGCCGCCCTGGCCCGGGCCGACCTCGGCCTGGCGATGGGCACCGGCACCGACGCCGCGATCGAAGCCGGCGACCTGACGCTCGTACGGGGCGACCTGCGCGCCGCCGCCGACGCGATCCGCCTCTCCCGCCGCACCCTCGCCACCATCAAGTCCAACCTCTTCTGGGCGTTCGGCTACAACGTCGCCGCCCTCCCCCTGGCCGCGGCCGGCCTGCTCAACCCGATGATCGCGGGCGCCGCCATGGCCTTCTCCTCGGTCTTCGTCGTCGGCAACAGCCTGCGCCTGCGCTCCTTCCGCGCCGGCTCCTGAACCCCCCGCCCTCACGTGCTCCGCCCGGCCTCCCGGGCGGAGCACGCCGCCTCGCCCCGTCGTCACACCTCCACCCCCTCGGGGTGAACAGTGGAAGGAATCGCCGTGCACGGTTACACCGCCGACAAGGACGACGTCCTCAATCGACTGCGCCGCATCGAGGGCCAGGTGCGGGGCCTGCAGCGCCTGGTCGAGGAGGACACCTACTGCGTCGACGTCCTCACCCAGGTCGGTGCCGCCACCAGGGCGCTGCAGGCCTTCGCCCTGACGATGCTCGACGACCACCTGCGGTCCTGCGTGGCCGACGCCCTCGCACGGGGCGGCGACCGGGCCGAGGAGAAGATCACCGAGGCGTCCCAGGCGATCGCCCGCATGGTCCGTTCCTGAACGGTCACGGCCCGGCCCGGACGGCTGCCGGTGCCCTGCTCGCCGGTGCCGGGCGGCGGCACGTGGCGCGGTTCCTCGCGCCCGGCGCCCCTGCAGCGCCGCGGCGGCCCGTGGAGGGGCGATCGCGGCCGGGTCTCCGTCCGGCGGAGATCCCGGAAGCCGCCTCCGGGTAGGCCGGCGTCCTGTGCGGATGCGGTCCGGCCGGTACACGGTGGCCGGGGCGGTCCGACCGGAGGGCGGGGGTCCGGGNGCGATCACCCGCCCCGCGCCCCGGCCCGCACGCCGGCACCCGGTAGCGGAGTGCGCGGGGCCACCACGGTCGCGGACACGGCCCGGCGAGGCGGGGGGGGGACGGGACTTCCGGGAGCCGAGAGCCACCGAACCCTCAGGTACGGCCCGGTACTCACCTCCGGCCCGGTACTCACCTCCGGCCCGGTACTCACCTCCGGCCCGGTACTCACCTCCGGCCCGCCAGGCCCCTCCGCGGACGCGGCCTGGCGCCCACCGCCCCCCTGGGCGGCCCTTCCGCGGACCACCGCGGGCGCGGCGGGTGGCGGGTAGGGACGGGTGCGTCCCGAAGGGTCTTTCGGCGCCCGTTCCGCCGGGCCGCCCGGGATCGCACCGCGAGCGGGCTCGTCCACCGGCGGCGTGGATCCGGACACCCCCCCGATTGAGAAATACCCCCCAGGGGTATAGCGTTCCCTTATCGAAGTCATACCCCCCAGGGGTATGAAAGGTTCCATCTCCGGGAGCAGTCATGCCAACCGTCAATCCACGCCGCTGGTGGGCCCTCGGGGTGCTCGCCGCCGCCCAGTTCATGGTGATCATGGACACGTCGATCATCGGCGTGGCGCTGCCCGAGATGCAGCGCGACCTGGGGTTCTCCCAGGGGGATCTGCAGTGGGTGTTCAACGCCTACGTCATCGCCTTCGGCGGCCTGCTCCTGCTGGGCGGCCGCCTGTCCGACCTGCTGGGGGCCCGGAAGGTGTTCGTGGCTGGCTGGGTGGTCCTGATCGTCGGCTCCGTGGCGGCGGCCGCCGCCCAGAGCGCGTGGGTGGAGGTGGTGGGCCGCGCCGTGCAGGGAGTGGGCGGCGCGCTGATCGCGCCCGCGTCGATGACGCTGCTGATGATGCTCTTCGGCCACAACCCCAGGGAGCTGGGCAAGGCCCTGGCCCTGTACGGCGCGGCGGCCCCGGCCGGCGGCACGGCGGGGGTCTTCCTCGGCGGAGTGTTCACCGAGTGGGCGAGCTGGCCGTGGGTGTTCGTCATCTACGTCCCGATCGGAATCGCCACCCTGCTCGCCACCGGCCTGCTGCCGGCCGTCGCCGCCCGCCGCGGCGGCGGTGTGGACGTCCTCGGGGCGGCGGCCGTCACCGCCGGGCTCGCCCTCACCGTCTTCACCGTGGTCCGCGCCCCCGAGACCGGCTGGGCGACGGCGCGGACGGTCCTCCAACTGCTCGCCGGACTGGGCCTGCTGGTCGTGTTCGTCCTCATCCAGCGCTCCGCGAGGTCGCCGCTGATGCCGCTCGGCATCTGGCGCACCCCCGGACTCGGCGTCTCCAACCTGGCGATGGCGCTGCTGGGGGCGGCCTGGATCCCGATGTGGTACTTCCTCAACCTCTACCTCCAGCAGGTCCTCGGCTACGGCGCCTTCGCCTCCGGCGCGGCCCTGCTGCCGATGACCGGTCTGCTGATGGTCCTCATGACCACCGTCAGCGCCCGCCTGCTCGGCCGCTTCGGCCCCAAGCCGCTCATCACCGGCGGTCTGCTGGTCCTGGCCGCCGGCCTGGTGTGGCTCTCGGCCGCCCGCCCGACCGGCAGCTTCGCCGTCGACGTCCTGCCCGCCTCGCTGGTGGCGGCCCTGGGCATGGCGCTCGCCTACATCCCGACCCTGATGGCGGCCATGTCCGCCGCCCCGCAGGAGCAGGCCGGCCTCGCCTCGGGCATCGTCAACACCACCTACCAGGTCGGCTCCGCCCTCGGTCTCGCCGCCCTGACCGCGCTCGCCACCTCGCGGGGCGCGGGAGCCCTCGGCGACCTGACCGCCCTCACCGACGGGTTCAGCGCGGCGTTCCTCTCCGCCGCCGGCATCGCCGCCGCGGGCGCCCTGGCCACCCTCGCCCTCATGCGGGGCGGGCCGCAGGGCCCGCCGGCCGAAGCCGCCGCCGACGACGACCGGGCCGTACGGCGCCAGCACGCCGGGAACTGACCGGCCGTGGAGCAGGAGGGCCCGCCGTCGCCGCCGGCGGGCCCTCGCCGCGCCGGTACGCGCTCCGGCGGCCGAAGCCGCCGCGCNCCGNNNCGGCGCCCGCGGCCGGGTGCGTCCCGGAGGCCGGACACCGGCGGCACCGCCGCCGCCCCGCCGGACGGGCACGCCGGGACGGACGGGGTGCCCGTCCGGCGCCGGGGAGCAGCCCCGGGAGCGCGCCGACCGGGGNGCGGTCGCGGGGCGGGACCGCGAGGGCGGCCCCCCCCGTGCGCCCGGCCGGCCNNCCGCCCGGGCCACGACCCCCGCGCGGGTCCGGCGCCCCCGGCGGAAGGGCGCCGGGCCGGGCGGCGCGGCCCGGCGCCCGTCCTCCTCGTAGGAAGGCACGAACCGGGGCGGGGCGCCGGCCTGCGGAAACCGCCAGTAGAATCGGTCCACGTGACTGCCAAGCCCCGCATCCCCAATGTCCTCGCCGGCCGCTACGCCTCCGCCGAGCTCGCCGTCCTCTGGTCTCCCGAGCAGAAGGTGCGGCTGGAGCGCCGCCTGTGGCTCGCCGTGCTGCGCGCCCAGAAGGACCTCGGGATCGAGGTGCCCGACGCCGCCCTCGCCGACTACGAGCGGGTCCTGGACCAGGTGGACCTGGCGTCGATCGCCGAGCGGGAGAAGGTCACGCGGCACGACGTGAAGGCCCGGATCGAGGAGTTCAACGCCCTCGCCGGACACGAGCAGGTCCACAAGGGCATGACCTCGCGCGACCTGACGGAGAACGTCGAGCAGTTGCAGGTCCGGCTCTCCCTGGAGCTGGTGCGGGACCGCACCGTCGCCGTGCTGGCGCGGCTCGGGAAGCTGGCGGCGGAGTACGGCGAGCTGGTCGTCGCGGGCCGGTCGCACAACGTGGCCGCGCAGGCCACGACGCTCGGCAAGCGCTTCGCGACCGCCGCGGACGAGCTGCTCGTCGCGTACGCGCGACTGGAGGAGCTGCTGGAGCGCTACCCGCTGCGCGGTGTGAAGGGACCGGTCGGCACGGCGCAGGACATGCTGGACCTGCTGGGCGGCGACGCGTCGAAGCTGGCCGAGCTGGAGCGGCGGATCGCCTCGCACCTCGGCTTCGCGCACGCCTTCACCTCCGTCGGCCAGGTCTACCCGCGCTCCCTGGACTACGAGGTCGTGACGGCACTGGTGCAGCTGGCCGGCGCCCCGTCGTCGCTGGCGAAGACGATCCGCCTGATGGCGGGCCACGAGCTGGTGACCGAGGGCTTCAAGCCGGGTCAGGTCGGCTCGTCCGCGATGCCGCACAAGATGAACACCCGCTCCTGCGAGCGCGTCAACGGCCTGATGGTGGTCCTGCGGGGCTACGCCTCGATGGTCGGCGAGCTCGCCGGCGACCAGTGGAACGAGGGCGACGTGTCCTGCTCGGTGGTGCGCCGGGTCGCGCTGCCGGACGCGTTCTTCGCGTTCGACGGGCTGCTGGAGACGTTCCTCACCGTGCTGGACGAGTTCGGCGCGTTCCCCGCGGTCGTCGCGCGGGAGCTCGACCGGTACCTGCCGTTCCTGGCGACCACCAAGGTGCTGATGGCGTCGGTGCGGGCCGGGGTGGGACGCGAGGTGGCCCACGAGGCCATCAAGGAGCACGCCGTCGCCTCCGCGCTGGCCATGCGCGAGCGGGGCGCCGAGCGCAACGAGCTGCTGGACAGGCTCGCGGCGGACGAGCGGATCCCGCTGGACCGCGCCGGACTGGACGCGCTGATGGCCGACAAGCTGTCCTTCACGGGCGCGGCCGCCGACCAGGTGGGCGCCGTGGTGGCGCGGATCGGGGAGATCGCCGAGCGGCACCCGCGGGCCGCCGCCTACGCGCCGGGCGCCATCCTCTGACATGGCCCCGCGCCGGTTCACCGACGAGGAGCTTCGGGCCGCTCGCGACCTCCCCCAGGCTCGGCTTCGCTCGCCTGGGGGCACCCCCACCATCCCCGACGTGGTCGCGGACGGGCTGTCCGTGCTCTTCTGCGGCATCAACCCGGGCCTGATGTCGGCCGCGACGGGCCACCACTTCGCCCGGCCCGGCAACCGCTTCTGGCCCGTGCTGCACCTGTCCGGCTTCACCCCGCGCCGGCTGGACCCGTCCGAGCAGGACGAGCTGCTGTCGTACGGGCTGGGCATCACCAACGTCGTGGCGCGGGCGACGGCGCGGGCGGACGAGCTGACCGACGAGGAGTTCCGCGAGGGCGGCCGGGTGCTCACCGCGAAGGTGGAGCGGCTGCGGCCGCGCTGGCTCGCGGTCGTCGGGGTCACCGCGTACCGGGTGGCCTTCGCCGACAGGAAGGCCGCGATCGGCCCCCAGGAGCGGACGATCGGCGGCACGCGGGTGTGGGTCCTGCCCAACCCGAGCGGGCTGAACGCGCACTGGACGGCGCGGACGATGGCCGAGGAGTTCGCCCGGCTGCGCGAGGCCGCCGAGGGCGACCCGCCCTCCTGACAGCGGCGGGCGGCCGGGGGCGGCGTACGGCGCCCCGGCCCGCCGCCCTCATCCCGGGGCCGCNCNNNCNCCGCCGCCGGCCGTGCCGGGAGGCGGTCCGGGGGCCGTCGGCGCACAGTGGGAGCATGACGGACCACGACAGGCCGGCGGCGGCAGCGGCGGTGCGGGGTCTCGATCCCCTGGTCTCGCTCGCCATGTGCGTACGGGCCGGGCCCGGCGTGTACGCGCTGCTGCTGGGCGCGGGCGTGTCGCGGGACGCCGGTGTGCCCACGGGGTGGGAGATCGTCGCCGACCTGGTGCGCCGGGCGGCCGTCGCGCGGGGCGCGGACGAGGAGCTCGCCGTCGCCGATCCGGAGTCGTGGTGGGCCCGCCACGGGAACGGCGGGCCACTGGGCTACTCCGTGCTGCTGGAGGCGCTGGGCGACACTCCCGCCGCCCGGCACAAGCTGCTGCGCGGCTACTTCGAACCGGACGACGAGGAGCGGCGAAGCGGGCTCAAGCAGCCCGGGGCGGCGCACCGCGCGGTGGCCCGGCTGGTGGCACGGGGCTGGGTGCGCGTGGTCCTGACCACCAACTTCGACCGGCTCACCGAGCAGGCGCTGGAAGCGGCGGGGGTGCAGCCGCAGGTGGTCCACGGTCCCGACGGCCTGCGCGGGATGACGCCGCTCGCGCACGCCCGGGCCACCGTCGTCAAGCTGCACGGCGACCTCGCGGACCTGGAGGCCCGCAACACCGAGCGGGAGCTGGAGGAGTACCCCGCCGCCTGGGCCGGGCTGGTGGACCGGGTGCTGGACGAGTACGGGCTGATCGTCTGCGGCTGGTCCGCCCAGTGGGACCGCGCGCTGGGCGCCTGCTTCGAACGCCGCGCCACCCGCCGCTACCCCGTCTTCTGGGCCGCTCCGCACGCCCCCCGGGGCAGGGCCGCCGAGCTCGTCGCCCGGCACGGCGCCCTGGTCGTCCGGGGGCTGACGGCGAAGGAGTTCTTCCCCGGCCTGCTGGCCCGCGTCGAGGCCCTGGAGCGCCTGGCGGAGCCGGCGCCGACCCGCGAGCTGTCCCTGGCCCGCCTCAAGCGCGCGCTGCCCGACCCGGTCCGCCGCATCGAACTGCACGAGCTGGTGGACGCCGAGGCCGTGCGGGTGGTGGAGCGCCTCTCGGAGGGGGGCGGGTACCCGCCCGGTGAGCGGATGCCGGACCCGGGGGCGTACCGGGAGGGGCTGGAGCGGTACCGGAGCGACTGCGACACGCTGCTGCACCTGCTGGCCGCGGGCGCGTTCCACGACGAGACGGGGGCGCACACGCGGGTGTGGGTGCGCGCCCTCCAACGGCTGCTGAACGTAGGGGAGGAGGCCGGAGGGGGGCAGGGCCCTCCCCGGCCGCACCTCTACCCGGCCCTGCTCGCCCTGTGCGCGGCCGGCAGCGCCGCCGTACTGGCCGGCCGCGACGACCTGCTCGGCCGGCTGCTGCTCGAACCGGCCCTGGCCCTTCCCCCCGCACCCGGCGACGGCCCGCACCGGGCCGCCGCCGAACCCCGGCCCGCCGTGCTGGCCCTGCACACGGCGGACGTCCTCGGGCCCGGCGAACGCCTCAACGCCCTGCTGGACGAGCCGCACCCGCCGCCGCTGGCCCAGGCGGCGCACAGTACGTGGCTGCGCGAGCAGCTGCGGGACGTGCTCGCCGAACCGGCGGCCGACAGCGACCGCGCCCTGTCCGACGCGTTCGACTGCTACGAGTACCTCACCGCGCTCCTCCAGGTCGACCTCTCGGAGGCACCCGCCCCGCTGGGCGAGTTCGCCCTCCCGGACCGCTGGGACGGCGAGGGGCGGCTGCGCGTCGCCGCGCGCGTGCAGGCCCGGTTCTCCGAGACCTGGCCCGTGCTCCGCAGCGGCGCGTTCGGCGGTGAGATCCATCGGGCCCACACCGCCGCGGCCGTCGTGGACGCGCTGTGCGCGCAGCACTACGCGGAGGCCGTGGGGCGGGAGCCGTTCCGGTGACACGGCGCCCCGCCGGGCCGTCACGCCCGGGCGGCGCCGGCCCCGGCGGCCCCGTCCGCCGGCGCGACGCCGCCGACGATGCGCTCCCTGAACTCCGCGTGGCAGAACTGGTAGACGGGGCCGACGCGCCTGAGGACGCTGAGCAGCCGGGCGTCCTCCATGAACGCCAGGGGGTGACGGGGCAGCCGCCGGGCCGCGGCGAGCCGCAGACCGCTCTCCCGGTACGCGAAGTAGGCGGTGTCCGACGCGGCCAGGAGCCCGGCGGCCAGTCCGACCGACAGGTTCGCCTCCGGGGTCAGCAGCGCGTAGCCGACGGCCTGCACGGCCGGGACGCCGCTGTCCGTCAGGTCCGCCTGGGCCGTGACGGCCCATTTGAGCAGGAGCGGCACCACCGCGAACGCCATGAGCGCGACGGCGGCCGCGCGGTCGCCCCGGACCGTGGACTGCGGGGTCTCCTGCTCCAGGTCGGCGGGGACGCGGGCCCAGCGCAGGACCGCCAGCCCCGCCCCGGACAGGACGCCGAAGAAGACCCCGAGGGAGCCCGTCACGGAGAACCTCACCCACCAGGACAGCTCCTGGATCCAGGGTGCGACGAGGGCCAGCAGCACTCCCAGGCCCATCCCCCACAGGAGCCCCCGGCCCAGGCACGCGGGGAGCATGGCCCACAGCAGGCGCCTGGGGCCGCGGAAGTCCATCCGGGTCGGGCGGGAGGAGCCGCCGGCCGGGTCGAGTCCCGCCATGATCCCGGCGATCAGCAGGAAGACGCAGGTGTGGAAGGTCGCGTCCTTGCCGACGAAGGCCAGCACCCCGGCCGGGTCGACGAACGAGAAGTCCGTGAGGGGCCGCCCGGTGACCTGGCGGACGGACAACTGCAGGAAGGCGCCGGCGAGTCCGGCGCCCAGCCAGAAGAGGAGGCCGAACACCAGGACCCTGCGCGCCCGGGAGGCCCGCCGCCCTCCGGCGCGCGGACGCCGCCCGGCCCGCCGGCGGAGCAGTGAGACGCCCCGCACGCCGAGGGCCAGCAGCGCCATGCACAGGGCCCAGGCGAGGCCCGCCCGGAGCCCGGTGTACGGCGCCACGCCCGCCCCGACGTCCGGGTGCGCGCGTTCGACCGCTCCCGCCCAGCGTTCGACGACCGTTCCCACCACGGCGGAGAGCGGGAGGACGACGGCGCAGCCGATGCCCAGGCGGCGCGCGGCCCCGGCGAGGGCGCGCGGGCGCCCCGGGGAGTACGGCGGGGACGCGGACGGCTGCTCCGCCCCGCCGGCCGCCCAGGCCAGGCGGATCACCGCCGTCGCCGCGAGGCCCGCGGCGAGCGCGACGGCCAGGGACCACGCCAGGCGCGCGGGCGGCGGGAACGCCCAGAGGAAGTGCTCCGCCGCCGTGCACCCCGCGCCCAGGCCGACCGTCGCCCCGGCCACCGGTCCCGACAGCGGCCCGGCGGGGTCCGGGGGCAGCGCGCGGCGCAGTTCCCACCAGGCGATGTCGTCCGTGCCCTGCCGCTTGGTGTGCGCGGCGAGGAAGGCCAGTGCCGTGCGGGCGTCGTCGGGGTGCCAGCGGGCGGCGGCGGTGCGGCGCGCGTCGGGGACGGACGGGTCCGAGGCGGTCGGCGCCGTGGAGAACGCCGCGGGGACCAGCGCGTCGAGCAGGTGGCGCCGGAGGGCCGCGGCGTCGGCGCAGCGGAGCAGGTCGGCGGGGTCGCCGGCGGGTGAGGCGTAGACGGTGCGGGCGAGCCAGACGTTCAACGGCACCGACAGGGCCCGGGCGACGGTTCCCTCCGGGTGCCGGGCGAGTTCGTCGATCACCGGCTGCCAGGCGGGGATGCGCCGGGGCGGGACGGCGCTGCGCAGGTAGTCGGCGACGTCCGCCGCCCTCACCGGCTCGGCGACGACCACGGCGGCGGCGGTGACCACGTCGGTCTCCGCCACCGCCCGCCGGTACTCGTCCCGGCGCGAGGCGAGCACCAGCGGGCCGTGCACGGAGACGGCGTGGTTGACGGCGGTCAGCGCCCCGGGCCGCAGTTCGGCGGGGATCTCGTCGAAGCCGTCCAGCACGGGCAGGACCCGCCCCTCGGCGACCAGTTTGCGTGCCGCGTCCCGGCCGTACGTCTCGTGGTTGCGCAGCGCCGGGTAGTCCTCGCGGACGCGGCGCGCCAGCCAGTCCGGCAGCGGCTCCCTGCGGGGGTTCCACGGTGCCAGGTCCAGCAGGACGGGGACGGGCTCGCCGGGTTCCGGGGCGTTCAGGAGCTCCCGTACCAGCAGGAGCGCCAGGGCCGTCTTGCCGGCGCCCGGTTCGCCGAGGATCACCAGCCGCCGGTGCGGCAGGGCGCGGAACGCCGCGGCGAAGGCGCGGACGTCGTCGCTGCGGCCGGACAGGGTGCGGCCGACCATCCGCAGGTGGTCGCCGGCCTCCGCCTGGTCGCTGCGCCAGCGCACGGCCAGCGGGTGGGGGTCCAGCAGGCCCCGCGCGGCGGCCTCCTCGGTCCACTGGCGGCGCACCATGGCGGCGAGCGCCTCCGAGGCCAGGTCCAGTTCGGCCCGGGTGGCCGGCTCGGCGGGGCGGGAGCGGTGCCGGGACCAGCTGAGCAGGCCGGCGACGGCCGAGATCAGCACGCTCAGGGACGTCGCGGCCGCCTGGGCGTCCGCGCCGATCACGAGGGCCACCACCGTGACGAGCACCGCGGCGCCGACCGCCGCGGCCGCCCAGGGCCACCACCTTCTGCTGTACCTCATAGCGCCTCACAGCGGATCTGCGCGGTCCGGGCCGGTGCGGTGGGCCCGGCGTCCCGCGTGGCTACGGCCCGGCGGTGGCCCCCTCGATGGCGTTGCGGAACAGGCAGAGCTTGGCGTTCTCCGCGAGGAAGTACTTGTCGACCTTGTAGGCGATGGTGGCGAAGTCGAGCCGGCCGTCCCCGTCGAAGTCGCCGACGGCGATCCGCGCGGCGCTGTCGGAGGACACCCGCCACTTGGCGAACACGCCGGCGGTGACGTCCAGCGCCTTGTAGTAGAAGACGCCCTGCCAGGGGTACGGCCCGCGCAGGGCGACCAGGAACTCGTCGTCGCCGTCGTTGTCGAAGTCCGCGCAGACGACCTGGTGGCCGGGGCCCTCGCCGAGTTCGTTGGGGTCGCCGAAGACGTCCAGCACGACCCGGTGCCAGGTCGCCTCGGCCACGGGGGTGCCGTGCCGTTCCTTGACGTACACCGCCACCGTGTTGCCGTGGAAGGGTTCGGTGGCCGCGACGTAGGCGTGCGGGTCGTCGCCGACGCGTCCGGCGCCGACGTCGCCGCTGCCCTTGAACCCGGTCCGCTCGAACCGCTCGTGTTCGCCGGAGCCGATGTGGGTGGTGGTGAACCGGTGTTCGCGCTCGTCGTGGTGGAGCCAGGTCACGCCCTCCTCGGAGGCGAGCAGGACCGAGTCGAGGTGCTCGCTGCCGGGCAGCGGGTTCCGCCGGATCTCCCCTCCGTGGAGCATGCGGAAGTGGCTGTCGTCGACGACCTGCTTGTTCCAGGGGCGGCGTACGTCGTCTCCGGGGCTGAACAGCACGACGGGGACGAGGGCGTGGACGTGCCGGGCGCCCACGGTCGGCAGGCCCATCAGCTCGGGTGTGCGGGTCTGGGTGAAGTGGCCGAGGCGCAGCCGGTGCATGGCGGTCTCGCGGCCGATGTAGTGGCGCTTCCAGCGTGCCCCGGAGTCGGGGTCCCCGGGGTTCTCGATCCAGTCGATCTTCCCGCCGCGGGGGTCGGGGTCGTCGATGCGCCCGCCCGGGCCGTACAGCTCGTAGCAGACCGCGATGTCGGGGCGGCCGTTGCCGGAGATGTCGGCGAAGTGGGCGCCGATCGGCATGTGGAAGCCGTCGGCGACCAGTCGCCGCCGCCAGTCGGGGTTGCGGTACCAGTAGATCTCGCCGAGGTACAGGCCGTGGCCGAACAGGTCGGGACGGGTGTCGCCGTCGATGTCGGGGGCCTCCAGCCAGTAGCCCTCGACGAGGTCGTCCTGCACGACCTCCCGGGTGAAGCGGGGGACGCGGATGTTCAGGGGGGTGCTCGCGCTCATGGGGTTGCCTCCCGTGGGGGTGCGGCCGGGTCCGGTCGGCCGAGGGCCCGCGCCAGGTAGGCGTGGGCGGTCCGGGCGTAGTGGAGCGGCGGCTGCCCGCCGTGCGGGTCCTGCTCGGCCTCCACCACCAGCCAGCCGCGGTAGGAGTCGCCCGGGCGGAGGGCCTCGAGTACGGCGTCGAAGTCGATGTCGCCGTCGCTGTCGCCGGGCACGGTGAAGATGCCGGCCTCGATGTACTCGCGGAAGCTGCCGTCGGCGAGGGTGCAGTCCCGGCGGACGCCGCCGCGGACGTTCTTGAGGTGCACGTGGGCGATGCGGTCGCGGTGGCGCTCGACGATCTCCACCGGGTCGGCCCCCGCCCAGGCGAGGTGGCCGGTGTCCAGCAGGAGGCCGACGTGGCGCGGGTCGGTGTCCCGCATGAGCCGGTCGACGTCCTGCCCGGTCTGGACGCCGGTGCCCATGTGCGGGTGGTAGGCCAGGGCGAAGCCCTGGCTCGCGGTGATCTCGCCGAGCTTGTCCAGCCCGTCGCACAGGTCGGCCCACTGCTCGTCGGTGAACTCCGGTTTGTTGCCGCGCAGGCTGAGTGCCTGGAGGTGGGCGGACCCGCCGGTCTCCGCGACGCCGATGACGCGGGTCCGCACCGGGGGGTCGCCGGCGTTGAACCGCTTCAGGAACTCCAGCACCCTCAGCAGTTCGCGGGCGGTGCGCTCGGGGCCGTCGGGCACGGTGAAGTACGTGCTCACCCACGGCTCGCTCACGCTGAGGCCGCGCAGGTGCATCGCGGCGATCAGCGCGTCGACGTCGGGGGTGAAGGTGTGGCCGATGCTGCACCCTTCGAACCCGGCGAGCGCGATCTCGCTGAGGCACTGCTCCATCGGGATGTCGTTGCCGATGAGCGGGAAGTCGTCGTTGGTCCAGCAGGTGGGGGTGATGCCCAGGTGGATGCCGTCCGGGCGGGGGGCGGTGTGTGCCGGCATGGTGGGGGTCCAGGGGTCGGGAGTCAGTGTCCGGGGTGGCCCTTGAGGATGGTGTCGGCCGCGTGCAGCGCCGTGGCGACGCTGGTGAGCGTGGGGTTGGAGGCGTTGCCGAAGGGGTGCAGGCCGTTGCCGCCGAGGTAGAGGTTGTCGATGTTCCAGACCTTGGAGTACTCGTCGACGACGCTGTCCAGCGGGCTGGTGCCCATGCGGGTGGTGCCCGCGATGTGCAGCGGCAGGCCCGGGGTGAGGAAGACCGGTTCGGAGCCGGGCATGAAGCCGCCCAGCGCGGCGGCGGTGCGCAGCATGTGCTTGTTCATGCGGTCGGCCTCCTTCCGTTCGGCCTCGTCGAGGCAGAAGTGGAAGGTGGGCTGCGGCATGTCGAAGGTGTCGTGGATCTTGCGGGAGAAGACGACCTTGTTCTCCGGGCGGGGGCGGGAGATGCCGAACCAGCGCAGGTCGACGATGAGCCGGGGGTCGACGTTGGGCGGCACCGCGCCGTAGGTGAAGGCGTCCCGGTGGATCTGGCAGTGCCAGGGGCGCCCGCCGGTCACCGGCAGGACCAGGTTGGGGTCCCGTTCGGAGGGCGGGAAGGGCACCGGGTCGGCGGTCTTGTCGCCGGAGTGCAGCCGCTTGAGCTGGGCGGCGCGGTAGCGGGCGACCCGGTCGGCGGCCTCGTCCCCGCTGCCGGGGACGGTCCGCAGGATCTCCTCGACGCGGTCCATGTGCTCCCGGTGCAGCACCACCTGGCAGAACGACATGGGCTGTTCGGTCAGGTAGCGGCCGAGGGCGGGCAGGGTGACGCCGGAGTTGAACAGCAGTTGCGGCGTCGGGACGGCGCCGCACGCCACCACGTACGTCTCGGCGCGCAACCGGATCTCCTCGCGCACGTCGCGCAGGTTGCGCACCACGGCGTGGCGGACCTTCCGGTGCTTGCCCGAACCGGTGATCTTCAGCCCGACGCACTGGTGCTCGGGCAGCAGCGCGAACGAGCCCTGCGGCGGCGTGTGGGCGGGGTCGGCCAGGTCGCCGAGGACGGTGTCGGCGGCCGACCACGTCACCGCCGAGGTCCGGGCGGAGTCGGCGCGGTCGCTGACCGCGAGGGGCAGTTCGGTGACGTCGGCGAACTCCTCCCCGGCCCGTTGCAGCACCCGCTTGACCAGCAGGTGGCGGGCGGAGGCGGCGAAGACGGAGGTGCTGCGGGCGAGCAGGGACTCCGCCTCGTCGTACAGCCTGTCCATCCGCTTCTCGTCGATGGGGTAGCCCCGGCCGCCGTACCGCCGTTCCACTTCGGGGTGGAAGCGGGGCACCGCGCAGGTCCAGTGGGTGGCCATGCCGCCCACCGCGTACGTGGCCGCCGCCGCGGGCAGGTTGACGTACCCCCGCTGCTCCGGGTTCTGGTTGCGCATCGAGAAGCCGGCGTACTTGTCCGGGTCGTACGAGAACGCCGACGGGTCGAGCGTGAGCACCGGCTCCCTGTTGGTGGCGGTCGACAGGGGAAGCAGGTTGCCCCTGATGACGGAGACGAACAGGTCGATGTTCTTCTGGAACAGGTAGCTGTTCTTGAGGTGTTCGCCGTAGCGGCGGGACAGCTGGGCCCCGGCGTCGATCATCAGGACGTTCCTGCCCGCCTCCACCAGTTTCCGCGCGAAGGCGCACCCGACCGGGCCGCTGCCGATGATCAGCACGTCGGCCTCGCGGTGGACGGGTGTGTCGATGTCGTTCATGGGCGTCCTCTCGGCTCGACCGCGTCAGTGGCGCGCGGGGCCGCGGTGTGCGGCGGGTGCGGTGGTGCCGGCGCCGTCTCGGGCGTCGGCGTGCCGTCCGTCCAGGCAGGTGATGTCCGTCGTGCCGCTGAGCCACAGCGCGCTGTTGACGAGGCCGACCATGCTGAACGCCTGCGGCGTGTTGCCGAGGTGGCGGCCCGTGGCCGGGTCGTACTGCTCCGCGAGCAGCCCCACGTCGTTGCGCAGGTCCAGCAGCCGCTCGAACAGTTCCAGGGCCTCCTGCCGCCGGCCGGTGCCGTGCAGGGCGTCGACGAGCCAGAAGGTGCAGACCAGGAAGGTGGCCTCGGGGCCGGGCAGGCCGTCCACGCCGCCGTCCGCCTCCGGCAGGTAGCGCCGCAGGAAGCCGTCCTCGTCCAGTTCGCGGCGCACGGTGTCGACGGTGCCGCGGATCCGCGGGTCCCGCCAGGGCAGGAAGCCGACGCGGGGCAGCAGCAGGAGGGCCGCGTCCACGCCCTTCGACCCGTAGAACTGGGTGAAGGTGTTCCGTTCGGCGTCGAAGCCGTGCTCGCAGACCTCCCGGTGGATGCGGTCGCGCAGCTCCTCCCAGCGGTCCACCGGGCCCCGGTGGCCGTGGTGCGGCACCGAGCGCACCGCCCGGTCGACGCCGGCCCAGGCCAGCGCCTTCGAGTGCACGAAGTGGCGCGGTTCGCCGCGGACCTCCCACAGGCTGAGGTCGGGCTCCCGCCAGTTGCCCTCCAGGAAGTCCAGGAGGGCCAGCTGCATGTCCCACGCCGTGTCGCTGGCGGCCATGCCGGCCTCGCGGCCCATGTAGAGGCATTCGAGGACCTCGCCCCACACGTCCAGCTGGAACTGGCGGGTGGCGGCGTTGCCGACCCGGACGGGCGACGAGTCCTCGTATCCGGAGAGCCAGTCGAGTTCGTACTCGGGCAGCCGCCAGGTGCCGTCGAGCCCGTACATGATCTGGAGGTCGGCGGGGTTGCCGGCGACCGCGCGCAGCAGCCAGTCCCGCCACCGGGTCGCCTCCTCCAGGTAGCCGGTGCCGACGAGCGCCTGGAGCGTGAACGTGGCGTCGCGCAGCCAGCAGTAGCGGTAGTCCCAGTTGCGCGGGCCGCCGATCCGCTCGGGCAGCGAGGTGGTCGCCGCGGCGACGATGCCCCCCGTGGGCCGGTACGTCAGGGCCTTGAGGGTGATCAGGGAGCGCCGTACCGCGTCCTCCCACGGCCCGCGGTAGGCGCACCGGCCCGTCCAGGACCGCCAGAACCGCTCGGTGGCCTCGACGGCCGCCCGCGCCTCGACCGGCCTGGGGCGGCTGACCAGGTGGGACGGCTTGTGGGTCAGGACGAAGGGGACCTGCCGGCCGGCCTCGACGGTGAACTCCGCCCGGGTGGTCAGGTTCTCCCCGTGCACCTCCACCGGGGTGTGCAGCCAGAACCCGTCCGGGCCGGCCACGGCCCGCAGTCCGCCGCCCGCGCGGTGCACCCACGGGACGATCCGGCCGTAGTCCGGGCGCAGCCGCAGGTCCATCCGCATCGTCACGCGTCCGCTGAGTCCTTCGACCAGGCGCACCACGTCGGCGGCCTCGCCCCGCAGCGGCATGCAGTCCACGACGCGCACGCCGCCGTCGGCGGTGTGCCACTCGCTCTCCAGGACCAGGGTGTCGTCCCGGTACCGGCGCCGCGTCGCGGGGCCGCCCCCCACCGGGGCCAGCAGCCACCGGCCGGCGCTGTCGTTGTGCAGCAGCGCGGCGAAGCACGCCGGCGAGTCGAAGCCGGGCAGGCACAGCCAGTCGATCGACCCGTCGCGCCCCACCAGCGCACCCGACTGCAGGTCGCCGACGAAGGCGTAGTCCTCTATGGCACTGACCATTCCGACGCTCCCTCGCACCGGCCGGCGGTCCGCGTCCGCCTCGCGCGTGCGCGCCGCACGTGCGAGGCGCGGGGACGGCGACCACCGAGACCCGTGTGCCGCCGCTCCCGGCGCCGCCCGGGCGGGGGGACGAAGCGGGCGTCCCCAGGGCGGGACGGCACGCGAACGAATGTTGATCGATGTACCACCCGGGCCGGAACACCGGGCGTACGCCGGGCACCTGCGGGCGGGACCACAACCCGCGCGGGTCCCCGGACACCTCGTCCAGCGTGGCACACGACGGGAACGGGCGCGATTCGTCGCCCGCGGCCGGCACGCGCGGAAGCGCTCCGGGGACGGGCCACGGGCCTCCCGGGCCGCCGCGCGGCCCGGCGGCGGACCGGCGGCGGACCGGCGGCGCACCGGTGGCGCACCGGTGGGACTCCGGCCGGCCGACGGTCCGGGCGGGGGTCCGTCACGTGCCGCGCCGGCCGCGGGCGGAGCACGCGGTCCACGGGGGACACCCGGTACCGCAAAATGCAAAAATCAACCTTTAAGCGCCCACATGCACGCTTAACCAGTGAGTCACACACCGTTCGTGATGGCGCAACACCGCTGCGCCAGAGTGCCGCCATGACCCGGACGACCGAAGCGCCCGCCGTTCCCGCGAAACGCGCCCGCCACCCCCGTCGGCGGCACCTCGCCGAACTCGTGGCGCTGTCCGCCGCCGTGGCGTTCGCGGTCGCGGCCGCGAACGCCCTCGCGCACGGTCGGCACCCGCTCGCCGCCCCCGCGGCGGCCCTGGTGGTCACCGCCGTCCTCCACACCCGGCGGGCGCGGCGCCACGGCCAGGCCCCGCCGGACCCGGTGCCCCNGCGGGCGCCGGCCGCCCCGGACCGCCCGCCGGCCGCCGTCCGCGACGAGGAGGCGGAGCAGGCCGGGGCGGGGACCGCGCTGTGGCGGATGCGGACCACCGTGCGCGACGAACCGGGCAGCCTGGCCGCCCTGTGCGGGGCGCTCGCGGAGCTGGGAGTGGACATCCTCACCCTCCAGACCCACCCGCTGGCCGACGGGACCGCCGACGAGTTCCTGCTGCGCGCCCCCGCGCCGCTCCGGCCGGACGCGCTGACCCGGCGGGTCGCCGAGGCGGGCGGCGTCCGCACGTGGATCGAGCGGGCCGACGCCCACGAGCTGGCCGACACCCCCACGCGGGTCCTCGGCATGGCCACCCGCACCGCCCTCGACACCTGCGAACTCCCTCTGGCACTCCGGCAGTTGCTCGGCCGCTGCACCATCCGCTCCCTCCCCGCC
>NZ_CP095474.1:4736981-4743577 GCF_023614315.1 Streptomyces sudanensis | reverse complement strand
CCTCCCCGGCCGACCACCCCGGCGATCCCGCCGCCCCGGTGGAGGGCGCCCTGGAGCAGGACGACACGGTGATGGTGCTGCGCGACCCGTACGGCGGGGAGCTCACGGTCGAGCGCCCCTACCTGCCGTTCACGCCCGGCGAGTTCGCCCGGGCCCGTGCCCTGGTCGAACTGGACGCGCGCCTCGGCCCGAGGGCGCCGCGCGGCCGGGACGCCCTCGCCCTGCCCGGGGGGAGCGGGGTCACCGTCCGCCCCGCCGACCAAGACGACGTCGAGGCCGCGCGGGCCCTGCACCGCCGCTGCTCCGGCCGCACCCTGGGACTGCGCTACCACGGCCCCGCCGCCGAGGCCGACCTCTACCTGGACCACCTGCTGGACCCCCGTTTCGGCCGGACCCTCGTCGTGGAGACCGCCCCCGGCCGGATCGTCGCCCTCGGGCACCTCCTGTGGGACGGCGAGGAGACCGAGGTGGCCCTGCTCGTCGAGGACGCCTGGCAGCGCCGCGGCATCGGCTCCGCGCTGCTGCGCCGTCTGGCCGGCCTCGCCGCCGACTCCGGCTGCGACAGCGTCTACGCCGTGACGCAGGCGTCCAACACCGGCACGGTCGCCGCCATGCGCACCCTGCGGCTGCCCCTGGAGTACCAGATCGAGGCGGGCACCCTGGTGGTCACCGCCCGGCTCGGCGCCCTGCGCGCCGAACGGCGCAAGTCGGCCGGGGACCACCACCGGCCCGCGCCGCGCACCGACCGGGCCTCGGGCGCCTGAGGCACCGGTCAGAGCCTCCTCCCCCGTCCGCGGTCCGCTTCCGCCGGGCCCGCCGGGAAAAGAATCCGGCCAAAGTCCGCGGCGGCCGGACGCGGAGCTCCGGAACGCCCCGCACACCCGCGCGGGGCGTTCCCCGTACCGCGCGCCGACCGCCTCCGCGCGCCCGGGCCGGGAGACCGGGCGCTTCGCCACAGGTCGCGACGACCGCCCGGCGCCCCGGCGGCGGCCCTCCCTCCCGCCCCGGGACCGGCACGGCCCGGCCTCCGCGGCCGGTGCCGTCCGGCCCCCGCGCCCCGCGGGCCGGCGCCGGTCGCGGTGTGCTCCACTTGTCGGCCGACTGTGGGCGAACGAGGTGACGCGGGCATCGGCCGCGTATCAGGATGGTGCCATGCCAGACATCCCCAGCAGCGCTCTTCCCCGTCAGGTCGCCGACGCCTACGTGGACGCCCTCGTGGAACTCGACCCGGTCACCGGCACGTACCTGGGCGTGCGGGAGAGCCACGCGCTCCTGCCCGACTTCTCCCCCGCCGGCCAGGAGGAGGTCGCCGCCCTGGCGCGCGACACCCTCGCCCGGCTCGACGAGGCCGAGCGGCGGCCCGGTGCCGAGAGCGACGCCGAGCGGCGCTGCGGACGGCTCCTGCGGGAACGGCTCACCGCCGAACTGGCCGTCCACGAAGCCCGGGAGGGGCTGCGCACCGTCAGCAACCTCCGGTCCCCGGCGCACAGCGTGCGCATGGCGTTCACCGTGATGCCCGCGGAGACGGAGGAGGACTGGGCGGCCGTCGCCGAGCGGCTGCGGGCCGTGCCGGCCGCGCTCGACGGGTACCGCGAGTCGCTGGCGCTCGGCCTGGAGCGGGGGCTGCCGGGCGGCCCGCGCGCGACGGCCACCTTCGTCGGCCAGCTCGGCGAGTGGGCGGGCGGCGGGAGGCGGGGCGGCTGGTTCGAGGAGTTCGCCTCGGCCGGGCCCTCCGCGCTGCGCTCCGAGCTGGACACGGCGGCGCGCGGCGCGACCGCGGCCCTCGGGGAACTGCGCGACTGGATGCGCGACGTGTACGCGCCGGCCGTCGAGGGCTCCCCCGACACGGTGGGCCGCGAGCGGTACGCCCGCTGGTCCCGCTACCACAACGGCACCGACTTCGACCTGGACGAGGCGTACGCGTACGGCTGGGACGAGTACCACCGGATCCTCGGCGAGATGCGGAAGGAAGCCGACCGGATCCTTCCCGGAGCCGGCCCCTGGGAGGCACTGGCCCACCTCGACGAGCACGGGACGCACATCGAGGGCGTCGAGGCGACCCGCGTCTGGCTCCAGGGGCTGATGGACGAGGCGATCGAGGCCCTCGACGGGACGCACTTCGAACTCGCCGAGCGGGTGCGGCGCGTCGAGTCGCGCATCGCGCCGCCCGGCAGCGCCGCCGCCCCGTACTACACCGGTCCCTCCGAGGACTTCTCCCGCCCCGGCCGCACCTGGCTGCCCGTCGGCGACCAGACCCGCTTCCCCGTCTACGACCTGGTGTCGACCTGGTACCACGAGGGCGTGCCGGGCCACCACCTCCAACTGGCGCAGTGGGCGCACGTCGCGGACCGGCTCTCCCGCTACCAGGCGACCGTCGGCATGGTGAGCGCCAACGCGGAGGGCTGGGCGCTGTACGCGGAGCGGCTCATGGACGAGCTGGGCTTCCTGCCGGACGCGGAACGCCGCCTGGGCTACCTGGACGCGCAGATGATGCGGGCGTGCCGGGTGATCGTGGACATCGGCATGCACCTCGGCCTGGAGATCCCGGCGCACTCGCCGTTCCGGCCGGGCGAGCGGTGGACGCCCGAGCTGGCGCAGGACTTCTTCCAGCAGCACAGCAGCCGCCCGCCGGCCTACGTCGAGAGCGAGATGGTCCGCTACCTGTCGATGCCGGCGCAGGCCATCGGGTACAAGCTGGGCGAACGGGCCTGGCTGCTGGGCCGGGAGAACGCCCGCCGGGCCCACGGCGCCGCGTTCGACGCGAAGAAGTGGCACATGGCGGCGCTCTCCCAGGGCCCGCTCGGCCTGGACGACCTCGTCGAGGAGCTCTCCCGGCTCTGAGCCCCGGCGGGCGGCGGACCGGACCGGTGGCCGCGGGTGCCCACGACCGGCCGGCGGGCGGCGCCGGCGGTTCCCGCGGCCCGCCACCGGGGCGACGGGGGGTGCCGGGGGTGACGGGAAGGCGCTGAGCGGGCCGGCGTCCCGGTGGACGCCGGCCCCGTCCACAAGCAGGCCCAGGCCACAAGCAGGCCCAGGCCAAGGCCGCTCCGAAGGTCTCCTCCGTGGCGAGCCCCGCCAAGGGCGGGGGCGGGGGCAAGGTGAGCCTGACCAAGCCGGGCGGCAGCTCCGGCGGGTCCTCCCGCGGCGGCGGCGGTTCCAGCGGTGGCGGCGGCGCGGGCAAGGCCGAGGAAGGCGGCTCCTGCCCGGTCAACAACAGCTTCACCCCCGGCACGAAGGTGCTGATGGCCGACGGTTCCACCAAGCCGATCGAGAAGGTCAGACCCGGGGACAAGGTCCTGGCCACCGACCCGAAGACCGGGGAGACCCGCGTCGAGACGGTCACCGCCGGCATCAAGGGCCGCGGCCTCAAGCACCTGGTCACGATCACGATCACCCTCGACGGCAAGACCGCCGCCACCGGTCCGAGGACGGTCCGGGTCACCGCGACCGAGGGTCACCCCTTCTGGGTCCCCGAGCTGCGCCAGTGGATCGACGCCGTCGACCTGCGCTCCGGCCAGCTGCTCCGGACCGACACCGGGACCTACGTCCAGATCACCGCGGTCCAGCGCCGGACCGCACAGGACGCCACCGTCCACAACCTCACCGTCTCCGACCTCCACACGTACTATGTGCTGGCGGGGGCAGCGCCGGTCCTCGTGCACAATTGCAACAGAGCCGGTCTGGATTTCACTGATGCTGAGCGGCAGAAGGTTTACGACGCCAACGCAGCGAAGAATGGTGGCGAGTACAGGTGTGATTACTGTGGGCAGAAGGTCGAACGGCGGGGATCGCGAGATGCCGATGGCAACCCCGTCCCGGGAAGGCCTGACGATGCACAGATCGATCACATAGAGCCGAGGGCCAGTGGCGGACATGGTGGCGCACATAACGGTGCCGTGGCCTGCCGTCGATGCAACAGGGATAAGTCCACTAAGACCATGGAAGATTGGGACGATGAGCTCAGAGACTTCCTCGAACCCTAGCGGCGCTGAGGCGGTGCCGTCGGGTAAGCCTGAGAGGCTGTACAAGGTAGCCTTCGATCTTCCTGACGAGACTGCCGAGTGGGCCCACGCCTCTTCGGAGCGGCTCTGGACTGGGAAGACCTCCGTGCAGATGGAGGTCCAGGTTCGGAACACTCCCTTCTACGTGAAGGGAATCGCCTTCGGGGACATTGTGCGAGTCAGAGCTGATCACGAGCGTAGAGAGTTCGTGTTCGAGGAATTCGTGTCGGAGGCCGGGCATTCGACGGTCCGCATCATCATCAAGGATGACGACGCGAGGGACATGATTGATGCCATGCTCCGCAGCTTTGAGTGCTCCTGGGAGATCGATACGACAGGGTACTTGTGGGCAATCGATGTGCCGCCGCACGTTGATTATGCGTCCATGAGAGTTGCGCTCCTTCGTATTGCCGATGAAGGGAAGATCGGTATCGAAGAGGGTGCTCTTGCGAGGACACATCGCGATGGGCTCGGATTGGCAGAGTCTGATCGTTAATCGGATTCACCAGAAGCCCCGCCGGATTTCATTCCGGCGGGGCTTCTGGGGTGTTTGACGGCAACACTGACGGCAACGTCAGCGGACGACGGCTGCAGCGGGAGGGTCGTCGCTGCCGTCGTCGGCCCGGCTGAGGGCGTTGCCGAGGGTGTCGATCGCTTGGCGCTGGAGGCGGAGCCTTACGTGGGCGTAGACGCCGGCGGTGACGCTGATGTGGGCGTGGCCGAGGAGTTCCTTGATCACGACGAGGTCGGCGCCCTGTTCCAGGAGCAGGGTGGTGGTCGAGTGGCGGAGACCATGGGAGCGGACGCGTCGGAGGCCGGTCCGGCCCGATGGAGGAAGCTGCGGAAGCGGCGGGGGAGATTGGCCGGACGGCTCCTGAAGCGGATCGCAGGGAGGGCTTGAGGAACACCGGGCAGGGCGCGGAGGCGACGGAAGTAAGTGCGTGGACCGGGCGCCCCGGAGGCCGCGGGCCGGCTTTCGGGAACGCTCCGGGCGGATCGGTCAGGGCTGGTGCTCGTAGCCGATGGTGAACCGGGGCGGCAGGCACCACTCTCCGTACTCGATGATCCCTTCCGCGTCCGACCAGCGGTGGGCGCCCGCCAGGATCGGGGAGCCGACCGGCAGCCCCAGTGCGCTGGCCTCTCGGGCGTCGGCGGGGCGGGCGTGCATGTCGTCGCGGGCGTGGGTGATCGTGCGGCCGGTGGCTTCCAGGACCCGGGCGGACAGTCCGTGATTGCGGCCCGGGGCGGTGTTCAGCAGGTCCGGTACGAGGGCGGCGAACGGGGCCGGGTGCCAGGTGACCGCGAACACGGTCCGGGTCTTGCCCCGGCCGGCCAGCCACTCGCGCCGCACCACCTGGTCTCCGGGCTCCAGGTCGAAGAGGTCCGCCACGTAGAGCGGCGGGGTGATCAGTTCGGCGGCCGTCACCCGGCTCGTCTCGCCTTCGGCCAGGAACGACTTCACCCGCTGGACCCGGGCCAGCCGGTCCCGCGCCGACAGCGTCCAGCGAGGGTCGTCGGCGACGTAGGTGCCCCGGGGGGTGGTGCGGATGAAGTTCTCCACCTGGAGGGCCTGCAGGGCCCGGGACACCGTGGCGGCCGCGGCCTGCCATTGCCCGGCGATCTCCCGGTTCGTCGGCAGCTTGGCGCCCGGTTCGAGCTCTCCCGACAGGATGCGCTCCCGGAAGTGATCCGCGATCTTCGTGAACGTCTTGGGACTGGGCATGTGGCTTGCCCCTCAGATGAGTTGACGCTGCGCCAGGAAAGCACACTAGTGCACTGCGAACCGTAGCCGGAGTGCTTCGGCCACTCGAATACTGAACTAGAGCACCGGCCTGTCAAGAGGTCGGCCCTGTGACGTTCGAGAGGTGGCGATGTGCAGTGACGGAGCCGACCAGGTACTCGACCCCGCCGGTTGAACTCCCCTTGCGTCTGGAGCCGGAGCCGGTATCCGTGGAGGGCTGTGCGGGGTGTGCGGAGCTGGCCGACGTGCGCGACCGGGCCCGTGCGGTCGGCGACATGACCGCCGTCAGCGACTGCAACGTCCGCATGCGACGCCATCCCGAGGGGCACCGGTGAGGGCGCTCCAAGGTTCCGGGTTCCGACTCCGGGGCCCGTTCGCGGTGGGTCAGCAGCCGCAGGTGTCGGTGGTGACGGGGGCGGTGAGGGGGTCGGCGTCGCGGCGGCGCGGGCCTTCGGCCGTCTCGTACGGGAAGCCCTCGCGGGCCCAGTACTCGAAGCCGCCGAGCATCTCCTTGACCCGGTAGCCGAGTCGGGCGAGGGCGAGGGCGGCGCGGGTGGCGCCGTTGCAGCCGGGGCCCCAGCAGTAGGTGACGACGGGGACGGCCTTGTCGAGCAGGTGCCCGGCCCGTTCGGGGACGAGGGCGGTCGGCAGGTGGACGGCGCCGGGGAGGTGCCCCTGGTCCCACGCCTCGGTGGAGCGGGAGTCCAGGACGACGAACCCGGGGTCGCCGCCCGCCGCGAGTGCGGCGGCCACGTCGGAGGCGTCGGCGTGGAACGCCAGGCTCGCGGCGAAGTGGGCGGCGGCCACGTCGGGCGCGGCGGGCGGCACGCGCAGCACGGGGCTCGGGGCGGAGG
>NZ_CP095474.1:4736801-4736870 GCF_023614315.1 Streptomyces sudanensis | reverse complement strand
CGGGCGCGGCGGGCGGTACGTCCGGTACGGAGTCCGCGGCGGAGGGAGACGGCGAGGCGGGAGTGGGGG
>NZ_CP095474.1:4736142-4736789 GCF_023614315.1 Streptomyces sudanensis | reverse complement strand
GTCCGTGGGGGTGGGGTTCACGTCGGGAAATCTACGGTCGGTGATCACCGGGGTGAAGGGGCGATTCCCGGCCGCTCTCTTGTTCCGCCGGGGAATCCCCTGCTATCCCTCGTCCATGACGGGATTCTCACCGGACGCCACCGACTGGCGCATCCTCCAGGCATTGCAGGCCGACGGCCGGGCGAGCTTCGCCGAGCTGGCCCGCGCGGTGTCGATGTCGGCGAGCGCCGTGACCGAGCGGGTGCGGCGGCTGGAGGAGGCGGGGGTGATCACCGGGTACACGGCGGTCGTCGACCAGGAGGCCCTGGGCCTGCCGGTCCTCGCCTTCGTCCGGCTGCGCTACCCGCACGGCAACTACAAGCCGTTCCACGACCTGCTGGACGCGACGCCGGAGGTCCTGGAGGCGCACCACGTCACCGGGGACGACTGCTTCGTCCTGAAGGTCGCCGCCCGGTCGATGCGGCACCTGGAGGAGGTGTCGGGGCGGATCGGCGCGCTGGGGTCGGTGACGACGAGCGTGGTGTACTCGTCGCCGCTGCCGCGCCGCCCGGTCACCCGCTGAGTCCCGTACCCGTACCCGTACCCCTGCCCGTACCGCCCGCCGCCCGGCCGACCTGCGGCCTCTCCCCCGGTGNNNANNNNGNNGA
>NZ_CP095474.1:4735356-4736137 GCF_023614315.1 Streptomyces sudanensis | reverse complement strand
GTANANGNGNNNGNCCCCGGTNCNGNNNNCGCCGCCCGGCCGGCCCCTTCCCGTACCGCCCGCCGTCCCGTCAGCCGTCGGCTGCTCCGGCCGCCCAGAGGCGTACGCGGGAGCCGTCGCGGCCCTTGAGGAGCTCCAGTTGGGTGGGGATGCGGCGGCGCAGGTCGGGGACGTGGCTGACGATGCCGACGCTGCGGTCCCGTTCGCGCAGGGAGTCCAGGACGTCCAGCACCTCGTCGAGGGTCTGCTCGTCGAGGCTGCCGAACCCCTCGTCGATGAAGAGGGTGTCGAGCCGGACGCCGCCCGCCTCGTCGGTGACGACGTCGGCGAGGCCCAGCGCCAGGGCGAGGGAGGCGAAGAAGGTCTCGCCGCCCGAGAGGGTCGCCGTGTCGCGTTCGACGCCGGTCCACGCGTCGACGACGTGCAGGCCGAGGCCGGCGCGCCTGCCGCCGCTGCGGGCGTCGGAGTGGACGAGGGTGTAGCGGCCGGCCGACATCCGCTGGAGCCGGGCGGTGGCCGCGGCGGCCACCTGTTCGAGGCGGGCGGCCAGGACGTACGACTCCAGGCGCATCCGCCGCTCGTTCTCGGCGGAGGTCCCGGCGGTGAGCCCGGCGAGGCGGGCCACCCGGTCGTACTCGGCGCGCAGCGGGCCCAGCGCGCGGACCTCGTCGGCGACGCGGGCGGAGAGCCGGTCGAGTTCGGCGCACCGGTCGCGGTGGGCGGCGAGCGCCGCGGCGGCGGCGCGGGCGGCGNCGCTCGGCGGCGTCGTGGGCGGCGGTGG
>NZ_CP095474.1:4735190-4735285 GCF_023614315.1 Streptomyces sudanensis | reverse complement strand
ACGGCGGCCTCCGCGTGCCAGGCGTCGACGCGGTGCTGGAGGTCGCGCCGCGCGGCGTCGTCGAGGAGGGCCGCCGCGGCGGCGGCCGGTGTGGC
>NZ_CP095474.1:4716111-4735185 GCF_023614315.1 Streptomyces sudanensis | reverse complement strand
GAACCCGGCCCGGTACGCGGCGTCCGCGAGCCGGCCGTCGGCCTCCTTGAGCCGCCGCGCGGCGGCCTCGGCGGCCCGTACGGCGTCGGCGGCGGCGTCCAGGGCGGCGGCCTCGCGCTCCAGGGCGGCCGCGCGGCGGGCGACGGTGCCGCCGCCGTCGCCGAGGGCGCGGGCCAGGTCGGCCTCGCGGGCCGCCTGCTCCTGGTCGAGCGCCTCGCGTCGGGAGGCCAGGGCGGCGGCCCGCACCTCCGTCTGCCGGTGTTCCTCGGTGCGCCGGGCGTGCTCGCGTTCGGCCCGCTCCAGTGCCTCGCGCGCGGCCTGGCCGTCGGCGGCCAGGTCGTGCGCCTCGGCGTGCTCGCGCTCCAGCCGTGCGACGAGGTCCTCCAGTACGGCGACGGACGGTCCCCCGGCACCGTCCCGGTACGGGTCGTAGTCCCCGGCACCGTCCCGGTCCGGGTCGTGGTCCCCGGCGCCGTCCCGGTAGGGGGCGTGGTCTCCGGCACCGCCGTGGTCCGGGCTACGGCCCCCGGCGCCGTCCCGGCCGGAGTGACGGCCTTCCGCGCTCCCCCCGTTCGGGCCCCGCTCCCCGGCATCGTCCCGGCCCGGGTCGCGGCTCCCGGCATCGCCGTGGCCCGCCTCGCGAACCTCCGTGCCACGGGCGCCGGGTGACGGCTGTTCGGCGGCCTCCGCCGCGGCGGCGGCGAGGGCCTCCCGTACGGCGGCGAGGTCGCGTTCGGCGGCGGTGAGGGCCTCGGCGGCGCGGGTGTGCGCCGCGTACGCGGCATCCTCGGCGGCGCGGTCGACGTGGTCGGCGGTGGGTTGTGCGGGCGCGGGGTGCTCGGCGGAGCCGCAGACCGCGCAGGGGGCGCCGTCCTCCAGACGGGCCGCCAGTTCGGCGGCGATGCCGCGCAGTCGGCGTTCGCGCAGGTCGAGCCAGGTCTCGTGGGCGGTGGCGGCCCGTTCGCGGGCGGCCGTCAGGCGGGCGCGGGCGGCGGCCGCGTCCTGGGCGAGGGCGTCGCGGCGGCGGGCGGCGTCCCGTCGGCGGCGGGCCGGGGCGAGCCGTCCCAGCAGGTGCTCGGCCCGGGTGGCGGCCTCGCGGGTGGCGTCGACCCGGGCCAGGAGGGTGCGCCGGGTGGTCTCCCAGCCGGCCAGCCAGTCGGCGGTGTCGCGGAGGGCCCGGTCGTCGGCGCGGGCCTGCCGGTCGAGGTCGGCGCGTTCGTGGGCGATCTGCGCGAGGCGCTGTTCGGCGCGGCGGGCGGAGTCGAGGTCGGCGAGTTCCCGGCGGCGGGTCTGCGCGAGNNGGGCGANCGCGTCCGCCCCGGCGTCGGCGGGGCTGCCGGGGAGNNNGNNCNNTNNTANCGTTATCGATGGCGGCGAGGGCGCGGTCGCGGGCGGCGTCCGCGNCGCGGTGGTCGCGTTCCGCCTCGTCGCGCAGGGCGAGCGGCCCGGCCACCCGCTCGGCGGTGCGGGACGCGTCGAGGCGGGCCTGCCGGGCCTCGTGCTCGGCCCGGCGCTCCTCCAGGGCCGCGGCGCGGCGGCGGGCGTCGTCGTACCGTTCGCGCAGGGCGGCGAGGGCGCGCCGCTCATCGAGGGTGCGGCGGGCGGCGGCCTGCCGCTGTTCGGCGGCGGCCAGGGCGAGGCCGGCGGTGTCGAGGGCCTCGCGGGCACCGGAGCGGGCGACGGCGGCCCAGCTCAGGACGGCTTCGGCGAGGCCGGGGTCGCCGGGTTCGCCGCCGGGTGCGGGCCAGTCGCCTGCGGCGTCGCCGGCGGCCTGCGCCATGCGGTGCGCGAGGGCGAGGAGCCGCTGGTCGCCGTCGCGGACCCGGCGTTCGGCGGCGCGGCGCAGCTCGGCGAGGCGTTCCTCGACGGCGGCGAAGCGGCGGGTGCCGAACAGCCGGCCGAGGAGTTTCCCGCGTGCTTCGGCGTCGGCGCGCAGGAAGCGGGAGAAGTCGCCCTGGGGCAGCAGGACGACCTGGCAGAACTGGTCGCGGCTCATCCCGACGAGCTGGGCGATCTCCTCGCCTATCTCCTGGTGGGAGCGGCTCAGCCCGTTCCAGGTGCCGGTGGCGGGGTCGTGCTCGCGCAGCCAGGACTGGGCCTTCTCGGTGGTGGAGCCCTTGCCCCGCTTCTTGGGGCGGAGCTGGGCGGGCCGCCGGGTGACCTCCAGGCGGCGGCCGGCGACGGTCAGGTCGAGGACGACCTCGGTGACGGTGCCGGGAGGCGCGTGGTCGCTGCGCAGCGAGGCGCCGGGGGACTGCCGGGCGCCGGGGACCGATCCGTACAGGGCGAAGCAGACCGCGTCGAGGACGGAGGTCTTGCCGGCTCCGGTCGGGCCGTGGAGGAGGAACAGGCCGGCGGAGCAGAGCGCGTCGAAGTCGATCTCCTGGGCGGTGCCGAAGGGGCCGAAGCCGGCGACGCGGAGCCGGTGGAGCCTCATCCGTCCACCTCGCGCTCGCGTACGGCGAGGTCGGCGCGGACGTCGGCGAAGGCGCCCCGCAGGACGGCCCGTTCGCGGTCGTCGGGGCCGGTTCCGCCGCGTACGTGGGTCACGAAGTCCTCCGCGATCTGCTGGTCGGTGCGCCCGCGCAGGCGGCGGGCGTAGGAGAGGAGGTCGTCGGCGGTGTCGGGGCGCTCGGGTTCGAAGACGAGGCTGAGGGTGTGGGGGAAGCGCCGGGTGAGCCGGGCCATGGGCTCGGCGGGGCGTACGGGGTCGGTGAGGACGGCTTCGACCCAGGCGTCCTCGTGGTGGTCGAGGGCCGGGTCGGCGAGGAGGTCGTCGAGGCGGCCGCGGAGGCGGGCGAGGCGCCGGGGGACGGGGCAGTCGATCCGTTCGGCGGCGACGCCGCCGTCGGGGGCGAGGTCGACGAGCCACATGGTCTTGCGGTGCCGCCACTCGGAGAACGAGTAGGCGAGGGGGGAGCCGGAGTAGCGGACGCGGTCGGTGAGGGCCTGGGAGCCGTGCAGGTGGCCCAGGGCGACGTAGTCGACGCCGTCGAAGACGCCGGCCGGTACGGAGGCGGCGCCGCCGACGGTGATGTCGCGTTCGCTGTCGCTGGGTTCGCCCCCGGTGACGAAGGCGTGGGCGAGGACGACCGAGCGGGTGCCGGCCGGGCGGGCCGCGAGGTCGGCGCGGACGCGGTCCATGGCGGCGGTGAGGACGGCCCGGTGGGCGGCCTTCGGCGCGCCGAGGCGCTGCCGCACGAGGGCCGGTTCGAGGTAGGGCACGGCGTAGAAGGCGACGTCCCCGTGGGGCGGGTCGGGCAGGACGACGGGGGTGCCGATGCCGTCGGGGTCGGTCCGCAGGTGGATGCCGGCGCGTTCGATGAGGCGGGCGGCGACGCCGAGGCGGCGGGCCGAGTCGTGGTTGCCGGAGATCATCACCGTGGGCACGCCCGCTTCGGCGAGCCGGTGCAGGGCGGTGTCGAACAGCTCCACGGCGGTGAGCGGCGGTACGGCGCGGTCGTACACGTCGCCGGCGACAAGGACCGCGTCCACGTCGTGGTCGCGGACGGTGGCGACGAGGTGGTCGAGGAAGGCGGCCTGGGCGTCGAGGAGGCCGACGCGGTGGAAGGACCGGCCCAGGTGCCAGTCCGATGTGTGCAGAAGTCTCACGGTTCCGCTTCGTCCCCCTGTGTCGCCGTACCGCTCGTCGCCTCCCGGCGTGGGCAAGTCTGCCATCCGCCCGGGGGTCCGCCGCGCGCCGGCGGCGGGGCGGGTCAGCCGTCGCCGTACGCCTCGCCGCCGAGTTCCAGCGCGGCCGTGCCGGCGGTGGCGTCGGCGAGCCAGCGGCGGAAGGCGTCCACGTCGGCGTCGGGCAGGCCGACCTCGATGCGCACGGCGTCGGCGTAGCGCACGTCGCGGACGGACCGGCCGGCGGCGCGCAGGTCGTTCTGGAGCCGGCCGGCCCGCTGGTGGTCGACGGTGACGGTGGCGAGCCGGAAGCGGCGGCGGGTGACGGTGCCGACGGCGTCGAGGGCCTCGCCGACGGCGCCGCCGTAGGCGCGGATGAGGCCGCCGGCGCCGAGCTTCACGCCTCCGTAGTAGCGGGTGACGACGGCGGCGGTGTACCGCACGTCGCGCCGCAGCAGCATCTGGAGCATCGGCACGCCGGCGGTGCCGCCCGGTTCGCCGTCGTCGCCGGCCTTCTGGACGGCGGCGTCGGCGCCGATCACGTACGCGAAGCAGTTGTGGGTGGCGGTGGGGTGCTCGCGGCGGACGCGGGCGACGAAGTCCTGGGCCTCCCGCTCGGTGGCGGCGGGGGCGAGCGCGCAGAGGAAGCGCGACCGGTTGACCTCGGTCTCGTGCACGCCCGCGCGGGCCACCGTCAGATACTGCTCCTGCATCCCGCCACCCTAGCCGCGCCCCGGCGCGGCCTTCCCCGAGGCGTCCCGGGCGGCCTGCGCGGCGAGGCGACGGAGGGCGTCGTCCCAGGTGGGCGGCAGGTCGTCGGTGGTGGTCTCCCAGAAGACGAACGCGGAGTCGCACATCACCGGCCGGAGGTCCCGCATGATCCCGCGGTGGGGCTCGGCGCGGACGTAGGCGTCCAGGGCGTCGCGGTCCCGCCAGGCGGAGAGGGTGTGGAAGGTCCGCCGGAGCGGCCGGGCGAGGAGCGAGACGCCGTACGCGCCGGGCGCGGCGACGGCCTGCCGCCGGGCGGCGAGGGACTTCAGGAGGAAGCGCGGCACGTCCCCCGCGGAGCGGACCTCGAAGCGCGAGGCCATGACGAGGGCGGGGGNGTGCGGNGNTACGGGGGCGGAGGCGGTCCAGGGCAGTGCGGGCACGGCGGGGTCCTCTCGGCGGGGCGCGGCAGGGACGCGACGGAAAGCGGATAGCGGAGCTACCCATAAATGGATAGTGACACTGTCCGTGTCGGATGTAAAGCGCCCTGGGGAATGCCGGGCGCCCCGGCCCGGTTGCCCCGCACAGGGACGGCCCCGGACGAACAGGAGACGAACGCGTGTACGGCGATACGGAGACCATCCGCAGGATCCTCACCGAGTCCGGTGACACCTGGGCCGTGGTGGGCCTGTCCACCAACCGGTCGCGGGCGGCGTACGGCGTGGCGGCCGTGCTCCAGCGGTTCGGCAAGCGGGTCGTGCCGGTGCACCCGAAGGCGGAGACCGTCCACGGCGAACAGGGGTACCCCACCCTGGCGGACGTCCCGTTCCCGGTGGACGTGGTGGACGTCTTCGTCCACAGCGGGCTGGCCGGGGAGGTCGCGGACCAGGCGGTCGCCAAGGGCGCCAGGGCGGTCTGGTTCCAGCTCGGCGTCGTCGACGAGGCGGCGTACGCGCGGACCCGGGCGGCGGGGCTGGACATGGTCATGGACCGGTGCCCCGCGATCGAGATCCCCGCCCTCGGACTGGGCTGAGGCGCCGGGCGCTACGCCCGGCCGTGCTCCCTGCGGATGCGTCTGGCCACGGTGTCGACGACGACGGCCGCCAGCAGCACCCCGCCGGTGACCGTGAACTGGACGGCCGCCTCGATGCCCAGCAGGGACATCCCCGAGGCGATCGACTGGATGACGAGCATCCCCAGCAGGGCGGACCAGGTGGTGCCGCGCCCGCCGAAGAGACTGGTGCCGCCGATCACGGCTGCGGCGATCACGTTCATCAGCAGCAGGCTCGACCCGGACGTCTGGCTCACCGAGGTGATGCGCGAGGCGAGGAACAGCCCGCCGACCGCGGCCATGGTCCCGGACAGCGCGAAGACGGACACCCGTACGCGGACGACGTCGATCCCGGCCCGCCGGGCCGGCTCGCCGCCGCCCCCGCCGAGGGCGTACACCTTCCGCCCGTACCGGGTGCGGCGCAGCACGAGGTCGAGGCCGCCGACGACGAGGAGGAAGGCGAGCAGGGCGAGCGGCAGCCCCTGGAACCGGTTGAGCACGTGCGCGGCCAGGAACGCCACCAGCGCCACCGCCCCGGTCCGCACCGCGATCCGCGTGAGCGGCCGGTGCGGCATCCCGGCCGCCCTGCGCCGCCGCCGGTCCCGGTGGGAGACGAGGAAGTACAGGACGGAGCCGGCCGCCGCCAGCCCGTACGCGGCGGCGACCTCGTGGAAGTAGTGGCCCGTCAGCCGGCCCAGGAGGCTCTCCTCGTCGAGGTTGACCGTGCCGGCGGCGCCCAGGACGTACAGCATCAGGCCGTTCCAGCCCAGGAGCCCGGCGAGGGTGACGGCGAAGGCCGGCACGCCCACCCGGGCGACGAGCAGGCCGTGCAGGGCGCCGATCGCCGCGCCGCAGAGCACGGCGGCCGCCACGGCCAGCCATTCCGCCACCCCGTGCCGCACGCTGAGCACGGCGAACAGGGCCGCGGCGAGGCCGCTGACGGACCCGACCGACAGGTCGATCTCGCCGATCAGCAGGACGAAGACGACGCCGACGGCGATCATCCCGGGGCCGACGATGTCCACGCCGAGGTTGGACAGGTTCCGGGGCGCGAGGAAGTTGCCGTTGAGGCCCTGGAAGACCGACCAGATCACGAGGACGCCGACGACGACGGGCAACACGCCGGGCTCGCCGGTGCCCAGCCGCCGGCCGGCCGCCTCCACACCGCTCCCCAGGGCCCGGCGGAGGGCGTTCACCGCTCCGCCCGGTGCGTGTGCGGGGCGCGGCGCACGGCGCCGGGGTAACTGGAGACCCCGGTGACGGAGGAGACGATCTGCTCCTGCGAGGCGGTGCTGACGTCGAAGACCCCGTTGTTGCGGCCGAGGTGGAGGACGGCGACGCGGTCCGCGACCGCCTTGACGTCGCCCATGTTCTGACTGATCAGCAGCACGCCCGTGCCCCGGTCGCGGAGCTTCTCGACGAGGTCCAGGAAGCGGCTGGTCTGCCGGACGCCGAGGGCGGCGGTGGGTTCGTCGAAGAGGAGCAGCCGCGGCTCCCCGACGAGCGAGCGGGAGATCGCGACGGTCTGCCGCTGCCCGCCCGGCAGAGTCGCCACCCGGGCCCGCAGGTCGGGCACGTGGACGGCGAGCGACCCCATCAGGTCGCGGGCCCGGCGCTCCATCTCGACCTCGTCGAGGAGGCCCGCCCGGCACAACTCCCGGCCGAGGAACAGGTTGGCGACGACGTCGAGGTTGTCGCAGAGCGCCAGGTCCTGGAAGACCGCGGCGATGCCGAGGGCGTGGGCGTCGCGGGGGCGCCGCACCCGCACGGCGCGCCCCTCCCACCGGATGACCCCCTCGTCGGCGGGCGCGACCCCGGCGATCACCTTCACCAGGGTGGACTTCCCGGCTCCGTTGTCGCCCATCAGGGCGACGACCTCCCCGGCCCCGACCTCCAGTCCGACATCGGCAAGCGCCTCGACGGCGCCGAAGCGCTTGCGGACGCCGCGCAGGCTCAACAGCGGTGGGACCGGCACCGGGGACCACCTCCTTCTCCGCCCGATTACACGGTGAGTCCGGCCTTCGCGCACGCCGACGCGTACTTCGGAGTACAGATCTGCGCGATCGTGTACACCCCGTCCCTGACGACGGTGTCGCGCACGGTGCCCGCGGTGACGGGCACCGGGGCGAACCGGACGGCCGGCACCCCCCGCACGGTGACCTCCTCCCCGCCCCGCGGGGCGATGGCGTCCGCCGGGTCGCCGCGGCCGAGCGCGACGGCCATCTCGGCCGCGGCGGCGGCCATCGGCCCGAACGGCTTGTACACCGTCATGTACTGCTCGCCGGCGACGATCCGCCGGAGGGCGTCGAGGTCGGCGTCCTGCCCGGTGACCGGCGGCAGCGGCGTGACGAAGTCGGCCTTCAGCGCGGAGACGACGGCGCCGGCGAGCCCGTCGTTGGCGGCGTACACGCCGTCGATGCCCCCGGGGCCCAGGGCGGCGATCGCGCCGGACATGTGGGCCCGGGCGGTCTCGGGGCGCCAGCGGCCCGTGTCGTACTCCCTGACGATCCGCACCCTGCCGTTCAGGACCTCGCGCGCGCCCCGCTCCAGGGCGACGGCGTTCGGGTCGGCCGGGTCGCCGTTCACCATGACGACGCGCCCGCCGTCCGCCCCGGCGCCCATGGCCCGCAGCAGCGCCTCGGCCTGGAGGCGGCCGGTCCGCCGGGCGTCGAAGGAGACGAAACCGGCGACCGGGCCGTCGGCGAGGCGGTCGTAGGAGACGACGGGGACGCCGGCGTCGGCGGCCCTGGCCACCGCGGGGCCGAGCGCCCGGGAGTCCACAGGGCCGAGGATCAGGACGTCGGCCCCCGCGGTGAGCATCGAGTCGAGCTGCTGCTTCTGCGCGGCGACGTCGCTGCGGGCGTTGGCGTAGTCCACGGTGCAGCCCGGGCAGATCTGGCGGATCTTCGCCTCGATCAGGGGCCGGTCGAACGCCTCCCAGCGGGCGGTGTGGGCGTCCGGCAGCAGCAGCCCGACGCGGGGGGTGAAGTCGGTGTACGTGGGGTTCGGGCCGTCCCCCAGGTGCGCCTGCTCGGCGGTGCCGCAGCCGGCGAGCACCACGGCGAGCGCCGCCGCGACGGCGGCGGCGCGCCCGCGGGTCCTCAGACGGAACACCGTTCCTCACCTTCCTTCGCGTTCGGGGCCGTACGGGCCGGGGGCGGACGGCGGTCCGGGGNNGNACNNNCCGGGGGCGGACGGCGGGCCAGGGGCGGACGGCGGTCCGGCGCCGGTGTCCGGGGCGCGGGCGACGACGAGTTCGCTCCACACCTGCTTGCCGCCGCTGACCGGCACCGACCCCCACGACGCCGACACGGCCTCCACCAGGAACAGCCCGCGGCCCCCGGTGGCGTCCCAGTCGGCCATCACGGGCTTGGCGGGGGCCCGCGGCGAGGCGTCGGTGACGGCGACGCGCATCCGGTCCCCGGCGAGCGTCAGGTCGAGGCGCACCGCCCCCGGGGTGTGCACCAGGGCGTTGGTGACCAGTTCGGAGACGACGAGCAGGACCGTGTCCGCCTCCTCGGCGACGCCCCAGCCGCGCAGGGTGCGGGCGGTGAAGCGGCGGGCGTGCATGACGGCGTCGGGCAGCCGCCACACGGTCCACCCGGCGCGGATGGGCGGGACCCCCATCCCGTCGTAGCGCATCAGCAGCAGGGCGACGTCGTCGTCGCGGCGGGTGCCGTCGCCGAGGAGCCGGTCGGCCATGCGCCCGGGATCGCCGGGGTCGGCCCGGGAGAGCAGGTCGCGCGTCCGGCGCATCCCGTCCTCCAGATGGAGGGCGGACGACTCGACCAGTCCGTCCGTGAACAGCGCGAGGACCGTGCCGGGGGCGAGGCCGACGGCGGTGATGGGGTAGTCCGCGTCGGCGAGGACCCCCAGGGGGAGGCCGCCCTCGGTGTCGACCTCCTCCGCCGTGCCGTCCGGGTGGCGCAGCAGCGGGGCGAGGTGACCGGCGCGGATCATCCACGCCTCGCCCTCCTCCATGTCGAGTTCGACGTAGCAGCAGGTGGCGAAGAGGTCGGTCTCCATGCCGACGAGGAGCCGGTTGGCGTGCGAGACGACGACGTCGGGCGGGTGCCCCTCGACCGCGTACGCCCTGATGGCGGTGCGGATCTGGCCCATGATGGTGGCCGCGCCGGCGCTGTGCCCCTGGACGTCGCCGATGACGAGGGCGACGCGGCTGCCGGAGAGGGGGATCACGTCGTACCAGTCGCCGCCGACCTCCAGGCCGACCATCGCCGGCAGGTAGCGCGCCACGGCCACTCCCCCGGCCAGCTCGGGGAGCCTGCGCGGCAGCAGGCTGCGCTGGAGGGTGGTGGCCAGTTCGTGCTGGGCGTCGAAGGCGCGGGCGCGGCGCAGCGCCTGGCCCGCCAGGCCGGCGGTGGCGGTCAGCAGGGACCGCTCCTCGGCGCCGAAGTCGTGCGGCTCGTCCCAGCCGGCCAGGCAGGCGCCGATGACGCGGCCCTCGGCGGGCAGCGGCAGGAGGGCGAGGCCGCCCGGCCCAACGCCGGCGAGGGCCGGTTCGAGTTCCGTGCCCGCCGGGACCAGGCTCACCCGCACCTCCCGGAGCGCCGCCGCGAGCGTCGGCAGGGAGCGCAGGGGGGTGTCGGGCCACTCGGAGCGCCACTCGGAGCGCCAGACCTCCGGCCAGGCGCCCGGCTCGGGCGGGTCCAGGACGGTGACGACGAGCCGGTCGGCGTCCAGGCTCGCGACGGCGACGCGGTCGGCACCGACGAGGGGGTCGCGCAGGGTGCCGACGACGACGCGGGCGACGTCGCGGGCGGTCATCGTGGCGGCGAGGGACGCGGACAGCCGCTGGACGAGGGAGACCTCGTCGGTCCCCGGGCGCAGCGAGGAGGCGTCGACGACGACGCCCAGGACGCGTTCGGGGCGGCCGTCGGGACCGTCCAGGACGCGGGAGCGCAGCCGCAGCCAGCGCAGGTCGCCGGTGGGCCGGCGGACCCGGAACTCCAGCTCCCGGCTCACCGGCGTGGCCTTGCCCGGTTCGACCAGGGACATCAGGGCCGGCAGGTCGTCGGGGACGGCGTGGGCGAGGAACGTCTCGACCCGGCCGTCGAAGTCGCCGGGGTCGATGTCGACGAGTTCGAGCATCCGCGCGTCGGCGGTGATCCGCCCGGTGTGGAGGGCCAGGGTGAACGACCCGAGCCGCTCCGCGTCCGACGCACGGCCGGGCATCGGCTGGTACGCGACCTGCGCGCCCTCCCGGCGCGGCACCGGCCCCACCGGTACGGCCCCGCCGGCGCCGCTGGCGACCCGGTAGGCCGTCCCCGGCCCGCCGCCCGCCTCCAGGCGGGCGGCGACCTGCTCGGCGTACAGCTCCATGAAGCCCCGCCGGTCGGCGTCGAAGCCCCGGCCGGTGTCGTCGACGACGACCAGGCAGCCGAGCCGCCGGCCGTCCGCGCCGAGGGGCAGCACGCCCAGCGCCGCGCCGGGCGCGAGGGCCGCGGGCACGGCCTCCCGGCGGGCGGCGAGCTCGGCCGCGGTGGGCCACAGGGGGCGGCCGCGCCGGAAGACCTCGGCGACGGCCGAGCACCCCGACACGGCGTACCCGCCCGGCCAGCCGGGCAGCGCCCCGAAGTCCCCGGCGGGCCCGGCGAGGCGCAGCTCGCGGCCGCCCTCGCCGGGGACGTACACGGCGGCCAGGGTGGCCCCGGCGAACACCGGCGCGCGCCAGGCCGGGCGTACGCCGTCGCACGGCCGCGTCGCACCGGGGGCTCCGCCCGCGGGGTCGGCCCGCAGTTCCGGAGCCCCAGCCGCGGTGCCGCCTTCGCTGGACACTTCCCCATCACACCTCACCCTCCATACTGGGCGCCCCCGCGGGACGGGGGCCAGTCAGGCGGGCCGGCGGGGTGGCGGCGCGGCACCCCCGGCGGACCGGGGGAGCCGGGCGGCGCCTCCGGTCAGCGGCCCTCGCCGCACGCCGGAGCGGCGGGCCGCGCGGCCGGGGGGTGCTCGGGGAGCTCGGGGTGCTCGGGCAGCTCGGGGAGCGGTGCGACCGGTACGGGCGGGGGCGTGCGCAGCGGGGGCTGCCAGCCGCCGTCCGGGTCCCAGCGGCGCACCGCACGCGCCGGCGCCCCGGCGACGACCGTGTGGTCGGGCACCTCGCCCCGGACGACCGCCCCGGCGGCGGCCACGACGTTCCGGCCGATCCGGGCGCCGGGCAGGACCACCGCGCCGGTGCCGAGCCGGCGGCCCGGGCCCACCTCGACGGGGGCGGAGCGCGGCCGCTGCCGGCCGATCGGCTCGTGCGGGTCGTCGTAGCCGTGGTTGGTCGAGGTGATGTAGACGTACGGCCCGCAGAAGGTGTTCGCGCCGACGGTCACCGGCGCGTCCGCCACGATGCGGCTGCCGCACCCGAGGACGACGCCGTCGCCGAGGGTGACCACCGGGTCGGGGCCGAGGCCGGGCATCATGCCGGCACTGAGGGTCACCTGCTCGCCGATGACGCAGCACTCCCCCAGCTCGATCCACTGCTCGCCGAAGACCGTGCCCTGGGGGAGGGCGAGCCGGGTGCCGGCGCCGATCCGGCGGAACCTCAGGGGCCCGGGGCGGTCGGCGGTGCCGGCGCCGGTCTCCCGCACCCGGCGCCAGCCGCGGTGCACCGCGGCGGAGAGCGCACGGCGGCACCAGGCGGACAGCGGCGGGAAGGAGGACGTGTTTCCGGCCCTGGGCACCCGGACACGGCAGTGCGCCGGATCACCGCCGGTCAGGGCGGAGCGCTGTGACGTTCGCCCCGCCGGCCCGGGCCCGGCGTGCCCTACGGTTCCTCCCGGGCGGGGCGAGGGGCCCCGGTGCGCGAGGGAGCGGCGGACATGACGGAACGGCCATTGATCACCGCGGTGGGCGGCAGGGAGCCGGAGGTGGCCGCGACCGCCTTCGCCGCGCCCACGTCCGTCGTGGTCGGCGAGGTCACGATGGGGCCGGGGTCCAGCGTCTGGTACCACGCCGTGCTGCGCGCGGACTGCGCGCCGATCGTCATCGGCGCGGACAGCAACGTCCAGGACAACTGCACGGTGCACGGCGACCCCGGCTTCCCCGTGACGGTCGGCGAGCGGGTGTCGGTCGGCCACAACGCCGTCCTGCACGGCTGCACCGTGGAGGACGGCGTCCTGGTCGGCATGGGGGCCACGGTCCTCAACGGCGCGCACATCGGCGCGGGCTCGCTGGTCGCCGCGCAGGCGCTCGTCCCGCAGGGGATGCGGGTCCCGCCCGGATCGCTCGTCGCGGGCGTCCCCGCGAGGATCGTGCGGCGGCTGACGGACGAGGAGGTCGAGGGCCTGGAGGAGAACGCGGCGGTCTACCGGGAGCTGGCGCGGGCGCACCGCGAGGCGCACGCCCCGGGGGCCTGACCGGCGTCCCGGGGCGCACCGGGCCGGGCCCCCGTCAGTCGGCCGCGGCGGGGGCGGGCGCCTGGTGCGCCCCGGCCGGGGCGGTGGCGGCGCGCTCCGCCTCGGACTTCTCCGCGGCCTTCCCGGCGCGGTGCCTGAGCACGAGCATCGAGGTGAGCCCCACCGCCACGGCGAGGACCAGGCCCAGCCAGGAGAACCGCTTCAGCCACGCCTCGGCGACGACGCCCACGGAGTAGATCACCGCCGTGGTGCCGCCCGCCCAGAGGATGCCGCCGAAGACGTTGGCGAGGAGGAACTTCCAGTACGGCATCCGCAGGACGCCCGCCAGCGGTCCGGCGAAGATCCGCAGCAGGGCCACGAACCGGCCGAAGAAGACGGCCCACACGCCCCACTTCTGGAAGGACCGCTCGGCCAGCGCGATGTTGGCCTCGCTGAAGTGCTTGGGGAACTTCCCGCCGAGCCAGGCCAGCAGGGGCCGCCCGCCCCTGCGGCCGATGGCGTAGCCGATCGAGTCGCCGACGATCGCGCCCGCCGAGGCGCAGGCGCCCAGGACGTACGGGTCGATGTCCCCGTGCTGGGAGGCGAGGAGCGCGGAGCTGACGAGGACGATCTCGCCCGGCAGCGGGATGCCGAGGCTTTCCAGCCCGATCACCACACCCACCAGGATGTAGATGCTGACCGCGGGAACGGTCTCGAGCCACTCCTGGACGTGCAACGCCGGTTCCTCCGTATCGACGAGCGACCTGTGGGCGAGGCAGCCTACCCGGTCGCGGGGCGGGGCCCCCGGCCGGTTCGCGGACCGGGGCCGCGAGGGAGGACGCCGGCGCGCCCGGCGGGGTTGCCCGCGCCGGGCGGGCACCTGAGACGGGCGGACCGGGGGCCGGGCACGGGCCCGGGCGCACTCCCCCTCTATGGTTACAGCCCATGTGGCCAGGACAGCAGCCGCCCGGGGGCGAGCAGAACCCGCAGGACCAGAACGTGCCGAACCCCTACCAGCAGCCGGGGTACCAGCAGCCGAACCCGTACCAGCAGCCCGGATACCCGCAGGCGGGGCACCCGCAGCCGGGGTACCCGCAGCCCAACCCGTACCAGCAGCCGACCGCGCCGCAGTACGAGGTCCCCGGGAAGGTGCCCGGCCCGCCGGTGCCGCCGGACGGCGGCGGGAGGGGGACGACGGTCGTCGCGATCGCCGCGGCCCTCGTCGTCCTGGCCACCGCCGGCGTGACCGGCTACCTGGTCCTCGGCGAGGACGGGGAGGAGTCCACCGCCCAGGGCGGTCCGACCCCGAGCGCGACCGCGCCGTCGGCGCCGGTCGGGCAGCCGTCGGCGCCGCCCCCCGCCAACCCGCGCGACGGCTCGACGGCGCCCCGGCCGTCCGTCCCGGGCTGGAAGGTCGTCCACAACCCGAAGCGCGACACCCTCTTCGACATCCCGCCGGACTGGGAGGTGCTCGGTTCGGGCCTGGCCACCGGCTTCGAGGACGAGAAGGCCGGCGACGGCTCGCCCGTCGTCACCATGTCGGCGCCCGGCCGCTACAAGAGCGAGTGGTGCACCTACGACGACGACAAGGACGGCACCGCCGACAAGTGGAGCCTGGCCACGGCCGGCACCAAGGGCGGCCAGGGCGCCAAGGACACCGCCGAGGCCGCGTACAACGAAGCCGGCAGCTGGGCGTGGGCGGCGTACGCGCAGACCGAGCCCAAGGGCACCGTCAAGGTCGCCAAGGCCGTGCCGTACACGACGAAGTCCGGCCTGAAGGGCCACGTCGCCACGGCGACCGCCCTCGGCACCAAGCACGAGAACAAGTGCGACACGGACGGCAAGGCCATCGCGTTCTCCTTCAAGAACGCCAAGGGCGACTTCGTCTCCTGGGTGATGTACGCGAACACGGGGATCAAGGACGAGGTGCCCGAGGAGACGATCCGGAAGATCCTCGCCACCGTCCGGCTGGCCGAGCCCGCCTCGTAGGGCCGGGGGCCTGACGGGCAGTCCGTTTGTCGGCGGGCAGGGCCACCGGCGATAGTCCGGGGGTGAAGTCCTCCGCCACGCCCNCGCCCCCGCCGCCGCCCGGAGTGGGCGGGGCGCAACTACGTCCTGCTGACCGCCGCCGCCGCCGTCACCGGCCTGGGCTCCCACGGCGCCCTGGTGGCGGCGGCGTTCGCGGTGCTGGAGTCCGGCGGCGACGGCGGCGACGTGGGCCTGGTCGCCGCGGCCCGCACCCTGCCGCTCGTCGTGTTCCTCCTCGTCGGCGGAGCCGTCGCGGACCGGCTGCCGCGGCACCGCGTCATGGTCGCCGCCAACGCCCTCAACTGCGTCTCGCAGGGCGTCTTCGCGGCCCTGGTGCTCACCGGCCGGGCGGAGCTGTGGCAGATGCTGGTGCTGTCCGCGCTGGGCGGCACGGGCCAGGCGTTCTTCAGCCCGGCCGCCGAGGGCATGCTGATGTCCAGCGTCGGGCACGGGCAGGCGAGTCGCGCCTTCGCGCTGTTCCGCATGGCCGTGAGCGGCGCGGCCATCGGCGGGGCGGCGCTCGGCGGCGCCCTGGTCGCCGCGTTCAGCCCGGGCTGGGTGCTCGCCGTCGACGCGGCGGCGTTCGCCGCGGCGGGCGCGCTGCGGGTGTTCCTGGACGTGAGCCACGTCCCCGAGCGGGCCCCCGGCGGCGGGCTGCTCGCCGACCTGCGCGAGGGGTGGGACGAGTTCGTCGGCCGCCCCTGGCTGTGGGCGGTCGTCGCGCAGTTCTCCGTGGTCGTCGCCGTCGTCGGCGCCGCCGAGTCCGTGTACGGGCCGCTGGTCGCGCAGGAGTCGCTGGGCGGCGCGCGGCCGTGGGGCCTGGCCCTGGCCGCGTTCGGCGTGGGCACGCTCGGCGGCGCGCTGCTGATGACGCGCTGGAAGCCGCGCAGACTGCTGCTGACGGGCACGGTGTGCGTGTTCCCGCTGGCCCTGCCGTCGGCGGCGCTGGCCGTGCCGCTGCCGGTGGGCGGCCTGGTGGCGGTGATGTTCGCGTCCGGGGTGGCGGTCGAGGTGTTCGGGGTGGCGTGGATGACCTCGCTGCACCAGGAGATCCCGGAGGAGAAGCTGTCGCGGGTCGCCGCGTACGACTGGTTCGGCTCGACCGCGATGCTGCCGCTGTCGACGGCGGTCGCGGGCCCGGTGGCGGACCTCGTCGGGCTGTCGCACGCGCTGTGGGGGTGCGCGGCGCTGGTCACGCTGGTGACGGCGCTGGTCCTGCTCGTCCCGGACGTGCGGAACCTCACGCGCCGCGCCGAGCCGGCCGCGGCGGACCGGCCGCGGGAGCCGGCCGGGGCCCCGCCGGCGTCCGCCTGACCCGCGGGGCCGGTCGTCAGCCGATGCCGAAGGCGCCGCCGGGCGGCTCGGGCGAGGGGACCGCGTCCGCGTCCCGCACCACCGCCGCGTCCCCGGTGAACCGCGCCAGGGCGGGCCCGTGCTCCACCCGCGCGGGGAAGGCGTCGGCGGCGGCCCGCCGGGCCAGCCGGGCCGTGTCGACCGGGGCGTGCGAGGCGACCAGCACCACGTTGCCGAACCGCCTCCCCCGCAGCACCGACGGCTCGGCGATCAGCGCCAGCTCCGCGAAGACGGCCGCGAGGGTGGCCAGCTGGGAGCGGAGGAACCCGAACGGCGCCCCGTCCGCCAGGTTCGCCGCGTACCGGCCGTCCGGCCGCAGGACCCGCTCCACCTCGCGGGCGTACTCGACGGACGTCAGGTGCGCCGGCACCCGCGAACCGCCGAACACGTCCCCCACCACCAGGTCCGCCGACCGGGCGGGCGCCGCCTCCAGCCACGCCCGCGCGTCCGCGCCGTGCACGGTGATCCCCGCCCCCTCCGGTACGGGCAGGTGCTCCGCGACCAGCGCGAGCAGCGCCCGGTCCGCCTCGACGACCTGCTGCCGGGAGCCGGGCCGGGTCGCCGCGACGTACCGGGGCAGCGTCAGCGCGCCGCCCCCGAGGTGGACCGCGTCGAGCGGGGCGCCCTCGCCGCCGGCGGCGTCCACGACGTGGGCGAGGCGCCGCGCGTACTCGAACTCCAGGTGCGTCGGGTCGTCGAGGTCGACGTACGACTGCGGGGCGCCGTCGACGGTCAGCAGCCAGGCCCGCTCCCGGTCGATGTCCGGCAGGAGCCTGGCGGTGCCGCCGTCGACGGCGCGCAGTACGGGCACGGAGTCGTTCACCGCCCCATTCTCCCAGCCGCGCCGCGGGCCGGGACGGGGGTGCGACGCCGGTCACGGCGGGCGCGCGGCGGCGTCGGCTACGCTCCCCTGGTGCCCGAGCCCGCCACCCGGCCCCCGGCCGGTACCGCCCCGCGCCCCTCCCGCCTCCTCCTCTCGCCCCGGTCGCGGCTGGCGCTCCTCGTCTGCCTGCTCGCGGGCGCCGGGGCGGCGGCCGTCGCCTACGAACCGCACCGNGCTCCTGNCGCCAGGTTCAGCACGGGGCGGGCGGCGCGGGCGCCGTCGTGCTGTTCGGTCTCGCGTACGGGCTGTGCACCGCCGCGTTCGTCCCCCGCCCCGTGCTGAACCTGGCGTCGGGCGCGCTCTTCGGCACGCAGGCGGGGCTCGCCGCGGCCGTCGCCGGGACCGTCCTCGGGGCGGGCGTCGCGTTCGCGCTCGGCCGCGCCCTGGGCCGGGACGCGCTGCGTCCGCTGCTGCGGGGCCGCTGGGCACAGGCGGCGGACCGGCAGCTCGGCCGGCACGGGTTCCGGTCGACGCTGGCGATCCGCCTGTTCCCCGGGGTGCCGTTCGCCGCGGCCAACTACGGCGCGGCGGTCTCGCGGGTGGGGTACGCGCCGTTCCTGCTGGGCACGGCGCTGGGGTGCGTGCCGAACACGGCGGCGTACGTGGTCGCCGGAAGCCACGCCGCGGCGCCGGGCTCCCCGGCCTTCCTGCTGTCGGCCGGGTTCATCGCGGCCTGCGCGGCCGGCGGGGCGGTCGTCGCCTGGCGCAAGCGGCACCGGCTGCGGTCGGCGCCCGCGGCCTGACGGTGGTTCGGGACCCGGGGCGATCACCGAGCGCTCACCGCGAGACGGTAGGCTGCAGCGACCCCATCGATCACACGCGTACATCCTCGGGACGGCCCTGGCCCCATGAATTGGTTCGAATCGCTCATCCTCGGACTCGTCCAGGGGCTCACGGAGTTCCTCCCCATCTCCTCCAGCGCCCACCTGCGCCTCACCGCCGCCTTCGCGGGCTGGCAGGACCCGGGCGCCGCCTTCACCGCGATCACGCAGATCGGCACCGAGGCGGCGGTCCTGATCTACTTCCGCAAGGACATCGGCCGCATCGTGTCGGCCTGGTTCCGCTCCCTGACCGACAAGTCCATGCGCTCCGACCACGACGCCCGGATGGGCTGGCTGGTGATCGTCGGGTCGATCCCGATCGGTGTGCTGGGCGTCACGCTGAAGGACCACATCGAGGGCCCCTTCCGCGACCTGCGGCTGATCGCCACGACCCTGATCGTGCTCGGCATCGTGCTGGGCGTGGCCGACCGGCTGGCGGCGCGCACCCAGGAGGGCGGCAGGCACCGGGCGGTGCAGGAGCGCAAGACGCTGCGGGACCTGGGTGTCAAGGACGGCCTGATCTTCGGCCTGTGCCAGGCGATGGCGCTGGTCCCGGGCGTCTCCCGGTCGGGTGCGACCATCAGCGGCGGCCTGCTGATGAACTACACGCGCGAGGCGGCGGCCCGCTACTCGTTCCTGCTGGCCATCCCCGCCGTCATGGCCTCGGGCGTGTTCGAGCTGAAGGCCGTGGGCGAGGGCCACGTCGCGTGGGGGCCGACGCTCTTCGCGACGGTCATCGCGTTCGCCGTGGGGTACGCGGTCATCGCGTGGTTCATGAAGTTCATCACCACCAAGAGCTTCATGCCGTTCGTCATCTACCGGATAGCCCTCGGCCTGGTGCTGTTCGTCCTGATCTGGCTGGGCGTCCTCAGCCCTGAGGCGGGCCAGCCGACGCACTGACGCCACCGTGGGAATCGTCACGATGCGTGGCGGGTCACAGCGTATCGTCCGATGTGCGCACTAGTCTGGTCACATGTCCACTCCTCCGTTCGACCCCTTCGACCCGACCCTGCCCGTCCCCGACGCCGACGCCCTGAACCGGGCGATCCGCGAGTTGTGGGCGCGTGCGGAGGGACGCCTGTCGGCGGACGAGCAGCGGATCTACCAGGCCCTCGTCCTGAGGTGGGCCGCCGCCCAGCAGGGCGACGTCGGCACCGCCGGCTGACGCCCGCCGGCTGACGCCCGCCGTCCCCCGCGAGCGCGCCCGGACGCTGCGGTCGCCCCGCCGTACGGCCCCGCGTCGTGCCCCACGAG
>NZ_CP095474.1:4685000-4716086 GCF_023614315.1 Streptomyces sudanensis | reverse complement strand
TATGAANAATGTGTATAANNNCCNNNNCNGNGNTCCNNACGCACGGCGGCACCGCCCCCGCCCACACGTCCGCGGGTTCCCCGGGGCGGGACGCACACCGGGCCCGAAGCGGCGCCTCCCGCGTCCTCCTCCTCGGCCCCGCCTGTCCGCCGGGCGCGCCCCCGCCGGACGTGTCCGCGGCCGCGCCGGGGGCACTGTCCGTGGAGCGGCCCCTCCGCCACACTGGAGTTCCAGGGCCCCGGGCGAGGAGGCGCGGATGCGGTCGGCGACCGAACTCGGCGAAACGACCGCGCGGCCGCGGTCGCCCGGGTCACCGCGGTCGTCGCGGTGGGGGCGCGGCGCGGCGGCCGTCCTCGCGGGCGCGCTGCCCGCCCTGGCGTTCCCGGCGCCCTCCCTGTGGTGGCTGGCGTACGTGGCGCTGGTGCCGTGGCTGCTGCTGCTCCGCACCGCGCCGACCGGCCGGCGGGCGGCGTTCGACGGGTGGCTGGGCGGGACGGGCTTCGTCCTGGCCGTGCACCACTGGCTGGCGCCGAACCTGCACGTGTTCCTCCTGGTGCTGGCGGCCCTCCTGGGACTGCTGTGGGCGCCGTGGGGGTGGCTGGCGCGGTGGGCGCTCAGGGGGGCGCGGGTGTCACGCGGGCGGGCGGCCGCCGCGTGCGCGGTGGTGCCGTCGGGCTGGCTGATGGTCGAGGCGGTCCGGTCGTGGGAGGCGCTGGGCGGCCCGTGGGGGCTGCTGGGCGCAAGCCAGTGGCAGGTCGCGCCCGCGTTGCGGGTGGCGGCGCTGGGCGGGGTGTGGCTGGTGACGCTGCTGGTGGTGGCGGCCAACACGGCGGTGGCGCTGCTCGTGGCGGTTCCCCCCGCCCGTACGGCCGCGGTCGCGGTGCTGGTGCCGGGCACGCTCCTCGCGGCGTCGGCGTGGACGTGGTCGGCGCCGCCGGAACCGGCGGGCACGGTACGGATCGCGGTCGTCCAGCCGGGGGTGGTGGACGGGCCGGAGCGGCGCTTCTCCCGCGGTGAGGAGCTGACGCGTTCGCTGGCGGGGCAGGACGTGCGCCTGGTCGTCTGGGGCGAGAGCAGCGTCGGCGCCGACCTGGCGGCCCGGCCGGACCTCGCCGACCGGCTGGCCGGGCTGTCGCGGCACGTCGGCGCCGAGATCCTGGTGAACGTCGACGCGCGCCGCTCGGACCGGCCCGGCATCCACAAGAGCAGCGTGCTCGTGGGCCCCGGCGGTCCGACCGGGGACCGGTACGACAAGATGCGGCTGGTGCCGTTCGGCGAGTACGTCCCGGCGCGGGCCGTGCTGGGGTGGGCGACGTCGGTGGGCCGGGCGGCGGACGAGGACCGGCGGCGCGGCACCGAGCAGGTCGTGATGGCGGTCGGCGGCGGGGAGCGGACGCTGCGGGTGGGGCCGCTCGTGTGCTTCGAGTCGGCCTTCCCCGACATGAGCCGCAACCTGGCCCGCGGCGGCGCGCAGGTGCTGGTCGCCCAGTCGGCGACGTCGACGTTCCAGGACAGCTGGGCGCCCGCGCAGCACGCGTCGCTGGCGGCGCTGCGCGCGGCCGAGACCGGCCGGCCGACGGTGCACGCGACGCTGACCGGCGTGAGCGCCGTGTACGGGCCGGACGGTGCCCGGATCGGGTCCCCGCTCGGCACGGACCGCGCCGCGGCCGCCGTCTACGACGTGCCGCTCGCCGGGGCGTCGGCGACGCCGTACGTGCGGTTCGGCGACTGGCCCCTGTGGGCGTCGCTCGCCGTCCTCGCGGGCGCTGCGGGCGCCTTCGGGGCGCGGGCTGCCGGACCGCCACCCGCACCCGGGGGCACCGCCCTCCGTGCCCGCGCGGCCCGCGGACCCGCGGCGCTCCGCGGGCGCTGAGCGCCGCCTCACCGGTACGGCGCCGGTGCCCAGGGAGGCCCGGGGGCCGAGCCGGGTCGTGCGGGCCCGGGGCGCCCCGGCCCGCCGCCGGCGGGCCCATCGGGAGGCGGCACCCGCCGGGAGTCGGCACCCGCCGGATTCCCGGGCGCCGCACCCCGCGGCATACGTGTGACACGCGTCACCCGTGCGTGCGGTAACCGTCGGTACGAACGGTGCGGGCGGCGGCCCGGGCGGCACAGTGGGCCGGTGCGGGAAAGAGCGAGGGCCGGGCTCGGCGGGAGCGGTGGGGCGCTGTGCGTCCTGGTGGGTGTGGTGGCGGTGGCGTTGCCGGGCTGTGTGACGGTGGCTCCCGGCCCCGGCCCGGTGGAGACCCCGGCGGTGGCGGAGACGTCGCGGAAGCCGGAGCCGCCGGTGGTCGAGGGGCGGCCGCGCGAGGCGCTGGAGAGCGCCGCCCCCGCGGCGGCGCCGACGCCCCGCCCGGCGGTGACGCGTGAGCGGGCGGCCGAGGACGACGGGGAGCGGGCCGGGGCACGGCCCCCGGCGCGTGCCCCGGAGGCGCGCCCGCCCGCGCCGGTGCGGACTCCGGTCCCGGCGCGTCCGAGGGTCGCCGTGCCGGACGTGTGCCGGCTGGCGGAGCGGCACGGCGCGTGGCGTCCGGGCGGCGTCGAGGAGCGTACGTGCCGGGAGGCGGTGCCCCGCTGACGCGGCCCCGGGGCGGCGCCGTTCAGGCGCCGTCCTCCCGCAGACGGCGGTCGAGCTGGTCGATGGCGGCCCGGACACCCGCGCCGTACCCGTCGTCGGCGAGGACGGCCGAGGCGGCGCGGGCCAGGTCGAGGTGGGAGCGCGCGTCGTGGGGGCGGTGCAGTGCCAGGTAGTCGGCGGCCAGGTTCAGATGGAGCGACGGGTACAGGGCCCGCAGGGCGGCGGCCGTCGCGTGGCGGGCGGGCCGCTCCCCGTCGAGCGTCCCGGCGGCCGCCAGGGCGCGCAGGTCCCAGGCGAGTTCGGCGTCGGGGTCGTCCTGGGCGTCCGCCATGTAGTGGGCCAGGGTGCAGCGGTGCAGGGGGTCGCCGTCGGTACCGATCCGCTCCCACAGTGCGTGGAGCCGGTTGCGGGCCTCCTCGCGGTCTCCCCCGTGCAGCAGCATCGTCGCCTGGCCGATGCCGGTCATGACCGCGTCGTCCGCGGCGCCGGACGCGACCGCGTCCTCGTCGGCCATGTGCCGGCCCCTCTCGTCGTCCCCTCCCGACGCTAACCGCCGGGGCGGCCGCTCGCCGGGCGGACACGGCCGGCACCGGTACGCCGACCCGTCCGGGCGCACACCGGCCGGAGCCCGCCCGCCGCGCGGTCCCCGTGCGGCGGGCGGGCACGGCTCAGCCGAGGTCGGGGATGCGCCAGTCGATCGGTTCGTGGCCCTGCTCGGCGACGGCCCGGTCGATCTGCGTGAAGGGCCGGGAGCCGAAGAACTTCTTCGCGGAGAGCGGCGACGGGTGGGCGCCCTTCACCACGGCGTGCCGCGACTCGTCGATGAGCGGCAGCTTCTTCTGCGCGTAGTTGCCCCACAGGACGAACACGGCCGGGTCGGGGCGGGAGGCGACGGCGCGGATGACGGCGTCGGTGAACTTCTCCCAGCCCTTGCCCTTGTGGGAGTTGGCCTCGCCGGCGCGCACGGTCAGCACGGCGTTGAGCAGCAGCACCCCCTGCTCGGCCCACGGCATGAGGTAGCCGTTGTCCGGGACGGGGTGGCCGAGGTCGTCCCGCAGTTCCTTGTAGATGTTCCGCAGGGACGGCGGGATCCTGACGCCCGGTCGCACGGAGAAGCACAGGCCGTGCCCCTGGCCCTCCCCGTGGTACGGGTCCTGGCCCAGGACGAGGACCTTGACCTTGTCGTACGGGGTGGCGTCGAGGGCGGCGAACACCTCCTCCCGCGGAGGGTAGACCGGCCCCTTGGCCCGTTCCTCCTCGACGAACTCGGTGAGCTGCTCGAAGTACGGCTTCTGCAGTTCGTCGCCGAGGACGCCGCGCCAGGACTCGGGCAGCATGGCGGTGTCGGTCACGTCAACAACCTCCGGTGTGGGATCGCCTGTCGGTCACCGAACCTACCGGTGACCACTGACAGCCGATCCCACCGGCTCCGGCCGCCGGCCGTGTCGTCACCAGCTGGTCTTGCGGTGCAGCTCCCACACCTGCATGACGGTCTGCGGGTCGAGGGCGCGCTCGGCACCGCCGATCTCCTCGCTGGCCGCGATGTACAGCTTGCCCTGCCACAGGGGCAGCATCCGGACGTCCTCGACGAAGATCTGCTGGGCCCGCTCGAACTGCTTGACGACCGTCGCGCGGTCGCTCTTGCGGCGCGACTCGGGCAGCAGCCGGTCGGTGATCTCCTGCTGCTCGTACGGCGCGGCGTGGACGTTCTTCTTGCCCACGAACGGCGCGACGAAGTTGTCCGGGTCCGGGAAGTCCGGGAACCAGCCGCGGCCGAAGACGGGGTACTCGCCCTTCTGGTACGCGGTCTGGAAGTCCTTCCAGGGCTTGCCGACGAGGGTCACCTCGAACAGCCCGGAGGCCTCCAGCTGCCGCTTGATCTCGGTGAACTCGGCCACCGCGGAGGAGCCGTACCGGTCGGTGGTGTAGCCGATGGTCAGCTTCACCGGCTCGTCGATCCCGGCCTTGCGCAGGATGCTCCTCGCCTTGGCGACGTCCGGGTCGCCGTAGTGGTCGAAGAACTTGGTGGTGTGCCCGGCGATGCCCTTGGGGACCATCGAGTACAGCGGTTCGGCGGTTCCCTTGTACGCCTTGGAGACGAGGGTTCCGCGGTCGATGACCTGCGCGACGGCCTGGCGGACGGCGGGCTTGCCGGCCTGCGGGTCCTTGGGGTTGAAGACCAGGTAGTGGATGGTCGCGCCGGTCAGCTCGACGACCTGGAGGCCCTCGTTCTCGGCCTTCTTCTCGCTGAGGTCGACGACCTCCTCGGCGGTCAGGCCGCGGTAGGTGACGTCGATCTGCTTCTTCTTCAGCGCGGCGACCAGCGCCTCGGACTCGCCGAAGTAGCGGATGGTGACGGCGGTGTTCTTGCGGTCGGCGTACCCCTTGTACGTGGGGTTCTTGACCAGCCGGGCCTGCACGCCCTCGGTGTACTCGCTCAGCAGGTACGGGCCGGAGCCGACCACCTTGCCGTCCTCGCGGACCCGGTCCGCCGGGTAGGAGACGGGGTCGACGATCGACGTGGCGGGCGTGGCCAGGACGAAGGGGAAGGTGGCGTCCGACTCCTTGAGGCGGAAGATCACCGTCCTGTCGCCGTTCGTCTCGATCTTGTCGAGGGATCCGAGGAGCCCGCTGGGTCCGCCCTCCGCGTTGATCGTGCGGATCCGCTCGATCGAGTGCTTGACGGCCTCGGCGTCGACCGGGGTGCCGGAGGAGAACCGCAGCCCCTCGCGCAGGTCGCACTGGAACACCTGGCTGGTGCCGTCGGTGAACCTGCAGTCCGCCGCGTCCGGCTGGGGGGTCGTACTGCCCGTGGGGAAACTCAGCAGCGTCTGGAAGACGTTCCGGTACAGCTCCCAGGAGCTGTCCCACGCGGCCGCCGGGTCGAGGGTGGTGGGGGAGCTCGTCGTACCCACGACGATCTTGCTTTCCGCTTCGGCCTCATCTCCCGCGAAGAGGCCGCATCCCGCCAGCAGGGATATGGACGCAAGAGCTGCAGTCGCCTGCAGGCTGGTCCGGTTGAACACGTGCACACGCTCCTCGTTCAGCCATGGTCGGCCGACGATACCGCAGCTCCCCGCCGGTCAATCAGGCGGACCGGCGGGGCACTTGAGACGTCAGGCGACCAATCGGGAGCAATCCCCTCAACCCACTCCGGCATTGAGCAGGATGCCCCCGTCGACGACCAGGGTCTGCCCCGTCATCCAGCCCGACTGCTCCGAGGTGAGGAAGGCCGCGGCGGCGCCGATGTCCGAGGGCGTGCCGAGCCTGCCGAGCGGATAGGCGGCGGCCGCCTCCGCCTCGCGGCCCTCGTAGAGGGCCTGGGCGAACCTCGTCTTCACGACGGCCGGGGCGATCGCGTTGACCCGGACGAGCGGGGCGAACTCGTGGGCGAGCTGCAGCGTGAGGTTGATCATCGCCGCCTTGCTCATCCCGTACGCCCCCACGAACGGGGAGGCGGCGACGCCGGCGATCGACGCGATGTTCACGATCGCGCCGCCGTTCTCCTTCTGCCAGGCCTTCCACGTCCGCTGGGCGAAGCCGAGCGCCGAGACGACGTTGGTCTCGTAGACCTTGCGGGCCGCGTCGAGGTCGAGGTCGGCCATCGGGCCGAAGACGGGGTTGGTCCCGGCGTTGTTGACCAGGTAGTCCACCCGGCCGAAGGCCTCCATGGTCCGCTCGACGGCGATCGCCCGGTGGGCCTCGTCGTGCGCCTTGCCCGCGACGTGGACGGCGCGGTCGGGGCCGAGCCGTTCGACGGCCGCCCTGAGCGCCTCCTCCGAGCGCCCGGTGATGCAGACGCGGTCGCCGCGGGCGACGAGGGCCTCGGCGATGGCGTACCCGATGCCCCGGCTGCCGCCGGTGACCAGGGCGGCCCGGCCGGTCGGCCCGGGTGCCGCGCCGTTCTCCATGCTGTCGTCCCCCATGTCGTTCCCCATGTCGTCCTCCATGCCGTCCGCCGTCTCAGTCGAGGGTTCGCCGTCTCAGTCGAGGGGTCCGCCGGCCACGTACAGGACCTGGCCGGAGACGAAGCCGGCGTCGTCGCCGGTGAAGAAGGCGATCGCGTTCGCGACGTCCTCGGGGCGGCCCACGCGGCCGACGGGGATCTGCGTGGCGGCGGCGGCCTGGAACTCCTCGAACCCCATGCCCACGCGCTCGGCGGTCCGCGCGGTCATCTCGGTGGCGACGAAGCCGGGCGCCACGGCGTTGGCGGTGACGCCGAACCTGCCGAGCTCCTTGGCGAGGGTCTTGGTGAAGCCCTGGAGGCCGGCCTTGGCGGCGGAGTAGTTGGCCTGGCCGCGGTTGCCGAGGGCGGAGGACGAGGAGAGGCTGACGATCCGGCCGAAGCCCGCGTCGACCATGTGCCCCTGGCACGCCCTGGTCATCAGGAACGCGCCCTTGAGGTGGACGTCCATCACCGTGTCCCAGTCGGACTCGGACATCCTGAACAGCAGCTCGTCGCGGAGCACGCCCGCGTTGTTGACGAGGATGGTGGGCGCGCCGAGCTCGTCGGCGACACGGGCGACCGCGGCCTCCACCCGGGCGGCGTCGGAGACGTCGCAGCCGACGGCGAGGGCGGTGCCGCCGGCCGCGGTGACGGCGGCGACGGTGTCCGCGCAGGCGGCCTCGTCGAGGTCGAGGACGGCCACGGCGCGCCCCTCGGCCGCGAGCCGCACGGCGGTCGCCGCTCCGATGCCGCGCGCCCCTCCGGTCACGACGGCCACGCGCTGCCGGGTGGTGGACATGCTGGTCCTCCTCGTCCTCGACCCCCTGGGAGCCGTTCGTCCTCGCTCCCGGCGGACCGGTGAGCGACCGCTCGGTGCCTTCGGCGGGACGAGACGCTAGAAGCCGCGGCACCCGGTGTCAACGACTGGCCGGCCGGCCCCGGAGGCGTCAGCGGACGAGCAGGTCCAGCAGCCGCTCCACCTCCGCCTCCGGATCCGCGGTGAGCCCGGTGTGGACGGGGCCGGGCTGGACGACGGTGGAGCGGGGCGCGACCAGCCAGCGGAAGCGCCGCCCGGCGTCGTCACGACCGGCCTGCCCGGCGTCCTCCCCGCCGCGGCAGACGCCCTCCACGGCGCGCAGGGCGGCCCGCACACCGGTGACGTCCGCCCGCGGGTCGAGCGCCGCCAGCTTCCCCTCGTCCAGGTGCGTCCGCGCGGCCACGAACGACCGGGCGCGGCAGTAGACCACCACGCCCGCGTTGAAGCACTCGCCGCGGTCGACGCGCGGGACGACGCGCAGCAGGGCGTACTCGAAGACGTTCCGCTCGGTCACCGGCCGCCGTCCTTCCGCTCGCCGGGCACGGCCGTGCCGTTCCGGGCGGCGCGGGGACGGGGGGCGAGGCGGTCGGCCAGCCAGCCGGGCGGCCGCGCGGCCGGGCGCTCGGTCCGCTCCCCCACGGTGACCCGCAGGTGGATGGTGGCGGCCCTCGACAGCAGGGCCTCGACGTAGGCCCGCCGCACGGCGTCGGGCGAGTCGAAGCCGGGCTCGCCGGCCAGCCACTCGTCGGGCACGTCGGCGGCGACCTCGCCCAGCAGGTCCCCGGTGACCCGCGGCGCCAGTTCGGCGGCGGCCGCGGCCACGTCGGGGCCGTAGGTGGCCAGGACGTGGTCGGAGGCGTCGTACGGCTTGGCGGCGGAGGCCGCCGCCCCGGGCCAGTTGTGGTGCCAGATCATGGTGGCGCCGTGGTCGATGAGCCAGGGCTCGCCGTGCCAGACCAGCATGTTGGGGTTGCGCCAGGACCGGTCGACGTTGTTGACCAGCGCGTCGAACCAGACCACCCGGCCCGCCTCGACCGGGTCCATCTCGTAGACGAGGGGGTCGAAGCCGATGGAGCCCGGCAGGTAGTCCATGCCGAGGTTCAGCCCGCCGCTGGCCTTGAGCAGCTCCTGCACCTCCTGGTCGGGCTCGCCCAGGCCGATCACCGGGTCCAGCTGGATGGCGACCAGCTCGGGCACGCGCAGACCGAGGAGTCGGCCCAGCCGGCCGCAGATCACCTCGGCGACGAGCGTCTTGCGGCCCTGGCCCGCGCCGGTGAACTTCATGACGTACGTGCCGAGGTCGTCGGCCTCGACGATCCCGGGCAGCGAGCCGCCCTCGCGCAGGGGCGTCACATAGCGCGTGGCGGTGACTTCTCTCAGCATCCTCGCAGGTCACCCATCTCTTCAACCTCGCTGTCAACGGTCGGCTCCGTCGGGGCGCGGCAGGTGGCGCCCCCGGCGGGGACCCGGGGTCGGGGTTCCGGGGTTCCGGGGTCGGGAACGGAGGCCCGGGCGTTCGGTGTTCCGGGGGCCGGGCGGCACACCGGTGCCCCGCTCCCCGGGCGGTTCGTCGGCGGCGGCGCCCCCGCACCGCCGGCCCACGGCATGAAGTGAGCATAGTAACCGGGCGTGATCACGGGTGGGGGGCGTCGGGCCGGTCGCGCCCCGGAAGGGGTGCCGGCCTCCCGTCCTCCCCGGATGTCCGGCCCGGTACCGGGAGAGGGCCCCCGGGCCTGCTCGGCTTCGACGGGCACCTCCGGCGCGGCGGTCGGACCGCGAAGCCGGTTCCGCACCCGGCGGGACACCGGTGGCCGAGTTCGCCGTGCGGCCTGCACGTGCCGTGCCGGTTCTCGGCCTGTTCGAAGACCGCGATGCGGGCCGCGGGCCGGCTCGGTCGCGGGTCCTCGCCGGACGGTTCCCCCTTCGGTGTGGCGAGAACGCCCGGGCGGGCGCGTTGCACCCGCGCCGGCCGGTCCGGCCGACGGTGCTCGCCCCGGTGCCGTCGGCGATGCCGCCGTCGGCCGGATTGCGAACCCCGGCGGGAACCTCGTGGTGGACTGGTACGCCGACGACAATGGCGGCAGCGACGGCGACACGTGGGACTCCCTCCACGGCACCCGCGTCTGCTGACCGGCTGCCGTCGCGATGGCCGGGCGGGACGCGGCGCGTCCCGCCCGGGCACGTCCGTTTTCTCGAAGGGGATGAGCACATGGGTCGTTCCTTACTCCTCCGGCTGGTCGCCGTCGCCGCCGTGGTGTCCGTCGCCGGCTGCGCCACCACCGGGGGCGGCGTACCGGAAGAGGCGGCGCCTGCGCCGAGCAGGCCGGCCGACCCCGTGAAGGGCCTGCCGACGGGCAGACCGGTCCCCTTCTCCTCCCTCACCGCGGGCATGTGCTCCAACGACGACGGAGCCGTCACCGCCGCCGAACCGGTGGGCGTCGTCGACTGCGCCACCCCGCACCGCTTCGAGGTTCTCGCGAAAGTACGCGTTCCCGGCGGACCGGATGCGCCGTTCCCGGGGCGGAACACGCTCGTCGGACAGCTCACCAAGGCCTGCGACCCGATCCTGGAGCCGCTCGTGGCCGCCGCGCGCGGCAGCCGTATCGGCATGCAGCTGCTGCCCTTCGACGAGAAGTCCTGGAAGGACGGCAACCGCACCGGCTACTGCGCCGTCACCTTCCCGGAACCGGTCACCGGAACGGTGGGCGCGTGACGTCGCTCGACTCCGGCGAACCGCTGGCACGGCTCGACTCGCTGGTGAAGCGGTACCGCACCTCGCGCGGCCGGTACCAGACGGCGCTCGACCGCTTCTCCATGTCGGTTCCCGCACGCTCCGTCGTCGGGCTCCTCGGCCCCAACGGGTCCGGCAAGACGACCGCCTTGAAGGCCCTCCTCGGACTCGTCCGGGTCGACTCGGGGAGGATCAGGGCCTTCGGCCACGAACTCCCCCGCTGCCAGCACCTCGCGGCCCGGCGCACAGGAGCGCTCATCGAGGGCCCCGCCTTCACCGCGTCCCTCACCGGGGAGCACAATCTCCGCCTGCTGGCCGCCCTGCACGGCGTTCCGGAGAGCACCGTCGCGGAGGTGCTCGACCTCGTCGGCCTCACGCGCGACGCCCGGCGCGCCTACTTTGGATACTCACTCGGGATGAAGCAGCGCCTCGGTGTCGCCGCCGCCCTGCTCCCTTCGCCGGACCTGCTGGTCCTGGACGAGCCGATGAACGGCCTCGACCCGGAGGCGATCCGCGATCTGCGCCCCCTGCTCACGCACCTGCGGGACGACCGGGGCATGACGGTGCTCGTCTCCTCGCACATCCTGGCCGAGGTGGAACTCGTCTGCGACCACGTCACCATCGTCCGGCACGGGCGCGTCATCACCGAAGGCGAACTGTCCCGCCTGGTGGGCGGCGCGTCCGATCACGTCGTCCTCCGGCTGCCCGGACCGGCTTCCCTGCGCGACACCGCCCGCGCCGTGCTCACCGGCCGGGGAATCCGCGTGGGCACCGTCGACGGCTCCCGGGACCCGGCCGAGCTGAGGGTGGAGACCGGCGAACGTGTCCCCGCCGTCCTGCGGATCCTCGCCGAGCACGACATCTACCCGGACGGGATCCACCACCGGTCCGCCTCGCTGGAGGACGTCTACATCCGGGCGATCCGTGCGGCGGACGCCGATCGGGGCGAGACCCGGCATGACTGACGACCGTCGCCCGATCCCCTGGCGCCGCCTGCTGCACGCCGAGCTGCGCCGCCTGTTCGCGCCCCGCGCCGTCCGGTGGGCCGCGGCCGCGTTCCTGGCCGCCACCGCCCTGTTCGGCCTGTCCAAGCTGGCCCTGCACCACACCGACACCGCCGCCGCCTGGCGGGCCGCCGAGGCCCGGTTCGCCCAGGTCCGGGCCGATGCCGTCCACTACGGCCTGCCCATGAACGACGGGGTCACGTCCCGGCTCTTCTACGACGAGCCCCGCTACCTCATGAGCACACTCGCCTTCGGCGACCTCCGCACGGCGCTCACCGCCCTCGCCGCCGGCGCCGTCCTCTTCGGCATCGTGGCGGGCGGCGCGGACTGGACCTCCCGCGTCGTCCTCACCCTCGCCGCTGCCGAGCCGCGCCGCGGTCGGCTGTTCGGCACCCGTGCCCTGCTCGTCACGGGAACCTCCGCCGCGGCGGCGGCCGTGACCGGCGCCCTGCTGGTTCCGCTCCTCCTCCTCGCCGCCTGGCTCCGCGGCAGCACAACCGGGACGGACGGGGGCTTCTGGGCCGCGTTCGGCAGCCTGTACCTGCGCGGCGTCCTGCTCTGCGGCCTGTTCGGCCTCCTCGGGTACGCACTGGCGACGCTGACCCGGCGCGCCGCCACCGCCCTCGGCGCCGCCTTCCTCTACCTGGCCGCGGCAGAGCGGGTCCTCGGCGGGCGCGGCCCCCGGCTCGCCGAGTACGACATGACCGGCCTCGCCTTCGCCGTCCTCAACGAGAAACCCGTGATCCCGATGATCGAATCCGACTGCGTCGCCGGGCCGGGCTGCGAGGCGGCGCACGTCGACCTGACCCACGCCGACGGACTCGTCGGCATCGCGCTCCACGTCGTCCCCGTCCTCGCTCTCGCCCTCTGGCGCTCCACCCGGACGGATCTGGGCTGATGGCACCGCCCCTGCCCCTGCGCCGCCTCGTGGCAGCCGAACTCCGGCGCCTGCTGAGCCCCGCCGCGGTCCGCCACGCGCTCTACGCGCTTCCCCTCGCGCTCGTCCTGTACGTCGCCGCCGCCTACTTCGCCCACCACACCGACACCGCGAGCGCCTGGCGGGCCGCCGAGGGGGCCCACCGCCGGTACCTCGCCGACGCCGCCGCCCGCGGCATCCCCACGGCCGAAGTCCCGCCGGTGGGCACGTTCTTCGACGACCCCCGCTACCTCTTCGCCAAAGCGGTGTTCACGGACCTCAGGACGGTCCTCTCGGGCCTGGCCGTCGCCGCCCTGGTCCTCGGCATCCGCAGCGGCGGCGCCGACTGGTCCTCCCGCGTCCTGCTCGTCCTCGCCACCGTCGAGCCCCGCCGTCCGCGCCTGTTCGCGGTGCGCGGTGCCCTCGTGGCGGCCGGTACCGCGCTGATCGCGCTCCTCGTCGCCGGTGCCCTGGTGCCCATGCTGGTCTGGACCGGGCGGCGACGGGGCAGCCTGGAGGGTGCCGACGGGGCGTTCTGGCAGGTCCTCGCCCTCATCACACTGCGCGGGGCGCTGCTCGTCGGGCTGGTCGGCCTGCTCGGATACCCTGGGCATGCTCACCCGGGGCACCGTGGCGGCCCTGGGGATCACCCTCGTGTACCTGGTGGCGGCCGAACGGCTCCTCCAGGACTACCTCCCCTCGCTGACCGAGTACCACCTCTCCGGCATCGCCTTCGCCGCCCTCAACGAACGCCTCCTGCTGGACGTCGACCGCACGGACTGCCTGGGCCGGGCGGCGTGCGTGGCGATGCACCGGGGCACCACCGGTACCCAGGCGTTCGCCGCGCTCGCCGTGTACCTGCTGCCGGTCGCGATCGCGGCGTACGGGCGGTTCACCCGACGGGACCTCGGGTGAGGGACCCGCACGCTCCGGCGGTGGGCCCTGCGGCCTCCGGTACGTTCCGGGCCCGGCCGCGCCGCGGCGTGTGCGGCCCCCTCGGGGCCACCGGCCACCACCGGGGTTCCGCTCCTCCGGTGTGCGGCGGGGCGGCGGCGTCCCGGCAGGACGGCGCGGCGGGACGGCGCCGGCCCCCGCGACCGGACGGGTCGCGGGGCCGGCGGTGTCGCGCTCGCCCCCGCCCGGCCGCCGGTCCCGTGACGGCGGTGGGACCGGCGGAGAGCGGCGGGCGCGCGGGGCGGTGGGCGAGGCCGGGCAGCGGCCCCACCGGGATGTTCAGGCGCCCGCGGAGCCCAAGACGCGCGCCATCCACTCCTCGACTTCGTGGGAGGTGCTCGGCATCGCGGCGGAGAGGTTCTCGCAGCCGTCCTCGGTCACCAGCACGTCGTCCTCGATGCGCACTCCGATGCCGCGGAACTCCTCCGGGGCGAGGAGGTCGTCGGCCTTGAAGTACAGGCCCGGCTCGACCGTGAGGATCATGCCCGGCTTCAGCTCGCCGTCCATGTACTCCTCGCGCAGCAGGAGCTGGCAGTCGTGGACGTCCATGCCCAGGTGGTGGGAGGTGCCGTGGACCATCCAGCGGCGGTGCCAGCCGCCGCGCTCCGGGTCGAGGGTCTGCTCGAGCGTGACCCCCTCGGGGAGCAGGCCCCACTCGTGCAGGCGGCGCGCGATGACCTCGTTCGCGGCGGCGTGGATGTCGCTGAACCTGTTGCCGGGCTTCACCGCCGCCATGCCGGCCTGCTGCGCCTCGTAGACGGCGTCGTAGATCCTGCGCTGCACGTCGGTGAAGCGGCCCGTGACCGGGAGGGTGCGGGTGATGTCGGCGGTGAACAGGGAGTCGACCTCGATGCCGGCGTCGATCAGGATGAGGTCGCCCTCGCGGACGTCGCCGGTGTTCCTCGTCCAGTGGATGGTGTTGGCGTGGTCGCCGGAGGCGCAGATCGACTCGTAGCCGACTCCGTTGCCCTCGTGCCGGGCGTACAGGCCGAAGATGCCCTCGACCCACCGCTCGCCGCGCCCCTTGCGGACGGCTTCGGGGAGGGTGGCGATGATCGCCTCGAATCCCTTGTGGGTGGCGGCGATCGCCTTGCGCATCTCGCCGACCTCCCACTCGTCCTTGAGGAGCCGCATGCCGGACAGGTGGCGGGCCAGCTCCTGGTCGGCCTCCTCCTGCTGCTCGGCGGAGAGGGTCGTCCCCGCCTGGGCGCGGGTGGCGTCGACGAGCTCGGCGAGCTGCGGGTCGGCCGACCGGACCACGCGCAGCCGGGCGGCGTCGTCCTTGGCGAGGTCGTCGGCGAGGGAGTCGATGTGGCGGGCGGTGAGGCCGAGCTGCGACTCGACGTCCGCGACGGTCGGGCGGGAGCCGACCCAGAACTCCCCGTACCGGGAGTCGACGTAGAACTCCTCGGTGTCCCGCGGGGCGGGCGGGCGGAAGTACAGGACGGCGTGGTGCCCGCCCTCGGGGCGGGGGTGCAGCACGAGGACGCTGTCGGGGTCGGCCTGGGCGCCGAGCCCGGACAGGTGGGCGAAGGCGGTGTGCGGCCGGAAGGTGTAGTCGGTGTCGTTGCTGCGTACCTTCAGACCGCCGCCGGGGATGACGAGCCGCTCGCCGGGAAACCGCTGGGACAGGGCTTCCCGCCGGCGGGCCGCGTGGTCGGCGGCCTCGGCGCGGGGGGTGGGCGGGCGGTCGTCGGAGGCGGCCCATCCGGAGGCCATGAACTCGCGGAAGGCGGTGTTGGTGGGGGTGCCGCGGTGGCCTGCCTTGGGCTGATTCTCGCTCGTCATGCCGGATATCCTGTCAGATCGACCCGTCGTGCGTACCCCTGTCGAACGGACTGGCGGCCATCGGATGCCGCCGTGCCGGGACGCCCGCGAGTGACGTCCCGGGCGTCTGCCGGGGTCACTCCTCCGGCGGGGCCGCCGCCTCGCGGCAGCGGACCATGAACGACCGCTCGAAGACGATGACGGTCTCCCCCGTCGACTTCGTGCCCGTGGTCTCCACCGTGACGATCCCCTGGCCCGGCCGGGACCGGGACAGCCGCTTGCCGAGGATCCGGCTCGTCGCGTAGAGGGTGTCGCCGACGAAGACGGGGTCCTTGAGGCGGACCCTGTCCCAGCCCAGGTTGGCCACCGCCCGCGCCGACAGCGCCTGTACGGTCATCCCGCCGACCAGGCACAGGGTGATGCCGCTGTTGACCAGGACCTTCCCGTACTCGGCCCCGGCGCCGTAGTGCCGGTCGAAGTGGAGCGGGTGCTGGTTCATCGTCAGCAGGGTCAGCCAGGTGTTGTCGGCCTCGGAGAGGGTGCGGCCCGGCCAGTGCCGGATCACCATGCCGGGCTCGAAGTCCTCGTAGTCCCCGCCGTGCTCCTCGACGTACTCGTTGTCCTTGACTCGGCGCAGGGTCATGCGGTCTCACTCCGTGGTGTCGGGGGAAGGGGCGGTGCCGTCGCGTCAGACGGCCACCATGACGTTGTCGGAGCTGCTCGCCCGTCCCCGGACGCTGACGATCCCGGCGGAACCGTCGCCGAAGAACCGGCAGAACAGCCCGGCCGGGCGGCCGCCGAACACCAGGGGTCCCAGCACCGGGGCGACGTCGGCGTCGTACGGCTCGTCGCAGCCGTCGGCGATCAGCGCGACCCGGCAGGTCTGCGGCCGCACGAAGTCCTGCACGATGCTGGTGCCGTCCTCGACGGCCCCGGCGACGGCGGACTCCCACGCGGCCCGGTCGGTCTCGCGGCCGATGACCACCTCGTTCCCGCACTCCCCGAGGCCGGCCTTGAGCACCAGCAGTTCCCGGTTGGCCAGGACGAACGGGACCAGGTCGACCTGCCGGCCCTCGCGGCCGGTCTTCCGCTCCGACAGGACCCGCGTCCAGGGGAGGTAGCGGTCGACGAGGTCGCGGTCGGCCCGGGTCATCCAGGGCCGGCCCTCCGACAGCAGGCCCATGGTGAGCTTGCTGTGCAGGAAGGTCGACGTCTGGGTGCCCACCAGCAGGCAGCCGTTGTCCAGGGCGTCCTGGACCGGCGCGGTGTCGACGCCCGCTTGAAGCCAGTCGGGGATCGTGAAGTTCCGCAGTCCGATCGGGTGGCGCAGGTGCGGGGCGCAGTCCCACGCCTCCGGCAGCTCCTCCGGTTCGAAGAAGCGCGCGGTCAGGCCGTGGCTCTCGTAGTGGTCGGCCTCCGTCTCGAAGTACCGCCGCTGCACGCCGGCCACCCGGGAGCTGCCGACGACGGCCACCCGCGGCGCCAGCGCCAGTTCCTCGGCGAGCGACCGGAACGCGGCGGCGCGCACGGCGAACGGATCCGGCGAGCGGAACGGGGTCCGCCCCGCCTCGTCGGCGTGGAGCCTGCGCCACACCGCCAGGCGGCTGTGCGTCTCCACCACGCCGCCGAGCGCGCCGCTGACGTTGAACTCCAGGAACCGCGGCCCGTCGGGGCCGATGACCAGGTCCGGGCGGACCACGAAGTCGGCGTACCGCTCCTCGGTGAACGGGTCGCGCGTCCACAGCCGGTCCTCGGTGGCGGGCATGCGGTAGGCGGCCAGCCTGGCGGCGGTGGTGGGGCCGGTCTCCAGGGCGGTGCGGCGCAGCAGTTCGACCAGGGCGACGCTCACCCGGAAGACCTCGGCGTAGGCCGCGCGCGGGATCGCCATCGGCGCCGCGGGGAGGACCGGCTGGTACGGCCAGCCGGTGTCCCGCAGCTCGTGCCGCAGCATCCGCCGGATGGTGTCCGCGGGTGCGGCGGGCCGCAGCCGGTGGCGGCCGAACCACGGGTGCCCGTGTGCCGTACCGGGGTCCTCATACACGTCCATCCGGTGCTCCCTCCTCCGTCGCCGCGGCGGGCGGGCCGTCCACCGGCCCGGCCGCGCCGTGCTCCTCGGACAGCGCCAGCGCGGCGGCGGTGTCCTCGATGGCCATCCCGACCGTGCGCAGGACCGAGGTCCGCTCGACGGCTTCGGCCCGGTCGGCCGGTTCGCCCAGTTCGCGCAGGTCCCCGGCGGTGATCAGCCCGCGGGCCAGGGCGGCCCGGACCTCGCCCGCGCCGTCCAGCGCCGCGGTCCGGTCCTCGACGAGGACCACGGCACCGGCCAGGAGGGACGGGTCGAGCTCGACGGCGTCCGGGTGGGTTCCGCCGATCACGTTCACGTGCGCTCCGGGGGCCACCCAGTCCGCCTCCACCACGGGTGCGGTGCCGGCGGTCGAGGTGGCCGTGCAGACGATCGGCGCGTCGCGTACGGCGTCCCGGGCGGTGTCGCAGACGATCGCCCGGACGGCCGGCGCGGTGCCGCGGACCCGTTCGGCGAGCCTCTCGGCGCCGGCGCGGGTGCGCGAGTGGATCCGTACGGTGCGGATCGGGCGCACCGCCGCCACCGCCCGGATCAGGGCTCCTGCCTGCACCCCGGCGCCGATCACCGCCAGGTCGTCGGCGTCGTCGGGGGTGCACCGGCGGGTCGCCAGGGCGGCGACCGCGCCGGTGCGGACGGCGGTGAGTTCGGCGCCGTCCAGCAGCGCGGTGATCCGCCCCGTCTCCAGGTCGGTGAGCACGACGATCCCGTGGATGAGCGGAAGGCCCCGTTCCGGGTTGTCGGGGGTGAGGGTGGTGACCTTGACGCTGCCCACCCCGCGCCGCTCCCAGACGGCGGTGCCGGCCAGGAGGACGCGGTGGTCGCCGTGCTCGACGACGGTGCGGGCCGGGGACCGCGTCCGTCCGGCGGCCAGGTCCGCGAACATCTCGCCGAGCACGTCGATCACCCGGGTCATCCGCCGGGTGCCGGACATGTCGGCGGCGTGGAGCGTCACCGGGGCGGTCATGCGGTCCCGCCGTCGGGGCCGCCGCCGAAACGATTCGTCCAGGCGTCCCCGCGGGCCGCGGTGTCGCGGGCCAGCCGGGCGAACGGCGGGCCGACCATGTGGCCGTCCAGGACGGCGATCCCGCCGTCGGCCGCCGACACGGCCCGCGTCACCCGGCGTGCCCGTTCCAGTTCGTCGGGCCGGGGCCGCAGGATGCGGTTGATGACCTCGAGTTCGCCCGGGTGGACCGTCGCCTTGCCGTGGAAGCCGAGGGCCCGCACCCGGGTGGTCTCCTCGGTGAGGACCGCCGGCTCGGCGAGCCGGAAGTTGGCGGTGTCGACGCACGCCGTGCCGTACCGGGCGCAGGCCATCGCCATCGCCTGCCGGGTGGCCTGCATGGCCTCCCAGGTGATGTCGACGCCGAGCGTGGCGGCCAGGTCGGCCGAGCCGAGCACCAGGCCGTCGGCCGAGCGCGCGACGGCGTCGATGCCGGTGACCGCCTCGACCGTCTCCACCGTCACGTAGATCTCCGGGTGCGCGCCCGCCGACGCCAGGGTCCGCCGCAGCAGGTCGACCTCGGCCGCGGAGGTCACCATCGTCATCACGACGATGCCGGGCCGCACCGGGCTGTCGGCCATCATCAGCACGTCGTGCACCGCCGCGAGGCTCCCGAGCTCGTTGATGCGGACCGCGACGTTCTCCGGACGGGGCGTCTTCTCCAGCGCGGCCCGGCAGACCTGCCGGGCGGCCGGTTTGCCGGCGGGCGGTACGGAGTCCTCCAGGTCGATCAGGTGGACGTCCGCGTCGTACGACCAGGCCTTCACCACCCGGTCCAGGGACAGGGCCGGCGTGTAGAGGATGCTGCGCGGGATCGCCCGCGCGGTGCCGGTCACCGGGCCGCCGTCTCGGGCAGCGCGTCCGCCCGGGGCGCCCCGGCGGCCTCCAGCGCGGAGCAGAGCCGCCTGATCTGCTCCTCGGTCTGGCCCGCCCGCAGCATCACGCGCAGTCCGGCGGTGCCGCGGGCGACGATCGGGAAGAACACCGGCGAGGTGTAGAACCCGGCCGTGAAGACCTGCTTGGCGGCGTCGACGACCGTCTCGTCGGTCATCGGCACCACCCGGATCGGGTAGGTGCTGCCGGACTGCTCGGTCGCGATCAGCGAGTCGAACAGCGCGATGTTGGACCGCAGGCGCCCCTGGAGCCGGACGAGTTCCTCGGTGCGGTGGATCTCGGCCGAGGCGAGCGCCGCGCCGACGGCGGCGGCGTTCATCTTCTGCGAGTAGCCCAGCGGGCCGGCGAACCGCTCGACGAGCCGGCGCGTCTCCTCCGGGTAGCCGTCGAGCATGATCGCCGTGCCGCCGGCCCCGAAGCCCTTGCTCAGGGTCGCCACGGTGATGGTCCGCTCGTCCAGCACCGGGCAGTGCGAGCGGACGTAGCCGATGCCGCGCTCGCCGTACGCGGACAGCGAGTGCGAGTCGTCGTAGAAGACCAGGAGGTTGTACCGCTCCTGCAGTTCGGCCAGTTCGTCGACGGGCGCGTAGCCGCCGAGGCTGTCGGAGCCGTCCACTACGTAGCAGACGCGCTCGTAGGTGCGGCACATGTCCTCGATGAAGTCGAGGTCGTGGTGGCGGCAGGTGACGACCTCGGTCTCGTCGGCGCAGTTCGGCTTGGCGTTGGCCATCGAGACGTGGGCGTTCTTGTCGAAGACCATCAGCGGCCGGGTGCCGTTGCCGAGGTGCCCGGAGGCGATCAGCGGGAGCAGGCCGGTGCTGGCCGCCGCGGTGGATATGGCGCTGATCACCATCGCGCCGAACAGTTCGCCCAGCGACTCCTCCAGCTCCAGCAGCACCGGCGTCTGGACGCGGGTGCGCGGGATGCAGTGGTCCAGCACGCCGAAGCGGCGCAGTGCGGCGACGGCGCCGTCGATGACCTTGGGGTGGGTGTCCAGGTCCAGGTAGGAGCAGACCGTGAAGTTGACGAACTCGTGCCCGTCGGGCATGTGGAACACGCCGTCCCTCAGGTCGCCGACGATGCCGGCCACGCCGTGCTCGTAGGACGTGTTCCAGAAGGCGTTGCCGATCCCGACGAGCCTGTCGTTGTTGCGGTACCGGTGGGTGGGCGTGATGGTCTTGCGCTCGCTCATCAGGAGTTCACCTCGGTGGGCCGGTAGCTGTAGACGCCCTTGAGCCTCCGGTACGCGTACGTGTACAGGGCGACGCCGAGCACGTGCGGCCGGCGGAGGATCTTCTTCGACTTGAGCCAGAAGTTGACGTTGATGTTCATCTCGTCCAGCGACTCGGCCTGGTGCCACCAGCCGAGCGGCAGGTAGAGCATGTGGCCGGGTTCGAGGACGAAGTCGCGGCGCTGGGGGAGTTTGGCCGCCAGCCTCGGGTAGCGCTCCAGGTCGGCGTCGGCGAGGTCGAAGACCCGGGACTTGTCGCCGAATCCGCGCAGTACCGACCGCGGGTAGTAGTCCCGTACGCCGGGCGGGGCGATGACGAACCGCTTGCGGCCCTCGAGTGCGATGTTGAAGTTCTCGAACTCGTCGAAGTGGTTCTTGGTGAACACGCCGCGGTGGCTGATCCACAGGTTGGCCGCGTACAGGGCGTCGCCGTAGCCGAAGAACTCCTCGGCGTCGAAGCCGATGACGGCGTTGACGTCGGCCGGGCTGCTGCGGATGTTCGACACCACCCGGTGCCAGGTGTCGGTGCCGGTCAGGTACCGCTCGTCCGCGAAGAACTCGCGGAGCTTGATGTCCCGGGTCTCCCAGCGCCCCGGGTGGTTCTTGTCGCCCGGTTCGGTGAACAGGGTGACGGTCATCTCGGCCAGGCGGGCCGCCACCTCGTCCCGGCCGAGTCCCCGCACGCTGTCCGGCAGCTCGATCACCACCGGCCGGTCGGCCTTGTACAGCCCCCGGGGGCCTGTGGCCAGGAACGCGTCGAACGACATGCGGTCGACCTCCACGCCCGCCGACCCGCCCGGCCCACTGGGGCCTGCCACGGCGTCAGGTAGTGCCATGTCGACTGTCCTCCCTTCTGAAAGGCCGGGGGTCCATGCCCCGTCAGCTGTCCGTCCCGCGGCCGCTCAGGTCCGCCACCACGTCGACGATCAGGTCCTCCTGGCCGGCGATGGCCTGCCGCCGGCCGAGTTCGAAGAAGACGTCGCGCGGGTCCACGCCGGCGGCCTCGGAGAGCTCGACGACCCGGTGCTTGAACCCGGAGAACACCCCCGCCAGGCCGCTGACGATGCTCATCGATCCGGTCACCGGGGGCGCGGGCATGAGTTCGCGTTCGGCGAGGTCGGCGGCGTCCAGCAGCGCGTACAGGTCGATGCCGGTGGTGAACCCGCTCCGTTCCAGCACCGGGACCAGCACCTCGATCTGGGTGTTGCCCGCTCCGGCGCCGAAGCCGCGGGCGCAGCCGTCGACGATCAGGGCGCCGGCCTCGGCGGCGGCCACCGAGTTGGCGACGGCCATGCCGAGGTTGTCGTGCCCGTGGAAGATCACCGGGGTGGTGCCGACCGCCTCGACGATCGCGCCGATCCGCGCGGTGACGTCCGCGGGGAGGAAGTGGCCCGCGGAGTCCATGATCCCCACGGCCTGCGCCCCGTACCCGACGGCCTGCGCGGCCTGGTCGGCCAGTTCGGCCGGGGAGAGCATGTGGCTCATCATCAGCACGCAGTGGGCCTCGGCGTCGGCGTCCCGCAGGAAGCCGAGGTGGCGTTCGGCCAGTGACGTCTCGCTGGCGTGCACGCCGATGCGGACGACGTCGGCCCCGTGGGCGATCGCCCGCCGCAGGTCGTCGGAGGTGCCCCAGCCGGGGAGCATGAACACGCCCATCCGGCTGTGGCGCAGCGCCTCCCGGACGGTCGACAGCATCTCGTCGTCGCTCGCCGCGGCCACTCCGACCTGGAGGGAGGAGGCGCCCAGGCCGTTGCCGTGGCCGACCTCCACCACCGGGATCCGTGCCGCGTCCGCGGCTTCCGCGTAGCGGCGCAGGGCGGCCGGCTCCAGCCGGTGCCGGACGGCGTGCTGGCCGTCCCGCAGGGTCGGGTCGTGGATCAGCACGTGCTTCATGGGGTCGCTCCCGTCCGGGACACCCGGTCCAGCCGGGTCGCGTACTGCTCGGCGACCATGACGGCGGCGGAGTTGATGATGTCGAGGTTCCCTGCGTACGGCGGCAGGACGTCGCTGTGCGCCGTGACCTGGAGGGTGATCGTCACCCGGTCGCCGGCCGCCGTGCAGGCGACGACCTCGTACCCCGGGGCGAAGGACCGCACCTGCCCGGCCACCCGGTCGGCCACCGCGCGCACCGCCGCCGCGTCGGCGTCGGCGATGCGGGCGTGGACGGCCGTCCGGAAGGTCGCGGGCGGCACCGCCGGGCTGATGTTGAGGATCGCCTTGATGTCGGTCACCCCGGAGAACGCCGTCAGGGCGTGGGCGGTGGTCGCCACGTACTCGTCGAGGTTCAGCCGGGTCGCGCGGCCCGCGACGTCGCTGGCCACGGTCGAGACGACCTCGAGGTACGCCACCGGGAACGCGGCCGCGAGCGCGTGCGCGACCGGGACGGACGCCTGCCCGCCGCAGCTGATCAGGTTGACGTTGCGTCCGGTCGCCGCCGACACCCCGGTCACGGTGGGTGCCACCATCCGGCCGATCTTGCTGGGCGTCAGGTCGATCGCCAGCGTCCCGAGCGGTTCCAGCAGCGGCCAGTGCTCGCGGTGGGCCGCGGCGCTGGTGGCGTCGAAGACGACGTCGAACGGCCGCTCGGCCGCCAGGACGGCCTCGATGCCGGCGGCGGTGGTGGGGTAGCCGAGGTGTTCGGCGTACCGCAGGCCCGCCGACTCCGGATTGCGTCCGGCCACCAGCCGGCAGTCCAGCGCGGGCGACCGGTGGATCTTGCTCACCAGGTCCCGGCCGATCGCGCCGGTGCCGATGACGGCGACCGCCACCGGTTCGGCGACCTCCGGACGGGCGCCCGCCAGGCCCGCCGGGAGGCTCACCGTATGCCTCCGCGGGTGGTGGGGCGGCAGGTCGGCGGATGCGGTGGGAGGCAGCGGCGGGCGCCGGTCGTACGGCTCGCCGCACCGGGATCGCAGATTCCCATGGATGTCCTCACCCTTCGTGTGCGCGGCTGCCCGGGGCAGCCCTGACTACCGGCGTTCCGGCGCCCCACCGGGGGGCCGGTCCTCGCGGACCGTGCGCCGGTCCGGTCGGTCCCGGCGCCGCCGGCGGGCCGCCGGGGAGATGTGCGGGGGGACCGCCGTGCGGGACCGCGCGGCGGGGGGACGGAGGAGCGGGGCCGCCAGGCCGTGGAACACGGCGCCGGGACGGGCGGACCCGGGCGGGAAACGGCTTCCTGACACGGTGTTCGGAATCCCGTCGACGGCATGCGCTCCCCCTGCAGACATCACTCTGACTGCCGATTCGGCGCCCGGCGGCGGCGAACATACCAGAAGACCCTTTGGCTCAAACCCCCCTCGGACGCGTGGATTTTGATTCGCGTGGGACGGCAGTGGTCCGCTGGGAGGCGGGTGCCGCCGTCCCCCGGGACCCGCTCGGGCGGCCCGGATTCCGGGCGTCCGGAAACCGGCTGACGCCGGGTCCGGCTTCCCTCTCGACGCCGCCGACGATGTCGATCTATCCTCGGCAGGCCCGTGCGTCCGACCGTGCGGGCCCCGGCGGACGGGACGTGCTGACGGAGCGTCCGCGACGGGGCGGCGGACCGAAGGGGGAGGCAATGCACTGCCGGTCGCACCGCTGCCGCGGCGTGTCATGAGCACGTCGATGGTGGGCCGGGTCCGCCCGCGGCGGCCGCGCCTGGGACGCGACTTCTCCCGGTTGTGGTGGGCCACCGCGGTCTCCTCCCTCGGCGACGGCGCCACCCTCGCCGCCGCGCCCCTGCTGGCCACCCGGCTGACCGACGACCCCCGCCTGATCGGCGCGGCGTCGGTCGCCTTCACCGCGCCGTTCCTCCTGTTCGGCCTCCCGGCCGGACTGCTGATCGACCGGGTCGACATCCGGAAGATGATGGTCCGCGTCGACGCCGCCCGGGCCGCCCTGCTCGCCGTGCTCGCCCTCGGCACCCTCGGCGGCTGGGGCGGGCTGCCGCTGCTCTACGCGTGCATGTTCCTGCTCGGCACCGGCGACGTCCTGTGCCGCAACGCCGCCCAGGTGCTCGTCCCCTTCCTCACCCCGCGGGACACCCTCTCCACCGCCAACGCCCGCATCATGGGGATCCAGGAGGCCGGTGCCGGCTTCGTCGGACCGCTCCTCGGCGCGCTGATGTTCGGGGCGGCGGTGGCCCTGCCGTTCGGCGTGGACGCGGCCACCTTCCTGTGCTCCGCCGTGCTGGTCGGCCGCATCCGCCGCACCCGGCCGGTCGCACCCGCCCCGGCCAGGACCGGCGTACTGGCGGAGATGACGGCCGGCGCCAGGTGGCTGTGGTCGCACCACCTGCTGCGCAGCCTCGCCCTGGTGTCCTGCCTGATCAACCTGGCGGGCAACGCGATGCTCGCCGTGCTCGTGGTGCACAGCGGGAAGGTGCTCGGCCTGGGCCCCTTCGGGTACGGCGCCCTGCTCGCCTGCCAGGCCGTGGGAGCCGTCCTGGCCTCGCGGTTCGCGCCCGCCCTGACCGGGCGCCTGGGCCGGGAGGGGGCGCTGGTCGCCACCGCCGTCCTGATCGCCGCGAGCGAGACGGTGCTGGCCGCCGCGCCCTCGGCGTACGCGGCCGGCGCGGCCCTGGCGATCTTCGCGTGCGGGACGGTGACGTGGAACGTCGTCGTGGTCGTCCTGCGGCAGACCCTGGTGCCCCAGCACCTGCTCGGACGGGCCAACAGCGTGTACCGGCTCGTCTCCTGGGGCGGGCTGCCGCTCGGCGCGGCGGCCGGCGGCGTCGTCGCCGCCGGGTTCGGCACCCGCGTGGTGTTCGGCGCCGGCGCGGTGGTCATGGCCCTCGTCGCCGTGGGGCTCCTCGCGGGCGCCCGCCGCGCGTGGATCACCCGCGCCGAACAGGCCGCCGAGCAGGACGTACGACCGGTGGAAACGGATTGAGCGGGCGGCCGGCGGACGCAGGGCACCGCGACGTGCCGGCGTCGCTCCGGCGTACGGCCCGCCGGGGAGAGGACGCACGATGACCACCACGAGCCCGCCCACGCCGCCGAGGTCGCGGCTGGGCCGCGCGTACGCGGAGGAGTTCGCCGGGCACGCGACGGCGGGCCGCGCCACGGCCGCCGCCCGGGCCTCCGCCGCGCTCACGCTGGCGTACCGGGACCGGTTCCTCGACGGTCCGGCCTTCCTCGGCGGGGCCGAGCGCGACGGCGTCGTACGGGACCTCCGCACGGTCCACGGACTGCTGCGCTCCCTCCCGGAGCGGCTGTTCGGCGGGAGCGTCGCCGCGCTGGCCGCGGCGGTCGGCATGGACCCCCTGCAGTCCGCGCTGGTCACGCGCGGCGCCCGGCACGGGGCGCTCCTCCCGCTCGGCCGGGCCGACCTCTACCACGACGGCACGCGGTTCAGGCTCCTGGAGTTCAACGTCACCAGCGCGCTCGGCGGCTTCGAGATCGCCGACGTCAACCGGGCCATGCTCGCCCACCCGCCGCTCCGGGAGTTCGTGGAGCGGCACCGGCTGCGCTACCAGGACACGCTGGCCTGCATGGTGCGGACGCTGCGCGCCGAGTGCGCGGCGAACGTCCCCGACGGCCGGCCGCCCGTCGTCGCCGTGGTGGACACCGCGGAGAACTTCGCCGTCGTGGGGCCCCGGCTGCGGGTGCTCGCCGCGAAGCTGGCCGACCACGGGTGCGAGGGGATCGCCTGCCACCTCGGCGAGTTCACGTACCCCGACGGCCGCCCCGCGGTCTCGGGCCGTCCCGTCGACGTCGTCCTGCGGTACTTCCTGGCCGAGGACCTGGCCGACCCCGTGGCGGTGGCCCAGCTGGAGCCGCTGCTGGCCGCGGTCGAGCGGGGCGCGGTGGGCCTGTGCAGCCGGCTGGACGCCGAACTGTACGGGAACAAGGGCACCCTGGCGATGCTCTCCGACGACCGGCACCGCGACCTGTTCGACACCGCCGAACTGGCCTGCGTCGACCGGCTCCTGCCCTGGACGCGGTACGTGCGCCCGCGCGCCACGGACCCCGGCGGCGACCGGGTCGATCTGCTCGCCCACGCGCTGGCCCACCAGGACGAGCTGATCCTGAAGCCGACCCTGCTGCACGGCGGCAACGGGATCACCGCCGGCTGGAAGGTGGACCGCGCCGAGTGGCGGCACCGGATCGCCTCGGCGATGGACGGGCCGTTCGTCGTCCAGCGCCGGGTGCGGCCCGCCCCCGAGCCGTTCCCCGACGGCGCCGGCGGCGTGCGGGACCTCTTCCCCAACTGGGGCGTCTACCTGGCCGCGCGCGACATCGGCGAGGACGGGTACGCCGGGGGCTTCGTCCGGGCCGGCACCGACCCGGACGTGGGGGTGGTCAGCATGGGCAGCGGCGCCCTGGTCGGCTGCGTCTTCCACGGCGGCGACCGCTGAGACCGGCCCCGGCGCGCGGCGGCCGTACGGCGGCGCCCCGGCCGGGGCGCCCTCCCGCGGCGCCGCCTCGCACCCGCGGGGCCGACGGCGCCGGGAGGCCCGCCGGGCGCTCGGAGATGTGTATAGGAGCCACCCCCCGCCCTGCGTGGGGATCCGCCCGGCCCGCGCGGGTAGGCGGCGGTGCGGCGAAAGGGCCGCCCCGTCCCGCCGTACGGGCTCCGGAAGCGCGCCGGCCCCGACCGCTCCTGCCGTGAGCGGGCCTCCCCCGCGCGAGGGCGCGGCCCGGCGGACCGCCGCGGCCCTCCGGAAGCGCGCCGGCCGCACCGGGCCGGAAAAAGGGCCGGGAGGTTCCGCTCGGACGGCCCGTCCGCGGGCCGCTTTCCGGGCCGTCCGCGATGCCGTCCGACCCTGTCATGATCCCCTCCATGACTTCCGTGCCTCCCGTGCCCCCCGCGTCCGGCGCCCCTTCCGCCTCCCCTCCGGCGGAGGTGTCCGACTTCCCCCGTGCCTTCGCGCGCACCCGGCGGTTCTCGCTGGGCTCACCGGAGCGGTTCACGGTCTCGCCGGACGGTGCGCGGGTGTTGTTCGTCCGGACCGGCTCGGGTACCGACCCGGTGGCCCGGTTGTGGGTGTTCGAGGGCGGCGAGGAACGGCTCTTGGCCGACCCGGCCGCGCTCGGCGGACCGGGGGACGACGCGCTTCCGGAAGAGGAGAGGATCCGGCGGGAGCGCGCCCGCGTCCTGTCCTCGGGGATCACCTCGTACGCGACGGACCGGGCGGCCCGCCTGGCGGTGTTCGCCCTCGGCGGCGTCCTGTGGGCGGTGCGCACGGACGGCGGGGACCCGTGGCCCCTCCCCACGGCGGGCCCGGCGGTGGACCCGCGCCCCTCCCCGGACGGCTCCCTCGTCGCGTACGCGACCGGCGGCGCCCTGCGCGTGGTCGGGGCGGACGGCGCGGGCGACCGGCCGCTGGCCGCGCCCGAGGCGCCGGACGTGGTGTACGGCCTGGCGGAGCACGCGGCGGCCGAGTCCATGGGCCGGCGGCGCGGGTACTGGTGGTCGCCGGACGGGCGGGCCCTGCTGGTCGCGCGCGTCGACCAGGCGCCCGTCGCCCGCTGGTACCTGGCCGACCCGGCGGACCCGGCCAGGCCGCCGCGCGTCCTGCGCTACCCGGCGGCGGGCACCGCGAACGCCGGGGTGACCGTCCACGTCGTACACCTGGACGGGCGCCGCACCGCGGTGCGCCCGCCGGCCCGGGCGGACGCCGAGGGGCACCCGGCGGGTACCTGGACGGACCGACGCTTCGAGTACCTGACGGCGGCCGGGTGGGACGCGCACGGCCCGTACGTCGAGTTCCAGACCCGGGACCAGCGCACGGTGGCGCTGTTCTCCGCCGACCCGGCGACGGGCGCCGTACGGCCGCTGGACGTGCGGCACGACGAGGCGTGGACGGCCCTCGTGCCGGGCACGCCGCTGCGCACCGCCTCCGGGGCAGTGGTCGTCCCGCACGTGCGGGAGGGGACGCGCGCGATACGCGTCGGCGAAGCGGTCTCGCCGGCCGGCCTGGAGGTCCGGGAGGTGCTGGGCGCGATCGGCGAGCGCGTCTACTTCACCGGGAGCGGGGAGCCGACGGAGCGCCACGTGTGGGTGTACGACCCGGAGGGCGGCGGTCCCGGCGGGGCGGGGGCGTTTCGCCGGCTGAGCAGCGGGCCGGGGGTGCACACGGCCGCGGTCGGCGGGGACGCGGTCGTCCTGGACGGCCTGACGTGCGGGGGCCGTTCGGTGTCGGTGCTGCGCGGCGGGCGGCCGGCGGGCCGGATCGCGGTCCTCGCCGAGGAGCCCCCCGTGCGGCCCCGCGCGGCCCGGCTGTCGCTGGGCGAGCGGGGGGTGCGCGCCCACCTACACCTGCCGTCCTGGTACGACCCGGCGTCCGGGGCACGACTGCCGGTGCTGCTCAGCCCGTACGGCGGGCCGGGGGTGCAGTTGGCGGTGCGGGCGTACGGCTGGTGGAGCGCCGTCGCCCAGTGGTTCGCCGAGCAGGGGTTCGCCGTGCTGCTGGCCGACGGGCGCGGCACGCCGGGGCGCGGCCGGGACTGGGAGGTCGCGGTGCGCGGCGACCGGCTGGGGCCCGCCCTGGAGGACCAGGTGGACGCGCTGCACGCGGCGGCGGAACGGTACCCGGCCCTGGACCTGGGGCGGGTGGCGATCCGGGGCTGGTCGTACGGCGGGTACCTGGCCGTCGGGGCCGTCCTGGACCGCCCGGACGTGTTCCACGCCGCGGTCGCGGGCGGCGCGCCCACGGACCGGCGGCTGTACGACACGCACTGGGAGGAGCGGTTCCTGGGCCATCCGGACGTGGAGCCGGAGAACTACGAGCGGTCGTCGCTGGTGGGGCGGGCGCACCGGCTGACCCGGCCGCTGATGCTGGTGCACGGGCTGGCGGACGACAACGTGGTGGCGGCGCACACCCTCCGGCTGTCGGCCGCGCTGCTGGCCGCGGGCAGGCCCCACACGGTGCTGCCGCTGCCGGGGGCCGCGCACCTGGTCACCCGGGAGGAGGTGGTGGCCAACCAGCTGCGCCTGGAGGTGGAGTTCCTCAGGACCTCGCTCCGGGGGTGACCGGCGGGCGGCGGCGGGGAAGCGGCTCCGGCCCGGTCGCGCGGGCGGACGGCGGTGCGGCGGAGGGGCGCCCCGCCCCGCGCACACGGGCGGCGTCGCGGGCCGCGCCCTCAGTCCTCGACGGCCGCGGCGGCCCCGCGCAGGGCGTCCACCGCCGCCCTGACGGACGGGCGCCGGTCCGCGTCCGCGCGCCACACCGCGTAGACGTGCCGCCGCGTCTGCCTGCGCACGGGCACCAGGGCGACGCCGTCGGGCACGGGGCCGCGGCCGAGCCGGGGCGCGACGCACACGCCGAGACCGGCCTGGATCAGGGCGAGCTGGGTGTGGTGCTCGCCGGCGAGGTGGACGATGCGCGGTTCGATGCCCTTGGAGCGCAGGGTGAACACGAGCCAGTCGTGGCAGAACTCGCCCTCCGGCCAGGAGACCCAGTCGTCGTCGGCGAAGTCCTCCAGCTCCACCTCCGCGCGCCCGGCCAGCGGATGGCCCGCAGGTACGGCCACGTCGGCCGCGTCGTCCAGGAGGACGGTGTGGGCGAGCCCGCCGGGGACGGGGAGGCGCTTGTTGCTCCAGTCCAGCACCACGGCGAGGTCCACGTCCCCCCTCAGGACGTGGCGGATGCCGTGCTCGGGCTCCAACTCGCTGGTCCGGACGCGCAGTTCGGGATGGGCGGTCCGCAGTGCGGTGATGGCACGGGGGAACAGGCCGCGCACGGCGGTCGGGAAGCCGGCCAGCCGCACCTCCCCCACCACCCGGCCGCACTGGGCTTCGATGTCCGCCTGGGCGAGCGCCACCTGCGACAGGATGCGCGCCGCGTGGTCGGCGAGCAGCCGGCCGGCGTCCGTGAGGCGCACGCCCCGGCCGTTCCTCGCCACGAGTGGCTGGCCGGCCTCCCGCTCCAGCTTGGCCAGCTGCTGGGAGACGGCGGAGGTCGTGACGTGCAGTTCGTCGGCGGCGGCGCTGACGGACCCGTACCGGGCGAGGGCGTCGAGGGTCCGCAGGCGCTCCAGGTTCAACATGTAAGGAATGCTAACCGGAGAGCCGGAGGAAGTTTCACTTGTCCTAAAGCGTTTCACGGTACAGGCTGACGCCCATGAGTGCAGCGCCCCCGTCCCCNCTCCCCCTCCCGTACTTCCGCTCCTTCCGCTCCTTCCGGAACGTCCGGCTCCGCGGGTCCCGGCGCGCCGGCTCCGGCCCCCGCCCGGGCGCCGCGCGTCGACTGGCGGGTGCGTTTCGCCGCGCTCGCCGTCGTGTGGGGCTTCAGCTTCCTGCTGATCAAGGTGGGCACGTCCGCGTACGCGCCGTTCCAGGTGACGCTCGGGCGGCTGCTGTTCGGCACGCTGGTGCTGGTCGCCGCCATGGCGGTCCGCCGGACGCGGCTGCCGCGCGGCGCCCGCACGTGGGCGCACCTGACGGTGGCGGCGTTCTTCCTCAACGCCCTGCCGTTCTCGCTGTTCGCCTTCGCGGAGCTGACGATCCCGTCGACCCTGGCGGGCATCTGCAACGCCACGTCGCCCCTGTGGGGCATGGTCCTGTCGCTGGTGGCCCTCTCCGAGGACCGCCCGACACGGCGCCGGGTCGCCGGCCTCGGCCTCGGCTTCCTCGGCGTCCTCACGGTGCTCGGCGCCTGGCAGGGCTTCTCCGGCGTGGACGCGGCGGGGACCGCGATGGCACTGCTCGCCTCGATGAGCTACCCGGTCGGCTGGATCTACGTACGCCGCACCCTGGCCGGCAGCGGCGAGTCGCACCTGTCCCTGACCGGGGCGCAGCTGATGCTCGCGACGGCCCAGCTGGCCGTGGTGACCCCGCTGTTCACCAGTGTGCCGACGGCCTTCCCGGTGGGCCCGCTGCTGGCGGTGGTCGCGCTCGGCGCCCTGGGCACGGGCTTCGCGATGCTCGTCCAGTACGGCATCGTCTCGGAGGTCGGCCCGACGACGGGCCAGCTGGTGACGTACTTCATCCCGGTCGTCGCCACGGCCGCCGGGGTGACGCTGCTGGACGAGCCGCTCGCCTGGAACACCCCGGTCGGCGCGCTGGTCGTGCTGGCGGGCGCGGCCCTCACCCAGAGCCGCTCCGGCCGCCCGCCCCGTGCCGCCCGCCCGGGGCGGGCGGCNGGNCGGNTNNGGGTCGGCGGTAGGAGCGGGCCGGTACGGGCCCCGTCACCGCCGCCACGGCCGCGGCGAGGGGCTCGACGTCGGCGGCCGACAGGCCGGAGG
>NZ_CP095474.1:4664348-4684989 GCF_023614315.1 Streptomyces sudanensis | reverse complement strand
AATCCGTTTTGTTTGTGGTTTGCTTCACGCACCAAAGCCTACCCGTAGTGTGAAGCCCCCGGCGGGGCAGGGAGNNCCCCCGCCGGGGGCTTCACACGGCGGCCCGGTCGGTGGACGGGCGCCCGCCGTCCACCGCGGGTCCGGAGCCCCCGGCGGGGTCCGCGGCGGCCCCGGGCGCGGACGACTGGGCGATGAGGGCGCCGACGAGGACGAGCGCGCCGCCCGCGATCTGCGGCGCCGACAGGTGCTCGCCGAGCAGGACCCACGCGAGGACGGTCGCGACGACCGCCTCCAGACAGGCCACGACCCCGGCGACCTGCGGGGAGAGCCGGCGCACGGAGACGACCCCGGTGACGTAGGCGACCACGGTCGCCACCAGCACGATCCAGCCGAGCAGCAGCCAGGCGGGCACCGCCGCGCCCCCCAGGCCCGCGGTGCCGGCGAGGACTCCCCGGTCCATCTCCCAGGGGCGCGCCACAGCGGTGAGGGCGGCGGCGCCGACCAGCAGCCCGTACGCGATGACGCCGAGCGGGTCGACGGGCCGGGTCCCGTCGCCGCCCCGGTCGGACAGGACGAAGTAGCCGACCTGGCAGCAGGCCGCGGCGAGCGCGAGGGCGAGCCCCAGGGCGTCGAAGCCGAGCCCGGACCACACCTCCACCACGCAGGCGAGGCCGGTGACGGCGAGGATGACGCCGAGGGCGGCGGCCCGGGTCACCGGGCGGCGCTGCACGTACCGGACCCAGCCGAGGACGAGCGCCGGCGCAAGGTACTCGACGAGCAGGGCCACCCCCACGGGGATGCGGGACAGGGCGGCGAAGTAGAACGCCTGGACGCCCGCGACGGCCAGCAGGCCGAAGCCCGCCAGGAGGGCCGGTTCGCGGCGCGGCAGGTCGCGGTGGCGCCAGGCGACGGGCAGCATCACGAGCGCGGCGCCCGCCACCCGCAGCCACACCACGTGCAGCGGGTCGAGCCCCGCCTCGATGAGCGGCTTGGCCGCCACCCCGGACCCGCCGAATGCGAACGCCGAGACCAGGGCCAGTCCCAGGCCGGCGCTTCTCACCTGAGACGCGTGCATCACCCCATCATGGCAGGGCCGTGTCAGGAGCGTGAGGGCGGTCGCGCCTGTTGGGACGGGTGGCCCACCCGGGAGGCCTTCCGGTCCAGCCTCCGCGGATTGGCCTTGGCCCGCGCCCTCCCCGGCCGCCTACGGTCGTGCCCATGCGGATCCGTATCGTCGACGCCTTCACCGACCGCCCCTTCTCCGGCAACCCGGCGGGCGTCCTGCTCCTCGACGCGTTCCCCGACGACCGGTGGCTGCAGAGCGTCGCCGCGGAGGTCAACCTCTCCGAGACCGCCTTCGCGCACCCGCTCCCGCCCGGCGGCGGCGCGGACTGGGCGCTGCGCTGGTTCACCCCGGCCGCCGAGGTCGACATGTGCGGGCACGCCACGCTGGCCACCGCCCACGTGCTGCACACCGCCGGCCTGGCCGGCGGCCCCGTGCGCTTCGCCGCCCGCTGCGGCGTCCTCACCGCGGACGTCGCCGGGGACGGCACGGTCACGATGGACTTCCCCACCTCCACGCTCACCCCGGTCGATCCGCCGGCGGGGCTCGCCGGGGCGCTCGGCGCGGAGGTCGTCTCGGTCCACGACACCGCCGCCCACGTCGGGGACCTGCTGGTCGAGCTGCGCGACGAGGAGGCCGTACGCGCCCTGGCGCCGGACCTGCGCGCCTTGGCGGGCCTCTGCGAACGGGGCGTCATCGCCACCGCCGCGGCGAAGGACCCCGGGGGCGGCCACGACTTCGTGTCGCGCTGCTTCTTCCCGCGCCTGGGGATCGACGAGGACCCGGTGACGGGCAGCGCGCACACGGCCCTGGCCCCCTTCTGGTCGGCCCGTCTCGGCCGCGCAGAGCTGACCGGGCTGCAGGGCGGCGACCGCACCGGAGTCGTCCGCACCGCGCTGCGAGGCGAGCGGACCCTGCTGACCGGCCGGGCGGTCACCGTCATCGAGGGCGATCTGCGCGTGTGAGGGCCGGCGGGCCGCCCGGCGCCGCCCGCGGACCCGGCCGGGGTCACGCCGTGGGCAGCCACCCCACCCGGCCGGCCAGCAGCGCGTACCCGACGAAGGCCACGACGTCGAGCAGCGCGTGCGCCACGACGAGCGGCCCGACCCGCCCCCACCGCCGGTACAGCAGGACGAACACGACCCCCATCACCAGGTTGCCGACGAACCCGCCGACGCCCTGGTACAGGTGGTACGCACCGCGCAGCATCGAGCTGGCGGCGAGCGCCGCCACCGGCGACCAGCCCAGCTGGCCGAGCCTGCGCAGCAGGTAGCCCACGACGACGACCTCCTCCAGCAGGGAGTTCTGGATCGCCGAGAGGACCAGCACCGGGTACTTCCACCACTCCCCCGGCAGCGCCTCGGGCACCACCGTGAGGTTCGCCCCGACCGCCCGCACCACCAGGTAGAACACCAGCCCGGCGCTGCCGATCCCGGCCGCGAGGAGCGTCCCGCGCCCGAGGTCGGACCAGGGCCTGCGGCGGTCGAGGCCGATCGTGCGCAGCCCGGCGCCCTCACGCAGCAGCAGGTGCGCGACGAGGACGACCGGCACGAGCGCGGTGGCGAGGGAGAACAGCTGCCAGGCGAGGTCGAGCCAGGGGCGGCCCGGCGCGTACGAGCCGTTGAGCGTGGCCGCCTGGTCCTTCAGCCCGCCCGGCTTGGTCAGCGCCCCGACGAAGCTGATCAGCGACGAGACCGCGCTCGCCCCGAGCGACAGGGCGAGCACGATCAGCGTCTCGGACCGCAGGATCCCGCGCGACCCGCCCGCCGGCGGCGCGGCGACCGCGCCCGCCGTCCGTCCCGCGCCTGCCCCCACCCGCGCCTCCCTGTGACTCGGCCCGTCGATCCCGTCGTCCCAGCTTGCCCGACGGCCGCGCGGGGCGCGCGGAGGGGGTCCCCGGCGGGGCCCGGGCGCCCTCGGCGGGTCCGGTGCCCCTACGGCCCCGGAGGGGAGACGGGCCAGGTGTGGACCGGTTCGCCGGCCAGCGACAGCTCCCGGTAGCGGCGTGTCGTGCGGGCCAGTGCCTCCTCCCGGCCCAGACCGGCCTCCTGGGCCCGGTGGAACGTCTCGACCTGCCACGAGGCGCCGTTGAAGCGCCGGCGGCAGCGCTCCTCGATGATGCCGAGGCAGCGGTCGCGGTCGGCGGGCTCGATGCCCCACGCGTCCAGCCCGGCCGCGGCCAGCGGGAGCAGTTCGTCCCGTACCAGCCTCACCGCGGGCACGGCGGCCACACCGCCGCGCCCGGGGCGGGGCCAGCGCAGTTCGGCGTCGATGCCGTGCCTGCAGGCGGTGTCGAAGTTGTCGGAGGCGTCCGCGAAGGGCATCCGCCGCCACACCGGCCGGGGGTCCTCGGCGAGGGCGCGGACGAGCCCGTAGTAGAAGGCGGCGTTGGCGACGACGTCGTCGACGGTGGGGCCGGCGGGCAGGACGCGGTTCTCGACGCGCAGGTGCGGGACGCCGTCCACCACGCCGTACACGGGGCGGTTCCAGCGGTACACGGTGCCGTTGTGCAGGACCAGTTCCCGCAGCGAGGGCACGCCGCCGGTGTCGACGACGCGCAGCGGGTCCTCGTCGCCGCACAGCGGCAGCAGCGCGGGGAAGTAGCGGAGGTTCTCCTCGAACAGGTCGTACGCGGAGTCCACCCACCGCTCGCCGAACCAGGTGCGCGGCCGCACCCCCTGGGCCTGCAACTCGGGTGGGCGGGTGTCCGTGGCCTGCTGGAACAGCGGCGGCCGGGTCTCGCGCCACAGCTCGCGGCCGAAGAGGAACGGCGAGTTGGCGCCGACCGCGATCTGCACCGCGGCGACCGCCTGCGCCGCGTTCCACACGTCGGCGAAGCGCGCCGGGGTGACCTGGAGGTGCAGTTGCACGGAGGTGCAGGCGGCCTCCGGGGTGATGGAGGCCGCGGTGCAGCCGAGCCGCTCCACCCCCTCGATCTCCAGCGTGAAGTCCTCGCCGCGGGCGGCGACGACCTGCTCGTTGAGCAGCGTGTAGCGGTCGACGTCCGAGAGGTTGACGAGGTCCACGTCGCGCTGGGTGAGGGTGGGCAGGATGCCGATCATCACGATGCCCGCGCCCAGTTCCCCGGCCTTGCGGTGGGCGTACGCCAGGCCCGTCCGAAGTTCCTCGGAGAGCTGTGAGAAAACATGCCCGGCGAGCCGGTGCGGGGCGACGTTCACTTCCAGGTTGAACATCCCGAGTTCCGTTTGGAAATCCCCGCTGGAGATGCGCTCCAGAACCTGCGTGTTCATCATGCGGGGAAGCCCGTCGGCGCCCGCGAGATTCAGTTCTATCTCAAGCCCCATCAGGTTTCTGGGGCGGTCGAACCGTTTCTCCGCCAGCAGCCGTTCCAGCGCCTCCAGGCAGTCCCGGAGTTTCCTGCGGTACCTCTGCCGATCGGCCAGGTCGAACCTGACTGCCACGACCTTCTCCCCCATCGAAGCGTCCCTCCTCAAGTGGGCGGCACGCGACGTCGCCGCTCGGTCAGGGACGATGATGCCCCGCCCGGCCGATCCGTAACGCCCTCGCGGCGAGGGCTTCGCCACTAGGCTGGCACGGGCGGGCGCCCGGCACATTCCGGAGGCATGGCGCGGCGGGCTTATACCGCGGGACGGGATGGCGGAAAAAGCCGGGGAGATCCGGCCGTCCACCGGTGGACGGAATTGCAGGCAGCAGCTTCGGGCCCGGGGATGATTCAGCGGAAATTGCTACGAATCCAAGGCGGATTGCAGTCTTGACGGTGCCATGGAAAACGGTTAGCGGAAACACGGCGTGAACAAGTGTCGTATAAACTCCGTCCACGAGGCTGAGACCTGGCGCCCCGGCATGGCGCCCCGGGGTTCCACGGCCCCGTCGCCGGCAGCGCCGTTCCGCACCCACGCACGCCCCACCCTCCTGCCCTCCTGATCGAGAGGCGACCCACCATGCCGCTTCACGTCTCCCAGGCCCCCGTGCCCGCCCTGCACCGCGTTCTCGCGGCCCTCGGCTCCCCCTCCCTCCGCGAGGCCGGCACACCCGCGTTGCGCTCCGTCCAGGTGCCGCTCAGAGCGGAGCTGCCGCTTCCCGTCCACGTCCTCGGCGTCACCGCGCCGACGGGCGCGCCCGCGACCCGGCTCGCGGGGTGGCGGTTCCTGGTCCGCGGCGGGGAGGTGACCCTGGCGGCCGCGGACGTCCTGCGCACGGCGGGAGGCTGGACCTTCTCGCACTTCTCCGAAGGCCCCTACCTCGCCTCCACGGAGCGGGCGCTGCGCCAGGCCGAGGTGTCGGCGTCGCCCTGGCAGCCGCGCCTGCTGTCGGTGCCGGAGCTGTACATGCTGACGCTGTGGCTGCACGGCGATCCGGACGCCGACCCCGCCGAGGGCGCGCCCGACCCGGCGGACGTGCTGATCCCGTTGACCCCCGCGCCGCCCGGGATAGCCGCGCACCGCCCGCACCGCGTCGCGGACCTGATGCCGCGGCTCGCCGTACGGCTCGCGCCGCCGCCGCTGCTCGGCTCGACCGCCTGACGCCGCGCCGCGCGCCGGCGCCCCTTCCGGAAGGCGTACGGCACCACCGCGCGCCCTCTGGCCCGTCCGGGCTAGTCCGCCCTGGCCCTGTCGAACCACCCGGATCGGCAAGGGGGTTGCGCTGAACCACCCACGCGGGTGATAAGGCCTCCAGCGGGCAGAAGCGCGCCGCGAAATCCCTGCGGAAACAGCCGCGTGGGGCAAGACTGGGGACAGACCGACCGAAGGACGGGGGGCGGCCATGGACACCGCGTCGAGCCGCAGAACAGACTCCACACCGCAGCGAAAGAACCCAGCCATGTGCCAGCACCAGTCACCCTGCCCGACCGCAGACTCCCCCGACCGGGAAGCCGCCCGTGTCGTGGCGCACCACCCCGAACAGGGCTGGAGCCTGCTGTGCAACGGCGTCCTGCTCTTCGAGGACACGGGCGAACTGCTGCCGGACGGGCAGGTCATCGCGCCGCACCGGCCCCCGGCCGCGGCGCGGATCGTCAGGGCCGCCTGACCGGCGCCGCACGGCCGCACGGCCGCACGGCCGCAGGGACGGGAACAGCGCGACGGCGCCGGGCCGGTACGGAGGACATCCCCTCCGTACCGGCCCGGCGCCTGTCACCCGTGCCGCCCGTCTCAGGCGTCGTACTCGTCGAGAGGCGGGCAGGAGCAGACGAGGTTGCGGTCGCCGAAGGCCCCGTCGATCCGGCGGACCGGCGGCCAGTACTTGTCCGCGGCCGAGACGCCGGCCGGGAAGACGGCCTCCTCACGGCTGTAGGCGTGGTCCCACTCGCCGCCGAGCGCGGCCGCCGTGTGCGGGGCGTTGCGCAGCGGGTTGTCGTCGGCCGGCCAGGCGCCCGACGCGACCTTCTCGATCTCGCCGCGAATCGCGATCATCGTGTCGCAGAACCGGTCGAGCTCGGTGAGGTCCTCGCTCTCGGTCGGCTCGATCATCAGCGTGCCGGCGACCGGGAACGACATGGTCGGCGCGTGGAAGCCGTAGTCGATCAGGCGCTTGGCGATGTCGTCGACGCTGACGCCGGTCTCCTTCGACAGCGGCCGCAGGTCGATGATGCACTCGTGCGCGACGAGACCGCCCGGGCCGGTGTACAGGACCGGGAAGTGGGGCTCCAGGCGCTTGGCGATGTAGTTCGCCGCGAGGACGGCGACCTGCGTGGCGCGCTTGAGGCCCTCGCCCCCCATGAGCCGTACGTACGCCCAGGAGATCGGCAGGATGCCGGCCGAGCCCCACGGCGCCGCCGAGATCGGGCCCACACCGGTCTCGGGGCCGGCGGTCGGCTGGAGGGGGTGGTTGGGCAGGTACGGGGCGAGGTGGGAGCGGACCGCGACCGGGCCGACGCCGGGGCCGCCGCCGCCGTGCGGGATGCAGAACGTCTTGTGCAGGTTCAGGTGCGACACGTCGCCGCCGAACTTGCCGGGCTTCGCCAGGCCGACGAGCGCGTTGAGGTTGGCGCCGTCGACGTACACCTGGCCGCCGGCCTCGTGGACCTGGGCGCAGATGTCGGCGACGTGCTCCTCGAAGACGCCGTGCGTCGACGGGTAGGTGATCATCAGCACGGCGAGCTCGTCGCGGTACTGCTCGATCTTGGCGCGCAGGTCCGCGACGTCGACCTCGCCGTCGTCGGCGGTCTTGACGACGACGACCTTCATGCCCGCCATGACGGCCGACGCGGCGTTGGTGCCGTGCGCGGAGGACGGGATGAGGCAGACCGTGCGCTGCGCGTCGCCGTTGGCGCGGTGGTAGGCGCGGACGGCGAGGAGGCCCGCGAGCTCGCCCTGCGAGCCGGCGTTGGGCTGGAGGGAGACCTTGTCGTAGCCGGTGACCTCGGCGAGGCGGTCCTCCAGCTCGTGGATGAGCGTGAGGTAGCCCTCGGCCTGCTCCACCGGGGCGAAGGGGTGCATCTGGCCGAACTCGGGCCAGGTGACCGGCTCCATCTCGGTGGTCGCGTTCAGCTTCATCGTGCAGGAGCCGAGCGGGATCATGCCGCGGTCCAGCGCGTAGTCGCGGTCGGCGAGCTTGCGCAGGTAGCGCAGCATCGCGGTCTCCGAACGGTGCGCGTGGAAGACCGGGTGGGCCAGGTACTCGTCGGTGCGCAGCAGCGCCTCCGGCAGCGCGTCGGCGGTCTCGGCGTCCAGCGCCTCGATGTCGCCGCTCACGCCGAAGGCGGCCCAGACGGCGGAGAGCTGCGCGCGGCCGGTGGTCTCGTCGCAGGCGACGGAGACGTGGTCGGCGTCGGCGAGGTGGAGGTTGACGCCGCCCTCCCGGGCCGCGGCGACGACCTCGGCGGCCCTGCCGGGCACCCGTGCGGTGACGGTGTCGAAGAAGGCGTCGTGGACGACCTCGACGCCGCCGGCGCGCAGGCCGGCCGCGAGGACCGCGGCGTATCGGTGGGTGCGCCGGGCGATCCCCTTCAGGCCGTCGGGGCCGTGGTAGACGGCGTACATGCCGGCCATGACGGCGAGGAGCACCTGGGCGGTGCAGATGTTGCTGGTGGCCTTCTCGCGGCGGATGTGCTGCTCGCGGGTCTGGAGGGCGAGGCGGTAGGCCTTGTTGCCGTCGGCGTCGACGGAGACGCCGACGAGGCGGCCGGGGAGGCTGCGGGCGAAGGTGTCGCGGACCGCCATGTAGCCGGCGTGCGGGCCGCCGAAGCCCATCGGGACGCCGAAGCGCTGGGTGGTGCCGACCGCGATGTCCGCGCCGAGCTCGCCGGGCGAGGTGAGCAGGGTCAGCGCGAGCAGGTCGGCGGCGACGGTGACGACGGCGCCCAGTTCGTGGGCGGCGTCGATCAGCGGCTTGATGTCGCGGACGGCGCCGGAGGCCCCGGGGTACTGGACGAGGACGCCGAAGACGCCGCGCTCGGCGATCTCGGCGGGGATGCCCTCGCTCAGGTCGGCGACGACGACCTCGACACCGGTCGGCTCGGCACGGGTCTCGATGACGGCGATCGTCTGCGGCAGGGCGTCCGCGTCGACCAGGAAGACGCCGTTCTTGACCTTGCCGACGCGCCGGGCCAGGGACATGGCCTCGGCGGCCGCGGTGCCCTCGTCGAGGAGGGACGCGCCGGAGGTGGGCAGGCCGGTCAGGTCGGCGACCACGGTCTGGAAGTTGAGCAGGGCCTCCAGGCGGCCCTGCGAGATCTCCGGCTGGTAGGGCGTGTACGCCGTGTACCAGGCCGGGTTCTCCATGACGTTGCGGAGGATGACCGGCGGCGTGAACGTGCCGTAGTAGCCGAGGCCGATCATCGGGGCCAGGACCTGGTTGCGGTCGGCGAGGGAGCGCAGTTCGGCGAGGACCTCGGCCTCGGTGCGGGCCTCGGGCAGGCCGAGCGCCTCGGTGCTCTTGATCACGTCCGGCACCGCGGCCGCCGTGAGCTCGTCGAGCGAGCCGTAGCCGACCTGCGCGAGCATCTTGGCGCACGCCTCGGCGTCGGGGCCGATGTGGCGCTGCTCGAAGGGGGTGCCTCGCTCCAACTGGGAGAGCGGAATGCGGTTGGCGGTCATGTACGGGGGCCTCCTGGTCGTAGCGACCTGCGAGGGGCACCGCGGCGCGGGTGCCCGGACGGCCTCCCCCTCTGTCATCTCGACCTGAGAGCTTCGCCGCGCGCCCCGGCGGGGGCGCGGCTTTCACCGTCGGTGAGGGCGGGTGCCGTCCGACTCCCGCCCTGCTTTCCAGAGTGACCTCGTCCGTGCGGTACGGGGGCCTGAGAGATTCCGGGGAGGATTTGCTCCTTCGGCGCCTCCGAACGGTTTCTCCGGAGGACTCTCCCGCACGGGGTCAGCAGCCGTAGCCAGCCTACCAGCGCGGTTCCAAGCCGTTTCCCCGAGTGGCCGACCTCACCATTGTGCCGTTTCGTGGTGTTCACGGACCACTCCCGACCGACCGGAGGAACGGTGCAGAGCGACATCGACCCGCGCAGCCTGATCGGGCGCAGGGCGTTCGACCGCGACGGCCACAGGATCGGCACGGTGGACGAGGTCTACCTGGACGACGTGACGGGCGTCCCCGGGTGGGCGGCCGTGCGGACGGGCCTCTTCGGCCGCGACGCGTTCGTCCCCCTGCGGCCGAGCGAGTTCGTCGAGGGCGACCTGCGCGTCCCGTACGAGAAGGCCCTGGTCAAGCAGGCCCCGGGCCTCGGGGTGGGCCGGCGCCTCTCGCCGGAGCAGGAACTCCTGCTGTACCGGCACTACGGTCTGGCCCTGCCGTCCGCGCCCTCCTCCGGCAAGGGGGCCGACGCGCCGGCGGGCGGCGGCTGACACCCGCCCGGCACCAGCGGCAGCGGGCCGGACGGCGCCAGCTCCGGATCGTCCGTCCGGAACGTCCGCACCCTGCCGGGCGCCGACCCGGGCTCCTCGAACCGCACGGTGACCCGGCCGAGTCCGCTGCCCTGCACCCAGCCGGGCCCGTACGCGGCGTGCCGCACGTCGGATCCGGCGGCCCACCGCCGCTCCCCCGCCGGCTCCCCANCNNGCNNGACGGCCGTGCCCGGCCNGNCGNCCGGCGGCCCCTGCGCGGCGGGACCCTCCTCCGCCCCCGCGGGAGCCGACGGAACGCCGGGCACGGCCGGGGACCCGCCGGCCGACGCCTGGGCGAACAGGTCCTCCTGCGTGAAGTCGGCCAGAGCGCTGACCCCGACGCCGAGCAGCCGCACCCCGCCCGTCGTGTCGACGGCGTCGAGCAGCCGGGCGGCGGCCTCCCGCACCACCGCGGGATCGTCGGTCGGGCCGCGCAGCGTCTCGGAGCGGGTCAGCGTCGAGAAGTCGTACCGCCGCACCTTCAGCACCACCGTGCGCCCCGAGCGGCCGGCGGCCCGCAGGCGGCGCACGCACCGCTCGGCGAGCCGCTCCACCTCCCACCCCACCCGCACCCGGTCGTGCAGGTCCACGTCGAAGGTGTCCTCCACGGAGATCGACTTGGCGTCCCGCTCCGCCACCACGGGGCGGTCGTCACGGCCGAGCGCCATCGCGTACAGCGACGTCCCGTGCGCCCTGCCCAGGAGCCGTACGAGTTCGTCCTCGCCCGCCTCGACCAGGTCGGCGACCGTCGTCATCCCCGCCCGCCGCAGGTGCTCCCCGGTCGCCGGTCCGACACCGGGCAGCGTCCGCACCCCCAGGGGCGCGAGCAGCGCCCGCTCGGTCCCCGGCTCCATGAGCACCAGGCCGTCCGGCTTCGCCCTCTCGGAAGCGATCTTCGCCAGCATCTTGGAAGCCGCCAGCCCCACCGACCCGGTCAGCCCGGTCACGGCGCGGATGTCCCGGCGCAGCCGCTCCCCGACGGCCCGCGCCGCCTCCCCGTCGTACGCCGCTCCCCCGGCCTCCAGGTCCACGAACGCCTCGTCGAGGCTGAGGGGCTCCACCAGGGGCGACAGCCGCCCCAGCAACTCCATGACCTGCCCGCTCACCGACCGGTACACGGAGAAGCGCGGCACCAGGTAGGCGGCGTTCGGCGCCAGCCGCCTGGCCTGCGCCATGGGCATCGCCGACCGCACGCCGAACCGCCGTGCCTCGTACGACGCGGTCGCGACGACGCCGCGCGGTCCCAGGCCGCCGACGATCACGGGTTTCCCGCGCAGACTGGGCTTCGCCGCCTGCTCGACGGCGGCGTAGAACGCGTCCATGTCCAGGTGCAGGATCGTCGGAGCGGCTCTCACACCACCGATGCTGCCCCACGCCACTGACAACCCCGCACGCGCACGGCTGCGGCCGGGCGGGCTCAGACGGCCCTGTCGCGCCTGCGGCGGGCCAGTTCGTCGGCCGGGTTGTGCCCGACGAGCGTCTCGCCGGTGTCCACCCGCTCCCCGTGCAACTGCGACAGCGCCGCCTCGACGTCCCGCCACACCACGCCGACCGCGATCCCGAAGATCCCCTGCCCGCCCTGGAGCAGGTCCACCACCTCGTCGGGCGACGAGCACTCGTACACCGTCGCGCCGTCGCTCATCAGCGTCATGCGCTCCAGGTCGCGCAATCCCTTCCCGCGCAGGTGCTGCACGGCGGCCCGGATGTTCTGCAGGGCGACGCCGGTGTCCAGGAACCGCTTGACGATCTTCAGGACCACGACGTCGCGGAAGCTGTACAGGCGCTGCGTGCCCGACCCGTGGGCGGGGCGGACGCTCGGCTCGACCAGCCCCGTGCGGGCCCAGTAGTCGAGCTGCCGGTAGGTGATGCCGGCGGCCGCGCACGCGGTGGGCCCCCGGTACCCGACGACGTCGGTCACCGGCTCGGCCGCGCCTCCCTGGAGCGGATACGGTCCGCCCTCCACCGGACTCCGTCCGGGGAGACCCCCCGCCGTACCGTCGCCGCTGTTCACCACGCCGACCCTCCGTCCTCGACCTGCCACATCGACGGTAGGCAGTCCCCAAGGGTGCGTCAACGATCGCCACACTCGCCACGCCGAGTGACAATCACCCTGAGAGGCGTTTGGCGCGTCCCGGTTCCGGGAATCGCTACCCGGATGCGCCCGGGGACACGGCGGGCGCGCACCGGGCACCCGCCTTCATCCGCCCGGGCCCGGCCCGGTCACTGACCGCCGGTGCCGAAGTCCTCGGGGGAGATCTGGTCCAGGAACTCGCGGAACTTCTCCACCTCGTCCTCCTGCTCGTCCGGGATCGCGATCCCCGCGTCGTCGAGGACACCGTCGCTGCCGAAGATCGGCGTCCCGGTGCGCAGCGCCAGCGCTATGGCGTCGGAGGGGCGGGCGCTCACCTCGACACCGCTGGCGAAGACCAGCTCCGCGTAGAAGACGCCTTCGCGGAGGTCCGTGATCCGGACCTCGGTCAGCTCCTGCCCGACGGCCTCCAGCACGTCCTTGAAGAGGTCGTGGGTGAGCGGCCTGGCGGGGGTCATGCCCTGCTGGGCGAAGGCGATCGCCGTGGCCTCCCCCGGACCGATCCAGATCGGGAGGTAGCGTTCGCCTCCCACTTCACGCAGGAGCACGATCGGCTGGTTGGACGGCATTTCCACCCGGACACCGACAACATCGAGCTCGTTCACACAGCAACCCTAGGACGTGCCACACCGGTTTGGATAGTCGGGTTCCGCCAAGGTCAGGGCAACCGGACGCCCAGGGCCGACCGGACCAGGGCCGCGTGCAGCCGGACGGACAGCGCGGCCAGCTCCTTGGCGGTGGCCTCGGCGTGCGCCCGGGTCTGCGGGTTGCGGTGCCGCCGCAGCGGCGCGACGACCTGCTCCACCAGCCCCGCCTCTCGCTCGGCTGCGGCCTTCACCGCCCGCAGGTGGCGGGGCTCCAGCCCGTGCCGGCCCAGCTCGGCGACGAGCTTCGCGACCGTCACCGCCTCGGCGTCGTAGCCGCCGTCGGGGGCCGGGACGACCAGCCCGTACGACTCCCATTCGGCGAGCTCCCCCTCGCTCGCCCCGGCAGCGGCGAGCAGCTCCTCGCGGTCGACCCGCCCGGCCGCGGCGCCCCCCTGCGCGTCCGGCTCCCACGGGCTGCCGCCGTCCGGCGACTCGCCGCGCGGGCCGGGGGAGGGCAGAAGGACCCGCTCCCCCCGGCCCAGGGCCGCCAGGTGCTCCCGGATGACCTTCAACGGCAGGTAGTGGTCCCGCTGCATCCGCAGGATCAGCGCGAGTCGCTCCACGTCGTCCGGGCTGAACTTCCGGTATCCGGATGCCGTCCGCTGCGGCTCGACGAGCCCCTCCGCCTCCAGGAACCGGATCTTGGAGATGGTGACCTCGGGAAACTCCCCCCGCAGCTGGTTGAGGACCGTACCGATGCTCACCAGCCGGTCACCCGCGCCGGCGGTGCCGTTGCCGACACCGCCCGTCGGTGTTCGCCGCATGGACCTTCCCTGGGTGTCCCCAGACAACGCCTGGGAGGGGGTCAGACGCCCCGCTGGCTCGTGTGGAAGACCAGCCGGTACTTGCCGATCTGCACCTCGTCGCCGTTGGTGAGCCGGACGGCGTCGATCGGCTCGCGGTTGACGTAGGTGCCGTTGAGGCTGCCGACGTCGGCGACGGTGAAGCTGCCGTCGGCCGCCCTGCGGAACTCCACGTGGCGACGGGACACGGTCACGTCGTCCAGGAAGATGTCGCTCTGGGGGTGACGGCCCGCGGTCGTCAGATCGCCGTCGAGGAGGAAGCGGCTGCCGGAGTTCGGCCCGCGCCGCACCACGAGGAGCGCCGAACCCAGCGGCAGGGCTTCCACCGCGGCCTGCGCCTCGGGCGACAGCGACGGCAGCGGCACCTGACCGGTGGTCTCGCCGTCGTACGCCTCCAGTCCCGAGATGGAGATCGTCGACGTCGTCTCCGAGGCGCGCTCGGAGGGGGCACCGCCCCGCAGCGGTGTCCCGCAGTGGGAGCAGAACCGGCTCGCCTCGGCATTGCGGTGTCCGCACCGCGCGCACGCCGGCATGGATCCGTCCTCCTGCCGCGGCGCGGCCGCGTGGACACCGGTCGCGTACGGGTCGGAACCTATGCGGCCGGGGTCGCCGGAGGGCGCGCCCTGGCCACCCGCGGCGTCACCACCCGGGCCGGCGACCTCGTCGCGGAAGAGAGGACGCCCGGCGTCCCCCTCCTCGCTCCGACCGTGCTGCGGCGCACGACGCCCGGCGTTGCCGCCGTCCTCACGTGCGCTCCTGCCGAACAACTTCGCAAACAACTTCACGGGCGATTCCCCTTGAACGAAACAGACCCGCCCGTGGGGCAGGACGAACTTCGAACGAACACACCTGCCGACCCGGACACCTTTACAACGTCCGTATCCTTCGGACAGTTTCCACCACGTACCAGGCTTTTCATACGGCGACCCCCCGCAACCTCCCGACCCGGACGACCGGCCCTCCGATGCCTTCCCGGCCCTCCGGTCGGGGATGCCCCCACCGCTGCGCCTCCCCGTCCGGTTCCGCCCCTCGGACATTCCCCCGCCACACGGCCCTCATGCGCCCCGGCCTCACCGCGGCGACGACCGAGCGTAGTCAGGCCGCTCCACCGGCCGCAAGGCATCCACGACGATCTTCTCCGAGCGGGTCACGGTGGCCGTGGCCTGCTCCTTCTCCAGGGTCTGCACGATCCCGCCGGGAATGTTGAGCGCGGGCTCCAGATCCTGCGGCCTGCCGATGACCTGGAAGCGGTACGGCGGGGCGATCCGCCGCCCGTCCACCTCGACGGCCCCGGCCTCCCCGGAGAAGTACGAGTCCGCCACGACCCGCACGCCGTTGACCTGGATGGCCTCGGCACCTGCGGCGCGCAGCTCCTGGATCGTGTCGAGCAGCTTGTCCGGCTCGACGGCCGTCAGGGGGTCCTCGACGGTGAACGTGATGCCGGGCCCCTCGGCCGCCACGGTCCCCGCCAGCACACCGAGTTGACGCTCCCTCTCCTGGGTCTGCCTGCGGGCCTCCTCGGCCTGGTCGGAGCTGTTCTCCAGCTCCCGGCGCTGCACCTCGAGCCGGGCCTTCTCGTCCTCCAGCCGCTGGCTGCGGTCGTCCAACTCGTCCAGGATGCGGATCAGGTCCTCTTGGCGGGCACCGCGCAGCGCACCGTCGTCACTGGTGGAGCGCACCTGGATGGCGAGCCCCAGGCCGAGGCCGAACAGCAGCAGGGCGACGACGAGTTGCGCGCGGGTGACCCGCGGCGGCCACAGTCCGGCGGCCAGCCGCTGCCGACCGGTCGTCTCCGCGGCCTCCGCGGCCTCCGGCCGCTGCGGGCCGTGAGGGACGTGCTCCTCGTTGCTCATCGGCGTCACGCCCGGAACACGTGGCGCCGGATGGCGGCCGCGTTGGAGAAGATCCGGATGCCGAGGACGACCACGACGCCCGTGGACAACTGCGCCCCGACGCCCAGCTTGTCCCCGAGGAACACGATCAGCGCGGCCACGACGACGTTCGACAGGAAGGAGACCACGAAGACCTTGTCGACGAAGATCCCGTCGAGCATGGCCCGCAGACCGCCGAAGACCGCGTCCAGCGCGGCGACGACGGCGATCGGCAGGTAGGGCTCGACCACCGCCGGAACCTCGGGCCGGATCAACAGTCCGACCACGACTCCCACGACGAGGCCCAGTACGGCGATCACGATGTGCCCTTCCCTGTGTCGGCCGTGCCCTGCCCGCCACCCGTCCCGGGTCCGGAGGTCCTCGGCTGTGCTGTGCGTACGATCAGGCTTGGCGCCGCCGGCAGGCGCACGCGGTCCTGGGCGGAGATCCGGCTGCGGATGCCGAAGTTCTTCTCCAGCACGTCCAGGTAGCGGCCGTCCGCACTGTCCTGGAACCGGCCGCCGAGCCGCTTGCGGTCCCCCACCGCGAGCACCGTGTACGGCGGTACGAGCGGTCTGTTGTCGACCAGTATGGCGTCACCGGCCGCCCTGATCGCGGACAGGGCGGTCAACCGCTGGCCGTTGATCGCGACGGCCTCCGCCCCGGCCTGCCACAGCCCGTTCACGATCCGCTGCATGTCCCGGTCGCGCACCCGGCCGGTGTCGGCGAATCCGCTGCTCTCACGCGGACCACCACCGCCCTCCGCCGCGCCCTTCGCGTCGTCGACGACGAGCCTGATCCCCGGGCCGGTCACCTCGGTCGCGCCCGACAGCAGCGCCACGAGGCCGCCGCGGTCACCGCCGTGCTCCTGGAGCGCCGCACGCTGCCGGTCCCCGACCTCGGCGCGCAGTTCCTCGATGTCCTTCTCCAGACCGTCCACGGCGGTCGTCTCGTCCTGGATCCGGTCGATGAGTTCCTCGCGCTCCTTGGCCACGACGGGCGCCGACACCCGCGTCTGGGCGGCGCCGAGCGTGACGACGGCCGCCGCGAGGACGAGCCCGGCGGCAAGGCCCAGTCTGGCGCGCAGCGTACGGGGCAGACCACCGCCCTCGGCGGCGCGGCGGGCGGTCGCCTCCGCGTACCCGTCGTCGAGGGCGTGGTCCATGACGTTGGTCAGCAGCGACATCGACGCGTCGGGACGCGGAGGCGGGGAACCTGTGCTCCGAACGGGGGGCTGCTGCGACATGCCGCACATCGTCGCATGTCGGAGCCGCTACCGCCGAATGGCCCCACCGGTGCGCCGGACGCGGTCGTACGATCGGTCCGGCGCACCAGTGGGGCCGGGGGGGTCAGCGCCCGGCGCTGTCCACCACTGCGGCCCACTCGTCGAGAAGCGCCTGGGCGGACTCGTCGTCAGGGCCTTCCGCCCACAGGTGGGTGACAGCCTCGGCCGGGTCGGGCAGGACGAGCACCCACCGGCCGTCCGCTTCCACGACCCGTACCCCGTCGGTGGTGTCGACGTGCCGGTCGCCGGCGGCCTCGACGACCCGCCGCATGACCAGTCCCTTGACGGCCCACGGCGTCGCCAGGTCCCGCCGCAGCACATGGGCGCGGGGGATGCGCGCGTCGATCTGGCTGAGGGTGAGCTGGGTGCGTGCGACGAGACCGATGAGCCGCACGAACGCGGCCGTCCCGTCGAAGACGCTGCTGAACTCGGGAACGATGAACCCGCCCCGCCCGTCCCCGCCGAAGATGGTGGACTCCTCGCGCCCGACCCGGGTCAGGTCGTCCGGCGAGGTGGTCGTCCAGTCGACCCGGGTGCCGTGGTACGCGGCGACCTGCTCGGCGATCCGGGTGGTCGTGACCGGCAGGGCGACGCGGCCACTGCGCCGCTCGGCCGCGACCAGGTCGAGCATGACGAGCAGCGCACGGTCGTCCTCGATGATCCGGCCGCGTTCGTCCACGAGCGACAGCCGTTCGCCCACGGTGTCGAACCGCACGCCGAACGCGGCCCGCGCGGACGCCACGATCTCACCGAGCCGCACGAGCCCGGCCCGGCGGGAGTCGGCGGACTCGGTGGGGCGCGACTCGTCGAGACCGGGGTTGATCGTCAGCGAGTCGACGCCGAGCCGGCCGAGGAGGCTGGGCAGGACGAGCCCCGCACTGCCGTTGGACGCGTCGACGACGATCTTGAGCCCCGCCTCGGCGACACCGGTGGTGTCGACGCTGCGCAAGAGCGCCCCGGTGTACTGGTCGAAGACGCTCGACGGGAAACTGAGGTCCCCGATCTCACCGGGGAAGGCCCTGCGGTACTCCTGGCGCGCGTAGACGCGGTCGAGCTTCCGCTGCCCGGCCTGGGACAGGTCGGCACCCCGTTCGTCGAAGAACATGATGTCGACGGAGTCCGGCACACCGGGAGTGGTCCGGATCATGATGCCGCCGGCGCTGCCGCGCGCGGTCTGCTGGCGTGCCACCGGCAGGGGTACGTTCTCCAGGTCCCGCACGTCGATGGCACTGGCCTGCAGGGCGGAGATCACGGCCCGCTTCAGGGCCCGCGCGCCCCGGGAGTGGTCGCGGGCCGTGGTGACGGTCGCGCCCTTCTTCAGGGTGGTGGCGTAGGCTCCGGCGAGCCGGACGGCGAGTTCGGGGGTGATCTCGACGTTGAGGATGCCGGAGACCCCGCGCGCGCCGAAGAGGTGGGCCTGGCCGCGGGACTCCCAGATGACGGAGGTGTTGACGAAGGCACCGGCCTCGATCGTCTTGAAGGGGTAGACGCGGACGTTCCCCTGGACGATCGACTCCTCGCCGACGAGGCACTCGTCGCCGATGACGGCGCCGTCCTCGATACGGGCGGCCCGCATGATGTCGGTGTTCTTGCCGATGACGCAGCCGCGCAGGTTGCTGTGCGGCCCGATGTAGACGTTGTCGTGGACGACCGCCTTGTGGAGGAAGGCGCCGCTCTTCACGACCACGTTGGATCCGACGACGGTGTGCTCGCGGATCTCGGCGCCGGCTTCGACCTTGGCGTAGTCGCCGATGTAGACGGGCCCGCGCAGGACCGCGTCGGGGTGGACCTCGGCGCCTTCGGCGACCCAGACGCCGGGGGAGATCTCGAAGCCGTCGACTTCGACGTCGACCTTGCCCTCGAGGATGTCGGCCTGGGCCTTGACGTAGCTCTCGTGGGTGCCGACGTCCTCCCAGTAGCCCTCGGCGACGTAGCCGTAGACCGGCTTGCCCTCCTTCATCAGCTGCGGGAAGACGTCACCGGACCAGTCGACGGGAACGTCGGGCTGGACGTAGTCGAAGACCTCGGGCTCCATGACGTAGATGCCCGTGTTGACGGTGTCGGAGAACACCTGTCCCCAGGTGGGCTTCTCGAGGAACCGCTCGACTCGGCCTTCGTCGTCGACGATGGTGATGCCGAACTCCAGGGGGTTCGGCACGCGCGTCAGGCAGACCGTGACCAGGGCGCCCTTCTCCTTGTGGAAGGCGATGAGCTTGGTCAGGTCGAAGTCGGTGAGGGCGTCTCCGGAGATGACCAGGAACGCGTCGTCCTTCAGTGCCTCTTCGGCGTTCTTGACGCTGCCGGCGGTGCCGAGTGGCTTCTCCTCGTGGGCGTAGGTGAGCTCCATTCCGAGGTCTTCGCCGTCACCGAAGTAGTTCTTGACGAGCGACGCGAGGAACTGCACGGTTACGACGGTCTCGGTGAGCCCGTGCCTTTTGAGCAGGCGCAGTACGTGCTCCATGATCGGCCGGTTGGCGACCGGAAGGAGCGGCTTGGGCATGCTCGAGGTCATGGGGCGAAGTCTGGTGCCTTCGCCCCCGGCCATCACGACGGCCTTCATGTCGGAAGCGTCCTCCTTGCAGAGACGACGATCTGGCCGATTCCCCCCGCCTTTCGCAGCGGCCTTACCGACATTCCGTCGTGTCGGTGTCGCCGTGAGGCGCGGGAAGGCAGGGTCATTCGGCTGCGGTTTCCACCTTGACAAGTCGGCGGACCTGGATCACGTAGAGGATCCCTGCCCACCAGTAGAGAGTTGTACCCCATCCGGCGAAGGCCCACCCGAAAACTTCAGCGAGTGACGCAAGCCACGTGCTTCCGTCGCTGAGCAGCAGCAAGGGGAACGCGTACATGAGGTTGAAGGTGGCGGCCTTGCCGAGGAAGTTCACCTGGGGCGGCGGATAACCGTGGCGTCGGAGGATTCCGACCATCACCAGCAACATCACCTCGCGGGCCAGGAGCACCGCCGTGAGCCAGAGGGGGAGGATGTCGCGCCAGGTCAACCCGAGGAGTGTGGACAGGATGTACAGACGGTCGGCCGCGGGATCCAGGATGCGGCCGAGGCTGCTGATCTGGTTCCACTGCCGGGCGAGCTTGCCGTCGAGGTAGTCGCTGACACCGCTCAGTGCGAGGACCAGGAGGGCCCAGCCGTCGCTGTTGGGGCCGCCGAATTCGGGGCGGAGGATGAGCCACAGGAAGAGCGGTACACCGACGAGCCGGGCCATGCTCAGGATGTTGGGGATGGTGAGCACCCGATCCGTCTGAACGCGGGTCTCCTGAACCTCCACCCGAGGGCCTCCTGTGGGAACGTGCCGGTACTGCCTCCCGACCCTACCGCCAGCGCGGGCCGGCTCGTACAGGGGGTGGATGCAGCAGCAGAGATCCTGGAAAAGGAAAACAGGAAAGCCCCGCACCATGAGGTGCGGGGCTTTCCCGAAGAATTGTTCGGCGGTGTCCTACTCTCCCACAGGGTCCCCCCTGCAGTACCATCGGCGCTGAAAGGCTTAGCTTCCGGGTTCGGAATGTAACCGGGCGTTTCCCTAACGCTATGACCACCGAAACACTATGAAGATATGAACTCGACCGGCCCACACAAGGGGGGAGTTCGTTACTTCAGAACTGACACAGTGGACGCGAGCAACTGAGGACAAGCCCTCGGCCTATTAGTACCGGTCAACTCCACCCATCACTGGGCTTCCATATCCGGCCTATCAACCCAGTCGTCTACTGGGAGCCTTACCCTCTCCAAGGAGGTGGGAACACTCATCTCGAAGCAGGCTTCCCGCTTAGATGCTTTCAGCGGTTATCCCTCCCGAACGTAGCCAACCAGCCATGCCCTTGGCAGGACAACTGGCACACCAGAGGTTCGTCCGTCCCGGTCCTCTCGTACTAGGGACAGCCCTTCTCAATATTCCTACGCGCACAGCGGATAGGGACCGAACTGTCTCACGACGTTCTAAACCCAGCTCGCGTACCGCTTTAATGGGCGAACAGCCCAACCCTTGGGACCGACTCCAGCCCCAGGATGCGACGAGCCGACATCGAGGTGCCAAACCATCCCGTCGATATGGACTCTT
>NZ_CP095474.1:4664179-4664329 GCF_023614315.1 Streptomyces sudanensis | reverse complement strand
AGACCAGGGTACCTTTTATCCGTTGAGCGACGGCGCTTCCACAAGCCACCGCCGGATCACTAGTCCCGACTTTCGTCCCTGCTCGACCCGTCGGTCTCACAGTCAAGCTCCCTTGTGCACTTACACTCAACACCTGATTGCCAACCAGGC
>NZ_CP095474.1:4653508-4664174 GCF_023614315.1 Streptomyces sudanensis | reverse complement strand
GACCTTTGGGCGCCTCCGTTACCCTTTAGGAGGCAACCGCCCCAGTTAAACTACCCATCAGACACTGTCCCTGATCCGGATCACGGACCCAGGTTAGACATCCAGCACGACCAGAGTGGTATTTCAACGGCGACTCCACCATGACTGGCGTCACGGCTTCACAGTCTCCCACCTATCCTACACAAGCCGAACCGAACACCAATATCAAACTGTAGTAAAGGTCCCGGGTCTTTCCGTCCTGCTGCGCGAAACGAGCATCTTTACTCGTAGTGCAATTTCACCGGGCCTATGGTTGAGACAGTCGAGAAGTCGTTACGCCATTCGTGCAGGTCGGAACTTACCCGACAAGGAATTTCGCTACCTTAGGATGGTTATAGTTACCACCGCCGTTTACTGGCGCTTAAGTTCTCAGCTTCGCCCGGACGAATCCAGGCTAACCGGTCCCCTTAACGTTCCAGCACNGGNAGGCGTCAGTCCGTATACCTCGCCTTACGGCTTCGCACGGACCTGTGTTTTTAGTAAACAGTCGCTTCTCGCTGGTCTCTGCGGCCACCCCCAGCTCGGAGTGCAAGACTCGTCACCAGACGTGGCCCCCCTTCTCCCGAAGTTACGGGGGCATTTTGCCGAGTTCCTTAACCATAGTTCACCCGAACGCCTCGGTATTCTCTACCTGACCACCTGAGTCGGTTTAGGGTACGGGCCGCCATGAAACTCGCTAGAGGCTTTTCTCGACAGCATAGGATCATCCACTTCGCCACAATCGGCTCGGCATCAGGTCTCAACCTTCAATGTGTGACGGATTTGCCTACCACACGGCCTACACCCTTACCCCGGGACAACCACCGCCCGGGCTGGACTACCTTCCTGCGTCACCCCATCGCTCACCTACTACCAGTCTGGGCCACCGGCTCCACCACTCCGTGCTTGTCCGAAGACGCACACGACGGCTTCACGGGCTTAGCATCGCTGGGTTCAGCGCTGGCGCTTCAAAGCGGGTACCGGAATATCAACCGGTTGTCCATCGACTACGCCTGTCGGCCTCGCCTTAGGTCCCGACTTACCCTGGGCAGATCAGCTTGACCCAGGAACCCTTAGTCAATCGGCGCACACGTTTCCCACGTGTGTATCGCTACTCATGCCTGCATTCTCACTCGTGAACCGTCCACAACTCGCTTCCACGGCTGCTTCACCCGGCACACGACGCTCCCCTACCCATCACAGCGGGCGTTGGCCCTCATGCTGCAATGACACGACTTCGGCGGTACGCTTGAGCCCCGCTACATTGTCGGCGCGGAATCACTTGACCAGTGAGCTATTACGCACTCTTTCAAGGGTGGCTGCTTCTAAGCCAACCTCCTGGTTGTCTCTGCGACTCCACATCCTTTCCCACTTAGCGTACGCTTAGGGGCCTTAGTCGATGCTCTGGGCTGTTTCCCTCTCGACCATGGAGCTTATCCCCCACAGTCTCACTGCCGCGCTCTCACTTACCGGCATTCGGAGTTTGGCTAAGGTCAGTAACCCGGTAGGGCCCATCGCCTATCCAGTGCTCTACCTCCGGCAAGAAACACACGACGCTGCACCTAAATGCATTTCGGGGAGAACCAGCTATCACGGAGTTTGATTGGCCTTTCACCCCTAACCACAGGTCATCCCCCAGGTTTTCAACCCTGGTGGGTTCGGTCCTCCACGAAGTCTTACCTCCGCTTCAACCTGCCCATGGCTAGATCACTCCGCTTCGGGTCTTGAGCGCGCTACTACACCGCCCTATTCGGACTCGCTTTCGCTACGGCTTCCCCACACGGGTTAACCTCGCAACACACCGCAAACTCGCAGGCTCATTCTTCAAAAGGCACGCAGTCACGAGGGCCCGAAGGCCCCGACGCTCCCACGGCTTGTAGGCACACGGTTTCAGGTACTATTTCACTCCGCTCCCGCGGTACTTTTCACCATTCCCTCACGGTACTATCCGCTATCGGTCACCAGGGAATATTTAGGCTTAGCGGGTGGTCCCGCCAGATTCACACGGGATTTCTCGGGCCCCGTGCTACTTGGGTGTCTCTCCAACGAGCCGCATGAGTTTCGACTACGGGGGTCTTACCCTCTACGCCGGACCTTTCGCATGTCCTTCGCCTACCCATACGGTTTCTGACTCGTCTCACGGCCGGCAGACCGTGAAAGAGAGATCCCACAACCCCGCATGCGCAACCCCTGCCGGGTCTCACACGCATACGGTTTGGCCTCATCCGGTTTCGCTCGCCACTACTCCCGGAATCACGGTTGTTTTCTCTTCCTGAGGGTACTGAGATGTTTCACTTCCCCTCGTTCCCTCCACATGCCCTATGTGTTCAGGCATGGGTGACAGCCCATGACGACTGCCGGGTTTCCCCATTCGGAAACCCCCGGATCACAGCCTGGTTGACGGCTCCCCGGGGACTATCGCGGCCTCCCACGTCCTTCATCGGTTCCTGGTGCCAAGGCATCCACCGTGCGCCCTTAAAAACTTGGCCACAGATGCTCGCGTCCACTGTGCAGTTCTCAAGCAACGACCAGCCACCCACCACCCCCGGACCGAACGTCCGGAGTTCACTGGGGCCGGCGTACCGAAGGCCACGAGCACACGCCCGCACCCTCAGACACCCAACAGCGCGCCCGACAGACTGCCGCTCACCCCTTCCGTTCCACGCTCTCACGAGCAGTACTAGAAAGACCGAACCGGTCACACCTGCCGACTAATCAACGTTCCACCCATGAGCAACCAGCATCGGACGTGCGCCGATGTACTGGCCCCTGACCCGGCCCCCGAAGGGAACCAGGTGAGAAGTGCTCCTTAGAAAGGAGGTGATCCAGCCGCACCTTCCGGTACGGCTACCTTGTTACGACTTCGTCCCAATCGCCAGTCCCACCTTCGACAGCTCCCTCCCACAAGGGGTTGGGCCACCGGCTTCGGGTGTTACCGACTTTCGTGACGTGACGGGCGGTGTGTACAAGGCCCGGGAACGTATTCACCGCAGCAATGCTGATCTGCGATTACTAGCAACTCCGACTTCATGGGGTCGAGTTGCAGACCCCAATCCGAACTGAGACCGGCTTTTTGAGATTCGCTCCGCCTCACGGCTTCGCAGCTCTTTGTACCGGCCATTGTAGCACGTGTGCAGCCCAAGACATAAGGGGCATGATGACTTGACGTCGTCCCCACCTTCCTCCGAGTTGACCCCGGCAGTCTCCTGTGAGTCCCCATCACCCCGAAGGGCATGCTGGCAACACAGAACAAGGGTTGCGCTCGTTGCGGGACTTAACCCAACATCTCACGACACGAGCTGACGACAGCCATGCACCACCTGTATACCGACCACAAGGGGGCGACCATCTCTGGCCGTTTCCGGTATATGTCAAGCCTTGGTAAGGTTCTTCGCGTTGCGTCGAATTAAGCCACATGCTCCGCTGCTTGTGCGGGCCCCCGTCAATTCCTTTGAGTTTTAGCCTTGCGGCCGTACTCCCCAGGCGGGGAACTTAATGCGTTAGCTGCGGCACCGACGACGTGGAATGTCGCCAACACCTAGTTCCCAACGTTTACGGCGTGGACTACCAGGGTATCTAATCCTGTTCGCTCCCCACGCTTTCGCTCCTCAGCGTCAGTAATGGCCCAGAGATCCGCCTTCGCCACCGGTGTTCCTCCTGATATCTGCGCATTTCACCGCTACACCAGGAATTCCGATCTCCCCTACCACACTCTAGCCTGCCCGTATCGAATGCAGACCCGGAGTTAAGCCCGGGCTTTCACATCCGACGCGACAAGCCGCCTACGAGCTCTTTACGCCCAATAATTCCGGACAACGCTTGCGCCCTACGTATTACCGCGGCTGCTGGCACGTAGTTAGCCGGCGCTTCTTCTGCAGGTACCGTCACTTGCGCTTCTTCCCTGCTGAAAGAGGTTTACAACCCGAAGGCCGTCATCCCTCACGCGGCGTCGCTGCATCAGGCTTGCGCCCATTGTGCAATATTCCCCACTGCTGCCTCCCGTAGGAGTCTGGGCCGTGTCTCAGTCCCAGTGTGGCCGGTCGCCCTCTCAGGCCGGCTACCCGTCGTCGCCTTGGTGAGCCGTTACCTCACCAACAAGCTGATAGGCCGCGGGCTCATCCTGCACCGCCGGAGCTTTCCACCGCCATCGGATGCCCGAAGCGGTCGTATCCGGTATTAGACCCCGTTTCCAGGGCTTGTCCCAGAGTGCAGGGCAGATTGCCCACGTGTTACTCACCCGTTCGCCACTAATCCCCCACCGAAGCGGGTTCATCGTTCGACTTGCATGTGTTAAGCACGCCGCCAGCGTTCGTCCTGAGCCAGGATCAAACTCTCCGTGAATGTCTCCCCGTGATCGGGGCGAACCACTCGCGTCGAGCGGAACCGGGGAAAGGAATGATCCCCCCGGTCCTCAGCATCCTCGCTGTGTTCTTCAAAGGAACCACATCCCCGCAGATCCCTGCAGAGACGGGGTTATCAACATATCTGGCGTTGATTTTTGGCACGCTGTTGAGTTCTCAAGGAACGAACGCTTCCTTCGTACTCACCCACCGAAACCTTCCGTGGGCTTTCCTCCGGGCGCTTTCCCTTCGGTTTCTCCAGACTAGCAGATCCGTTTTCCGTCTCCGCCACCCGCTGGAGCGGGCCGCCGGGCCGTTCTCCGCTTTCGCGTTTCCCTTTCCGGCGATTCCGACTCTACCAGGGGCTTTCCGATCCTCTGACCACACCTTCGTCCGGCCACATGAAAATGCGAGCCAATTCCGGTGTAGACCGCTGAGGATCCCGCCCTGGCGGGTCGCTGCCCCACCTCGACCACATGGGGCCGGGCGCCGAGCAGGCCTACGACATTACTCCTGCCCGCCAGTCGAGGCAAATCGCCTCTACGGCCCGGAAGCCCCCGATCGGAGCCTCTCGCACGAGCCCGGCACTGTTCGTGGCATACGCTCCGAAGAGCATACTTTCCGACACGCACAGTGACGGGTGTGTTCGAACTCGCCCCTTGGGAGGCCTTTGATGACCATCGTGACATCGCCCCTCGCCGGGCACGCCGTCGGGCTCGCCGCCGTACCCGACCCGGTGTTCTCCGGCGCCATGGTCGGTCCGGGCACCGCCATCGACCCGGTGCGCGAGCCGGCGACGGCCGTCGCACCCGTCGACGGGGTCGTGGCCTCGCTCCACCCGCATGCCTTCGTGATCGTCGACGCCGGGGGGCGCGGGGTGCTCACCCACCTCGGCATCGACACCGTCCAGCTCGGCGGTGAGGGCTTCGAACTGCTCGTGGAGAAGGGCGACGCCGTCACGCGCGGCCAGGGGATCGTCCGCTGGAGTCCGGCCGCCGTGGAGGAGGCCGGAAAGTCTCCGGTCTGCCCGGTCGTCGCCTTGGACGCCGCCGCGGACGCCCTCGGTGGGCTGCGCGAGGACGGCGAACTGGAGGCCGGCGAGACGCTCTTCGTCTGGGAGTGAGGCCACCGCCGTCCGCGCGGTGGTGTCGAACGGGATGTTCCTCAGGCGACGGCGCCTGCCGCCGCTCGATCGGAGACGGGTGGAGATGGAGACAACGCTGCGCGGTCTCGGCGTGAGCCACGGTGTGGCGATCGGCGAGGTGCGACACATGGGCACGGCGGTACTGGAACCGCCTGCCAGGCGGATTCCCGCCGAGGAGACAGAGCGGGAGCAGAAACGCGCCCGTCGGGCCGTCGATGCGGTGGCGGCCGACCTGACGGCACGGGGCAACCTGGTCGGCGGGGAGGCCCAGCACGTTCTCGAGGCGCAGGCCCTGATGGCGCAGGACCCCGAGCTGATGGCGGACGTGGAGCGGCGTGTCGCCGTGGGCTCGACCGCCGAGCGGGCCGTGTACGACGCGTTCGCCGCGTACCGGACGCTGCTGGCGGGCGCCGGGGAGTACCTGGCGGGACGGGTCGCGGACCTCGACGACGTACGGAACCGGATCGTGGCGCGGCTGCTGGGTGTGCCGATGCCGGGGGTGCCGGACACCGGTGAGCCGTACGTACTGGTCGCGCGCGATCTGGCGCCGGCCGACACGGCGCTGCTGGATCCGTCGCTGGTGCTCGGCTTCGTGACCGAGGAGGGCGGGCCGACCAGTCACAGCGCGATCCTGGCACGGGCACTCGGTGTGCCGGCGGTGGTGGCGCTGCCCGGGGCGTGCGATCTGGCGGAGGGCACCGTGGTCGCGGTGGACGGCGGCACGGGTGAGGTCTTCGTCGAACCGCGTGGCGCGAGGCGTGCCGAGCTGGAGCGGGTCGGGCGGGAGCGCGAGGCCGTCCTGGCGGGGTCGGCCGGGCCGGGCGCGACGTCGGACGGGCACCGGGTGCCGCTGCTGGCGAACGTCGGCGGCCCGGCGGACGTGCCGGCGGCGGTGGCCGTCGGAGCCGAGGGGGTCGGGCTGTTCCGTACGGAGCTGCTGTTCCTGGAGGACGGTGGGCGGGCGCCGTCCGGAGAACGGCAGGTCGGGGCGTACCGGGAGGTACTGGAGGCCTTCCCCGGGGGGCGGGTCGTCGTGCGGGTGCTGGACGCGGGTGCGGACAAGCCGCTGGCGTTCCTGTCGCCGGCGGACGAGCCGAACCCGGCGCTCGGCGTACGGGGGCTGCGGGCGCTGCTGGACCGCCCCGAAGTGCTGCGGGCGCAGCTTGCCGCGCTGGCGGAGGCGGCCGAGGGGCTGCCGGTCCGCCTGGAGGTCATGGCGCCGATGGTGGCGGACCGGGCGGACGCGAGGGCGTTCGCGGAGGCGTGCCGCGAGGCGGGGCTGGGGGCCGGGTGCGGCGCGATGGTCGAGATCCCCGCGGCGGCGTTGCGGGCGCGGTCGATCCTGCAGGAGGTCGGGTTCCTGTCGTTGGGCACGAACGATCTGGCGCAGTACGCGTTCGCGGCGGACCGGCAGGTGGGCGCGGTGTCGCGGTTCCAGGACCCGTGGCAGCCGGCGCTGCTGGACCTGGTCGCGGCGGCGGCCGGGGCGGCGCGTGCCGAGGGCAGGGGATGCGGTGTGTGCGGTGAGGCCGCGGCCGACCCTCTGCTGGCCTGTGTGCTGGTGGGTCTGGGCGTCTCCTCCCTGTCGATGGGTGCGGCGTCGATCCCCCGTGTGCGGGCGGTACTGGCGAGGTACACGCTCGCGCAGTGCGAGCGGGCGGCCGCCGCGGCGCGCGCGGCCGACTCGGCGGAGGGCGCGCGGATCGCCGTGCGGGCGGTGCTGTCCGGCGAATGAGGCCGGTGCGCCGGGGGTGGGGCCCTTCCGCGTGCGGGAGGGCCCTTTCGCGTTCCCCCGGTCGGTGGCGGGGTGCGGTCAGTGGTGGGTGGGGCGGCCGTCGTCGGGGGCGAGGTCGAAGCCGGCGCGGTACTCGACGCCCGGTTCGGGTGGGAGGGGATCTCCGGTGTCGGCGTCGGTGCAGTAGGCGTTGAAGACCTCGGCCTCGGTGAGGGGGACGAGGCGGCCGTGGTCGAGGCGCCAGCCGTGGAGGCGGTCGGGGGCGCCCGGGGTGCTGGTGCGCAGGACCAGTCCGCCCGGGGTGGCGCGGGCGATGCCGGCGGCGAGGACGGTGAGGAACGCCGTGCCCTCGGCGGAGTCGAGGCGGGCGGGCTCGGGGGCCGAGCGGTCGGTGCGCAGGGCGGCCAGGAGCTGGTCGTCGGCGGCGGGGATGCTGCAGACGAGTTGGTGTGCGCCGGGTCCCGCCTCGTCGAGGAGGCGCAGGACGGCGCGGGACGCCTGTTCGAAGGCCGCGCGGCCGATGTCCTCGCCGCAGTCGGCGCAGCGGCCGGCGTCGTCGAGGAGGAGGGTCGCGTACTGCTGGGTGGCGTGGCGCACGGCGGCGTCGACCAGGAGGGGTACGAGCTCGTCGACGGGCTGCCCGGTGTAGGGGACGCGGACGCCTCTGGCGGCGATCTCGGCGGTGTACCGGGTGCGGCCGGCCCGGGTGTCGGGGTCGAGGCCGGTCTCGGCGCAGTAGGCGGCGTACTCCTCGGGGTCGAAGAGGGTGACGGTGGTGTGGGTGCCGTCGGCGGCGAGGGTCTTGAGGAGGTGTTCGACCTCGCGGAGGTAGGTGGGGTGGTCGTCGAAGGTGAAGGTGCGGTACCGGCGCATGGCCGCGAAGTCCCGTGCGTCGGTGAGGAGGCCGAGTGTGGCCGGTGCTTCGCGGCGCAGGGCCTGCCGCAGGGCTGTGGTGCGGGTCGTGTGTGCCATCGGTCCCCCTGGTGGTCGGCTGCTACTCGATGCTCACTCAGAGTAACCAGGGGGACTGACAGTGACGGCGGGCCGGTCAGTTGGCGGGGCGCTGGGCGCGCCGGCGGGCGAGGTCCTCGTAGAAGCGGAGGAGGTCGAGGTCGTCGACGGAGCCGGGGTTGACCGCCTTGTCGAGGGGGGTGCCCTGGAGGAGCCGCTTGACGGGGACCTCGATGCGCTTCCCGGTGAGGGTGTGGGGGACGCCGGGGACCTCGATGATCTCGTCGGGGACGTGGCGGGGCGAGAGTTCGGCGCGGATGGTCCGCTTGACGCGCTCGGTCAGGGCGTCGTCGAGGACGGCGCCGTCGGCGAGGTGGACGAAGAGGGGCATCCAGTAGCCGCCGTCGGGCTCCTCCAGGCCGATGACGAGGGACTCCTTGATCTCGGGGAGGCGTTCGACGGCTTCGTAGATGTCGGCGCTGCCCATGCGGACGCCCTGCCGGTTGAGGGTGGAGTCGGAGCGGCCGTGGATGACGACGGAGCCGCGGTCGGTGAGGGTGATCCAGTCCCCGTGGCGCCAGACGCCGGGGTAGGTGTCGAAGTAGCTGTCGTGGTAGCGGCTGCCGTCCGGGTCGTTCCAGAAGTGGATCGGCATGGACGGCATGGGGTTGGTGACGACGAGTTCGCCGACCTCGCCGACCAGGGGCTTGCCCTGGGGGTCCCACGCCTGGAGGTCGGTGCCCAGGCAGGGGGCCTGGAGCTCGCCGATGTGGACGGGGAGGGTGGGGACGGCTCCGGCGAAGCAGCTGCACACGTCGGTGCCGCCGCTGACGGAGGCGATCCACAGGTCGGCGCCGTTCTCGGCGAACTCGTCGTGGAGCCAGCGGAAGCCGTCGGGCGGAAGGGGCGACCCGGTGGTGGCGACGCACTTGATCCTGGACAGGTCGTGGTCGCGGGAGGGGTGGACGCCGGCCTTGCGGCAGGCCATGACGTAGGCGGCGGAGGTGCCGTAGAGGGTGGCCCCGGTGCGTTCGGCGACGCGCCACTGGGCGTCGACGGCGGGGTGGCCGGGGCTGCCGTCGTAGAGGACGACGGTGGTGCCGGTGAGGAGGCCGGAGACGAGGAAGTTCCACATCATCCAGCCGGTGGAGGTGTACCAGAAGAACACGTCGTCGGGGCCGAGGTCGCAGTGGAGGCCCAGCTGCTTGAAGTGCTCGAGGAGGATGCCGCCCTGGGACTGGACGATGGCCTTGGGCAGGCCGGTGGTCCCGGAGGAGTAGAGGATCCACAGCGGGTGGTCGAAGGGGACCTGCTCGTACCGGGGGGCGGCGGCGCCCGAGGTGAGGGCGTCCCACTCCAGGGCGCCCTCGGGCGCGTCGGTGCCGAGGAGGGGGATGTGGACGACCGCGCGGAGCGTGGGCAGTTCGCGGCGGAGCTCGGCGACGGTGTCGCGGCGGTCGTGCTCCTTGCCGCCGTAGCGGTAGCCGTCGACGGTGAACAGGACGACGGGTTCGACCTGCTGGAAGCGGTCGAGGACGCTGCGGGCGCCGAAGTCGGGGGCGCAGGAGGTCCAGACGCCGCCGACGGCGGCGGTGGCGAGGAGGGCGGCGGTGGCCTGCGGGATGTTGGGCAGGTAGCCGCTGACGCGGTCGCCGGGGCGCACGCCGAGGGCGCGCAGCTCGGCGGCGAGGGCGGCGACCTGGCGGCGGAGTTCGGCCCAGGTGACGGGCGTCGGCTCGTGGGTCTCGTCGACGTGGAGCAGCGCGGGGGCGTCGGGGCGCTCGTCGGCGGCGCGCAGGGCGTGCTCGGCGTAGTTGAGGGTGGCTCCGGGGAACCACTGGGCGCCGGGCATGGCGCGGTCGCCCAGCACCCGTGTGCCGGGGGTGCCGAAGCGGACGTCGAACCACTCGGCGACGGCCTGCCAGAAGGTGTCGAGGTGGTCGACGGACCAGCGGTGGAGCGCCGGGTACCCGCCGCCCGCGGGGGCTCCGTGGCGCTCCGCCGCCCAGGCCTGGAAGCGGGTGACCGCGGCGGAGGCGATGCGGTCCCGGTCCGGCTGCCAGAGCGGCTCCGGCGGCTCGGAGTGCGCTGTCGCTGACGTCGATGTCATGGGGTGTGCTCCCTGGCTGTACGCGGATCTGCGTGTGTCCCGCGCACGGGCTGGGTGTGCGCGTGACGCGGCTGACAGGGACGATGCCATGGGAGCGTGTTTCGCACCAGCTCCCCCTCTTCGCGGTCGGCGGGCTGAACATGTGATCTCCCCCCAGGTGAACGGTGGTTGAACGCCTCACGTACGCGCCTCGGCGGGTGGCAGGGTGATCGACATGGAAGGTCGTGAGCTGGTGCGTTCGATGTGGGTGTTCGGCAGGGTCCGGGGGGCGCGGGCCCTGCGTTCGGTGTGGCGGCACCGCGGGGCTGACGCCGCGGGGCTGCCGCGGCGGGGCCCGGAGCGGGCCCGGGTGCCGGGGCGGGTGGTGG
>NZ_CP095474.1:4648810-4653489 GCF_023614315.1 Streptomyces sudanensis | reverse complement strand
GGGGGATCGTGCGGTTCGCGCGGTCCGAGCTGCGGGTGTGCGTGACCGGCGGGTCCGCGGTGTTCTGGGGGTGGGACGGGGCGGAGCCGTCGCCGTCGTACGCGCTGGCGGGCGGGGCGCCGGAGCCGGACGCGCGGGTGGTGCTGGAGCCGGACACGGAGGGCGGTTGGCGGGTCGTGGCCGAGCGGGTGACGGTCTCGGTGTCGCGCGACGGGGCGGTGGAGGTGCGCACCCCGGGCGGGGTGGTGCTGCGGCGGGACCTGCCGCCGCGGTGGTGGGAGCCGGTGGAGGGGGGGGCGCGGTGGGTGCAGCGGTCGGAGGTGCCGGCGGACGCGCGGTTCTTCGGGCTCGGGGGGCGGACGGCGGGGCCGCGGCTGCCGGACGGGACGTACCGGCTGTGGAACACCGACCCGGGGAGGCCCTTCGGGCCGGGGACCGATCCGCTGCACGTCACGATGCCGGTGCAGTGGGTGGTCGCGGACGCGGGGGCCCACCTGGCGTTCTACGACAGCACGTGGGACGGGCGGGTGTCGCTGCGGGAGGGTGCGGAGGGCGCGGGATCGGGGCACGACCGTCCGGGTCTGAGCGAGGTGCGGATGAGCGGGGGGCCGCTGCGCTGCTGGGTGGTGGTGGGTTCTCCGGCGCGGATCGCGCGCGGATGGGCGCAGTTGACCGGGGCTCCGGTGGTGCCGCCCGCGTGGGCGCTGGGGCCGCAGCACGCGCGGCGGGGGTTCGGGAGCGCCGAGGAGGTGCGGCGGGTGGCGGCCGGCTACCCGGAGCGGGGGCTTCCGCTGTCGGCGCTGCACCTGGAGGTCGGCCGCCACGAGGGGCGGCGGGTGCCCACGGCGGGCCGGGAGCGGTTCCCGGGCCTGCCGGGCCTGGCGGCGAAGCTGCGGGAGAAGGGGGTGCGACTGGTGTCGGCCGTGGATCCGGCGGTGCGGGCGGAGCCGGACGGGACGGTGTACGACGGCGGCGCGCGGGTGGGGACGCGGGGCGCGTTCGTGCGGGACGCCCGCGGGCGGGTGGTGCGGGGGACGGCGCGNNCGGGCGAGTGCGTGTACCCCGACTTCACGGACCCGCGGGTACGGGAGTGGTGGGGCGGGTTGTACGCGGAGCGGCTGGCGCAGGGCTTCTCGGGGGTGTGGCACGACAGGGACGAGCCGGTGGCGTCCGCTCCCTTCGGCGGCGTGGCGCTGCCCGCTTCCGCGCGGTACGCCCTGGAGGGCCGGGGCGGTGGCCACCGCGAGGCGCACAACGTGTACGGGCTGGCGATGGCGCGTGCCGGGTACGAGGGGCTGGCGCGGCTGCGGCCGCGGGAGCGGCCGTTCCTGCTCTCCCGGTCGGGCTGGGCGGGGATGCAGCGGTACGGCGGGGCGTGGTCCGGGGGCGCGGTGGCGGACTGGCCGGGGCTGCGGGCCTCGTTGGCCCTGGTACTGGGCCTGGGCTTGTGCGGGGTGCCGTACTCGGGGCCGGACGTGGGCGGTTCCGGCGGGCGCCCCTCGCCGGAGCTGTACCTGCGGTGGTTCCAGCTGGGGGCGTGGCTTCCGCTGTTCCGCACGCGGGCGGCGGCCGGCGCGGGGCGGTGCGAACCGTGGGAGTTCGGGCCGGAGGTGCTGGAGCACGCGCGCGCGGCGCTCGGGGAGCGGGAGCGGCTGCGTCCGTACTTCACGACCCTGGCCCGGCTGGCGCGGCTGACGGGGGCGCCCTACGTGCGGCCCCTGTGGTGGGCGGCCCCGGAGGACCGGCTGCTGCGGGACTGCGGGGACGCGTTCCTGCTGGGGGACGCGCTGCTGGTGGCGCCGGTGCTGGCGCGGGGTGCGGAGCGGCGGGCGGTGCGGCTGCCGCGGGGCCGCTGGTACGACACGGCGACGGGGCGGGCGTACGAGGGGCCGGGGCAGGTGCTGCTGGACGCGCCGCTGTCGCGGATACCGGTGCTGGCGCGGGCGGGCGCGGTGGTGCCGGTGCGGGAGGAGGACGGCTCGGTGGGGCTGGAGGTGTGGGCGCCGGCGCCGGGCCGGGCGGGCGGCGGACTCGTGGTGCGGGACACGGGCGACGGGTGGGAGGAGGCCGAGGTGGAGCGGTACGTGTCGCGGTGGGACGGTGACGGGGTGCGGGTGGAGCGGGTGACGGAGGAGGGCGCCGTGGCGGTGGCGGCCGGGCGGGTGCGGGTGCGTGGCCCGCAGGAGTGCGGTCAGGCGGTGCGGAGCCGGTCGTAGGCGCCGGCGAACCACTTGCGGGCCGCCTCGGTGTGCAGGGGGAAGGCGAGGCGTTCCGGGGCGTGCAGCACGTGGTGGCCCGCGGTCTCGGCGGTGGGGGCGGAGGGCGGCAGTGCGCTCGCGGGGCGTTCCGGGAGGAGGCCGAAGAGGAGGAGGTGGCCGCCGGGCGAGCTCATGGCGTCGGCCAGGCACACGTCGCGGGCGGACTCCTCGACGCCGGTCTCCTCGCGGAGTTCGCGGACGACGGCCCGGCGCCAGTCCTCGGCGTGGTCGATGAAGCCGCCGGGGAGGGCGATGCCGCCGCGTTCGGGTTCGACGGTGCGGGTGACGACCACGAGGCCGGTGCCCCGCGGTCCCGTGACGGGGAGGAGGGCGACCGCGACGGGGAGGGNGGGCGGTAGGTGACGGCGCGGCANNCGGGNCAGGTGCGGGGCCAGGGCCCGGCGGGGTCGGCGAAGGGGGTGCCGCAGTGGGCGCAATGGGTGTTCTGCACGGGCCGCACTGTACCGAGCGGCGCGGAGCCGGCAGGCGGTTCCCGTGGCGGGACGTGCCGCCGTCCTCGGCGGGCCCCCCTCCCCCGCCGTCCCTCCGGGTGCCGCGCCGGTGCGTGCGGGGCCGCGCGGAGCGGTCACCGGACGACCCGGTGGACGCGGGGCCGGTTTCGGTTGCCTCGGCATGTCGTCGCACGCGGTCGGCCCGCGCGCCCGGGGGTGGTGCGGGCCGACCGCGGCCCGCCGCGGAGGTGCCCCGGGGTCTTCCGCGGAAGTGACGGCACCGCGCGTACGGGCCGGAGGGGTTCCCCGAGCACGTACGCCGGTTTTCCCGCCGGGGCCTCAGGTGGCGGCGGGCTGCGGGGTCGGCCTCGTGAACGTCATCGCGTGCCGGACCACCGCGACCAGGGCTTCCTTGACGGGCTCGCGCAGCCTCGCGTCGATCGCCACCAGCGGCACCTCCGGGTCGAGGTCCAGGGCGGCCCGCACCGCCTCGACGGGGTGGGTCTCGACTCCCTCGAACCGGTTGACGGCGACCGCGAACGGTATGCGGCGCCGCTCGAAGTAGTCGATGCAGGCGAAGGAGTCCTCCAGGCGGCGGGTGTCGACCAGGACCACCGCGCCGAGGGCGCCCTGGGCGAGCTCGTCCCACAGGAACCAGAAGCGGTCCTGCCCGGGCGTGCCGAACAGGTACAGCACCAGGTCCTCGCGGAGGGTGATCCGGCCGAAGTCCATGGCGACGGTCGTCGTGGACTTGGACTCGACGCCGGACAGGTCGTCGACCGGCCGGCTCGCCTCGGTCAGGTTCTCCTCGGTGCGCAGCGGCCGGATCTCGCTCACCGCCCCGACGAGCGTGGTCTTGCCCACCCCGAACCCGCCCGCGACCAGGATCTTCAGCGTCACCGGCTCGACCGGTGGCGGACCCTTGCGGCTAGAGCGCCCGAAGGCCATTGATCACCTCACGCAGAATGCTCTCGTCCGGCAGCTCGGCCGGCGGAACGGGACGGGTCACATGGACGAGTTCCTCCTCGACGAGATCGCCGACCAGGACGCGGACCACCCCCACGGGCAGGTCCATCCCGGCGGCCAGCTCGGCGATCGACCGGGGGAACTCGCTGCAGCGTTCGACGATCTCCACGTGCTCCGGGGAGAGCGCCTGGTCGCGGCCCGGATCGTCGGCGGCGGCCTCGGGCACGACCACCGCGATCAGGTCGAGCCGCTGACGGGTGGGGCTGGCGGTGCGCCCGCGGGTCATCGCGTACGGGCGCACCACCGGCCCCGCCTCGTCGTCGAACCAGTGGTGCGGGTCGCCGGCGCGGCGTCCGCGCCGTACCTGCCCGGCCGCTGTCTCGCTCATCGCACCTCCCTCACCCGCCGGTGGTCAGACCGGCCCGGGGGGCGGTCGCCAGGTGGGCGCCGACGCGCTTGACCATGAGCGTCATCTCGTAGGCGATGAGACCGACGTCGGACTCGGAGTCCGCGAGGACCGCGAGGCAGCTGCCGTCGCCGGCGGCGGTCACGAAGAGGAAGGCGTCGTCCAGTTCGACGACGGTCTGGCGGACCCGGCCCGCGTCGAAGTGGCGGCCCACTCCCTTGGCGAGGCTGTGGAAGCCGGACGCGACGGCCGCGAGGTGCTCGCTGTCCTCGCGGCTGAGGTCCTTCGAGCCGCCCGTCGGCAGGCCGTCGCTGGACAGGACCAGGGCCTTGCGGATGGAGCCCACCCGGTCGACCAGCTCGTCGAGGAGCCAGTTGAGCTCGCCGGTCGAGTTGGGTATTGCGGTGTTCGGTGCGGTCATCGACCGTCCCCCTCCGGTGTCGTTCCTGGTGCTGTCTCACTGCGGGCGCGCTGCCAGCCCCGCTGCATCGCGGCCATGCGGTTGCGTACCCGTTCGGCGTCGCGCTCCGTGTCCCGGGGGGGCACGGGGGCGGCTGGGGCGGCGGACCGGTCNTCCCGGTCCTTGAGCTCCTTACT
>NZ_CP095474.1:4648647-4648752 GCF_023614315.1 Streptomyces sudanensis | reverse complement strand
GACCCGGCCGCCCCCGCGCCCGACGAGGCCGCGGGAGGCGGGTCGGGCACGTCGNCGCGGCGGCCGTGGCGGGCGACGAGGGCCGGCTTGCGGCGGGGCAGGGGG
>NZ_CP095474.1:4648539-4648622 GCF_023614315.1 Streptomyces sudanensis | reverse complement strand
CGTCTNCTCGTGCCGGTCGTGTTCCTCCCGCCGCTCGTGCCGCTCGTGCCGGTCGCGGGTGCGGGCGGGGGCGTCGGCGGGGC
>NZ_CP095474.1:4643874-4648532 GCF_023614315.1 Streptomyces sudanensis | reverse complement strand
CCGGCNGGAGCGGAAGAGGCCNAGGGGNCCGCCGTCCTCGTCGTCCCCGTGGCCGAGGTTGTCGTCCAGGTCGCCCAGGAGGTCGAGCGGACCTTCGAGTTCGACCGGTCCGTCGAGGACGGAGGACACCTGGGTGAACGTGGTCCGCCGGGCGGGGGCCTCCGCGCCGTCGCGGTCGGGGGTCTTGCGGTCCAGCCGGAACCCCGCGCCCTGCGTCTCGGGGGCGTCGGTGAGCAGTGCCGCCGGGATGAACACGACGGCGGTGGTGCCGCCGTACGGGGAGGGCTGGAGCGAGACCCGGACGTTCTGGCGCCGGGCGAGGCGGCTGACGACGAAGAGGCCCAGCCGGTCGGTGTCGGACAGTTCGAACTCGGGGGTCTCGGCGAGGCGGAGGTTCGCGTCGAGGAGGTCCTCGGGCGACATGCCGAGGCCCCGGTCGTGGATCTCCAGGGTGAAGCCGTTGGTGACGCGTTCGCCGTGGACCTGGGCCGCGGTGTGGGGCGGCGAGAAGGCCGTGGCGTTCTCGAGGAGTTCGGCGATGAGATGGGTCAGGTCCGCGACGGCGGGGCCGGCGACACCGATGCGCGGAAGGCGGCGGACCTCGATCCGCTCGTAGTCCTCGACCTCCGCGACCGCCGCCCGGACCACGTCCATGAGCTGCACGGGTTTGCGCCACTGCCGGGAGGGCGCGGCCCCGGAGAGGATCACCAGGCCCTCGGCGTGGCGCCGCATGCGGGTGGTGAGGTGGTCGAGGCGGAAGAGGTCGGCCAGTTCCTCGGCGTCCTCGGTGCGCCGCTCCATCGTGTCGAGGAGGGTGAGCTGGCGGTGGAGGAGGACCTGGTTGCGGCGGGCGAGGTTGACGAAGACCTCGGAGATGCCGCGCCGCATGTCGGCCTGCCTGACGGCGGCTTCGACGGCGGCCCGCTGGAGGGTGTTGAGCGCCTTGCCGACCTGGCCGATCTCGTCCTTGTCGTATTCCAGCTTCGGCACCTCGGTCTCGACGTCGACGTGCTCGCCGGCGGCGAGGCGGCGCATGACGCTGGGGAGCCTGAGGTCCGAGACGTCCTGCGCCTCCTTGCGGAGCCGGGTCAGGTCGCGGACGAGGCCGCGGCCCACGCGCACGGAGACGACGAGGGAGCACAGGACGGCGAGGAAGCCGAGGACGCCGGCGACGCCCGCCGTGGCGAGCACGCCGTACGCGGCGGGTTCGAGGCGCTTCTGGTAGCGGTCGCCCGCCAGCCGGTTCTCGGTGACGAGGCCGGCGAGGACGGTGCTCGCGGCCTCTTCCCAGCGGGTGGCGTCGACGGCGCGCGGGTCGTCGGCGGGCCCGGCGGCGATGACGGCCTCCTCGGCCTGGCGCAGCGGCTGCGTCTCGGGGCTGCTCCAGTACCGGCGGAAGATGTCGCGGTCGGTGGAGGGCAGCACCTCGAAGCTGAGCTCGTAGAGCTGGTGGCGGCGGGCGACGAGGTCGGAGACGAGGCGGACCTCCTCGGCGGTGAGGCGGTCCCCGACCAGCGAGGAGACCACCAGGGCGTCCTCCCGGGCGAGCATCTCGTGCGCGCGGGCGAGACCGATGAGGGCGCGCCCCTGCTTCTCCAGCTCGACGTTGTCGGTGGCGTGGATGTCGACGAAGAAGGTGTGGCAGGGGTCGATGAGGCGGTTGTAGAACCGGAGTGCCTGGAGGCGGTCGACGGCTCTGGTGTCGATCGAGTGGCGCAGCGCCGCCAGCCCGTCGAACGCCGCGAGGAGCGGGGCGAGCCGCTGGGCCGTGGTGCCGTGCATGGCGTCGTCGAGGCGCGGGTCGCGGATCCGGGCGCGGATGGAGGCGATGGCCCGGTCGGTGGCCGCGCGGTCGCGGCGCAGGGTGTCGAGGACGTCGGCGGTGCGCGGGTCGGCCAGGTAGAGGAGGCTCTGGCGGCGTTCCTGCTGGATGACGCGGACGGTCTCTCCCAGGGGGTACCCGATCCTGTGCATGACCTGGCCGACCTCGAGGAGGTGGCCGGCCTCGCGGCCGGTGAGGACGGTCGCGAACCCCCAGAGGCCGATGAGGGACAGGAGCGGGACGAGCAGCAGCGCCACGATCTTCCTGCGGATCGACTTCCCGCGAAAGCCCATGGCCTCCCCCAGCTCACCCGGCCGCCCGGCGCGGCGCGAGGTGCACACATCAACTCACCAACAAACGGCGTGAGCCTACTACTGTCGTCGGGGCGACCTGAAGGTTCACTCAGTCGTTTTTCAGCCGCCGCACATGCTTTTGATCATCGCTTGTCCCGGTATCAAAGGAGTTGGCGAATCGGGTGTATCAGAAGGCGCCTGACGAGGTGTCATTTCCGGCACTACGCCGGATGGCTGGAATTACACCTTCCGGGAATCTTCCCGCACGATGTCGCGTCTATGTGTACGGGCGGCGGGGACTCCCGGCGTGGATCCGCTCAGCACGGGCAGTCGCCCTGATGTCGGTTCGAGCGGTGGGGAGGGACGGCGGATGAGCACCGGACGGCGCGAACTGTGGGTGGAGGAACCGGTCGGACGGCGCAGACTGCCCGATCCGGTGCGCAGGGCGGCGGTGCGGGCCGGGCTGATCATCGCGCTGACGCTGATCCAGGCCGTCGCGGCGTACCTGTTCACGCTCGCGGGGGTCTGGTCGGCGTTTCCCCTGGTGCTGAGCAGCGTGGGCAGCACGGTGGTGGCGACCTGGTCGGTGCTCGACGTGTGGGTGACGCGGCAGGTCTGGAAGCAGCGGTACGGGGTGGTGTCCGAGCCGAGCAGCACGGCCCGGCAGTTGCGGCGGGAGCGGCGCACGGCCCGGCGGGCCGCCCGGCACGCCGCGCGCATACGCAAGCGGCGGGAGCGGGCCGCCGGGCGGCCGGCGCGCGCTTCCGCCGCGCGGGTGCCGNCCGTCCCNGGCCGGTGAGGCTCCGGCCGGGGACGTGGCACAGGAGGCGGTGCGCGGCATGCCGGGGCGGGGCGAGCTGTCCCGGGCGTGACGGCCGCGGGGCCGGTCAGCCGGCGTCGTGCCGCCGGGGCGCCGGGGTCGCGTCCCGCTTGAACATGCGGGTCGCGGTGATCTCGCCGTGCACCGCCGGCTCCCCTTCCCTCGGCGGCTGCGGCAGGCCGGGCCGCAGGTGTTCCTCGACGCTGATGTACTTCAGGCCGGCCCTCAGGTCCGCGTCGTTGCGCAACCTGATCACCAGCGGGAACTCCGCGAGCGCCGTCGTGTCGAACAGTCCGGTGGTGTACAGCAGCTGGACCCCGAGCGCGTCGGCCACGGCGCGCTGGAGCTCCAGCAGGTAGGTGGCGTTGGCCCGGCCGATGGGGTTGTCGAGGAAGAGCGTGCCGGCGTGCCGGTGCCGGTCGCGGCCCCGGTCGTTGCTGCGGAGCGCGGCCATGGTGCAGTACAGGGCGATGGCGGCGGTGAGCAGCTGGCCGCCGGAGAACACGTCCCCCATCTGCCCGACGGGAACGCGCTCGGCGCGCAGCACCGCGTCCGGCTTGAGGATCTCGACGGCGACGCCCCTGGGCTGGAGGGCGGCGTGGACGCCGCGCAGCAGCAGGGACATGCCGTCGCGCCGCAGGTCGGAGTTCTTCCTGACCGCGGCGCGGGTCGCCTCGTCGACGACCTCGCCCAGGCGCTCGACGAGCGTCGCCTGGTCCGGCTCCTCGAAGCGGATGCGGAGGAACTCCTGGCCCGACCACTCGCCGAGCCCCTCGGGGAGGCGGGAGAGCCGCTGGGCGGAGCGGAGCGTCGCCAGCGCCGACTCGACGAGGCCGCGCAGCCGGTCGACGATCGAGTCGCGGTTGCGCTCCAGCTGGGCCAGTTCGTCGGTGAGGACGCGCAGGCGCGGGGCGAACGCCTCGGCCCACCGGGCGGCGTGCTCCGGCAGCGCGGACGCGGGCAGTTCGCGGATCTGCTGCCGTGCCGGGGTGCGCACCTGCTCGTAGCGGGTGGAGTTGGCGTGCCGCACCAGGACGTCGCACGCCTCCCGTACGGCGGTCTCGGCGGCGGACAGGTCGGCGGCGCAGCCGCGCAGGGAGCGCCGGGCCTCGGCGGCGGCCTGGCGGGCCTCCTCCAGTGAGCCGGCGTGGGGCTGCGTCTCCTGCGGCTCGTCCTCGGCCTGGTCGCGCAGCAGGTCGCGCAGGAGCGCGGCCAGTTCGTCGAAGGCGCCCGCGGCGTCCTCGGCGGCGCGGTGCGCCCGCTGGAGGTGCGCGTGGGTGGCGCGGGCCGTCTCCAGGTCGTCGGTGCGGGCGGCGAGGTCGCCGGTGGCCGTGCGCAGCAGGGCCTGGGCCTGCTCGGCGCCGGAGGGGACCAGCCGCTCGGGCAGTTCGGTGTGGGCGTCGCCGTCGGCGGGAGCGAGCCGCTCGGCCTCGCCGCGCAGCCGGCCCAGCTTCTCGCTGGCCTCGGACGCCCGGGACTCCAGCAGCTGGACGAGCGCCTCGGCGCGGGCCGCGGCGGCCTGGCGGGAGGGGCCGTCGGCGCCCTCGGGGCCGTCGAGGAGCTGGGCGGCGCGGGTGCGGACCTTGTTGGTGAGGCGGTCCAGTTCGGCGAGGGCGGCGCCCTCGTCGCTCTCGGCGCGGGCCTGCTCGGCGCGCAGGTCGGCGCCGACGCCCACCTTCTCGTACAGCTGGGACGCGGCCCGGTACGCCTCGCGGAGGGCGGG
>NZ_CP095474.1:4643540-4643869 GCF_023614315.1 Streptomyces sudanensis | reverse complement strand
AGGNCGCGGGGCGCCGCCGTCGAGGAGGGCGGTGCCGTCCGGCTTCTCCTCGGGGAGGTTCTCGGGGGCTCCGGCGATCTCGGCGCGCTCGGGAAGAGGGGCGCGGGCGGTGCGGTGGGCGTCGTCGGCGGCCCGCTGGGCGGCGCGGCGGTCCTCGTCGGCGGCGCGGGCGCGCTCCAGGCACGCCCGGGCCCTGGCCTCGGCCTCGTCGGCCTCGTCGGCGAGTTCGCGGAGGCGGACCTGCCAGCCNGCNNGNNCGCGCAGGCGGTGGGCGAGGCCGGCGAGGGCGTCGGCGGCGCGGCGGGCGCGCTGGGCGGCCTCCTGGCGCT